>JAUNJR010000229.1 GCA_030533135.1 Coriobacteriales bacterium
CCGCTCATTGCAGACTCCCTCCATACTGGTAATATGCCGAGCACGCGCCCTCGCCGGAGACCATGCAGGCCCCGACGGGATGCAGGGGCGTGCAGCCCTTGCCAAAGACCGGGCAGTCAGATGGCTTGCAATCTCCGCGCAGAACCTCTCCACAGCGGCATGCTGGATTGGCGCGGCCCTCAATATGCGGGATGCCGTGTACGATGCGGGCATCGACTGCGGCATATGCCTCGCGAAGCTTCAGACCAGACTGCGGAATGACGCCCAGTCCGCGCCACTCGGTATCGCAGGGCTCCATGACCTTCACGATGAGGGCCACAGCTGCAGGTGTGCCTTCGGGCTTGACGACGCGGGGGTAGGCGTTGACAAAGAAGGGCTTTCCCTCACCACCCCTGCGCACGGCCACGGCAAGGGCGGTGACCAGCTCCTTTGCCGTGAAGCCGGCAAGGACGCCACTCACACCCTGCTGTACAAGGTCCTCGCAGAGGGCCGTGCCCGTGATGGCGTGCACGTGGCCAGGATAGAGGAACACGTCGGCCGAGCCCTTGAGGGCCTGGTAGGCATTGGGCATGGTCTTGTTGGCCGTGAGCAGGGAAAAGTTGCTCACTCCATCCTGCAGGGCCTGCTCCGCCGCGAGGCAGGCGGCAGGCACTGTGGTCTCGAAGCCCACGGACAGGAAGACCACCCGCTCAGTGGGATGCTCCTTGGCATAGGCGACCGCATCGATGGGGGAGTACACCACCTGAACGCGGGCGCCGTTGGCTCGTGCGGTGGCGAGGCTTCCCTTGGTACCCGGAACGCGTACGAGGTCGCCAAAGGTGGTGATGGTCACGCCGCGCTCGGCAAGCCAGATTGCCTCGTCGATGAATCCCACGGGGGTCACGCAGACGGGACAGCCGGGGCCACTGATGAGATCCACCTGTGGGGGCAGCAGTTTGCGGATGCCCAAGCGGAAGATCTCGTGCGTGTGCGTGCCGCAGACCTCCATAATGCGCAGCGGCCTGCCGTCGTAGGAGGCGAGAACCTCCGCTGCCGTCTGTTTCTGGGTATCGCTCATGCGAACAGCGCCTCCATGACCTCGTCGGTCTCATGGTCGTCCTCGTCGGTGATCTTGGCGATGGCTATGCCCGCGTGCACCATGACGTAGTCGCCAGGCTCGAGGTCGTCCATGAGCTGCACGGATATCTCCTTGCGGGCTCCAGACGCATCAACGAGTGCCATGCCATCCTGGATGCGGACCACCTTGGCGGAGAGTCCTACGCACATCTTGAGCTCCTTTCATCTGCCCAGATATTGCTCTGGGCTCATGCTTTCTTCTGTGGACGATGTGCGGCAACCACGGCTTGGCCAAGGGCGATGCCGCCATCGTTGGGTGGGACAAGACTGTGGGTGAGCACAATAAAGCCCTGCTCACGCAGGCGGTTGACGCACAGTGCGAGCAGCAACGTGTTTTGGTAGCAACCGCCGGTTAGGGCGACGGTGCTCACGCCCGTGCGCTCGCGCACCGTTTGGCATGCGGCTTCCACCATCTCGGAGAGCCCAAGGTGGAAAATGTAGGCAAGCTGCCGTACGTCCTCACCAGCCAAGTACTGCTCCACGATGCGCGCAAAGAGCGTGTCGGTGGCGAGGACCAACGTACCAGCCTCCTCGCAGAGGCAATCCTCAGGCCGTAATACCTGCCCAGGCCGCAGGTCGTCAGGACAACGCTCCGCGGCAAATTGGAGCTGCGTTGCCGCTTCGCCCTCAAAGCTTGAGGCGCGGCGGATGCCAAGCACAGCGCTCACGGCATCGAAGAGCCGTCCGGCACTCGTGGACGTCACCGTGTTGAGGCCACGAGCAATCATGGTAACGATGACCTGCGCTTCATTTGCAGAGCAAAGACCAAGATGCACTGCCGCAG
>JAUNJR010000230.1 GCA_030533135.1 Coriobacteriales bacterium
GTCATCATCGCACTCACCATCGTGCTTACCGGTTTCTATCTCTTGAAGACGCCCTTGGGTTCCCCCATTTTCGAGATTCTCTCCGATGGAGAAGGCAGCGGCTCACTTGTCATCTTTAGCGGCTCGTTTGGGATGCCCTTGCCGCTGGCGCTCATCAGCATCCTGGGGCTGCTGCTCATGTGCATTGCAACCGCTGCAGGCAGCTCGCTCACCATCGTCCTACGTACGGACACCGTGATTGGACTCGTGAGTAAGGCCTTCAAGCGCTAGGGGCGACTGCTCGGAAAAGAGAGAGGGACCAGCCCCGCCTAAGCACAAAGGCGAGTCCCTCGCTGCGCCGCCTGACTTCGCGAGATAAGCGAGGAGCCAGAAGGGTGTGTCCTTCTGGCTCCTGCATGACGTGATTCTCTTCTAGGCGTCTACCGCCTCGCTAAACTCACATCTGGCGTCTGTTATGCCGCCTCGGCAAGCTCGACCTCGCCGCCGGTGTAAGTGACGCCGTCGCCATAGATCGTGGTCCAGTCGTTGGCCATCGACACGGGCACGTAGCCGTTCTCCTCGCACTCCTGGCGCATCAACTCGCCCTTCTCCAGGTTGCCGTTCTCGCGCACGACATCGTCGCAGCACAGCTGGAAGGCAGCGCTCTTGTAGTCGGGGTTGGAGAGGGCGTAGTTGTGCATGGAGAAGTCACCCGAGCTGTTACCGAAGGAGAGGACCGGCTGCTTGGCAATTTCGCGCTCGATGATGTAGCACTTGTTCTCCTTGAGGGTCTTCATGTAGAAGTCGCCGCCGAGAACGAGCTCCTCGCCTTGGCTGAAGGTGTAGTCGAGGCCATCCTCGTCACCCTGCTCGGAGCCTACCAGGGACTCGTCGGAGCCGAGGATATGGTCCAGCGGAACCTCGATCGGGCAGTACTCGGAGCTAAAGAGACCGCGCATGATGAGACGGTCGGTGCCGGACATCATGTAGCAGTCAAAGCCGTTGGCCTGCAGGTACTGAACCACCTGCACCATGGGCTGGTAGAAGGACTCGCCGCGCTTCATGCCCTCGTAGCTGGGCATGTCGGTCCCGGCGAACTCGTGCACGTAGTCGTAGAACTCGTCGACGGTCATGCCGGCGAAAGCAGACGCCACGGCCTGGCCGTGCTCGACGGGCAGCTCCTCGTACTTGGTGCCGTTCTCGTTCTGGTCGACAATCTTGTTAGCCACGGACTTCTCGAAGTCGGACGCCTTGTCCTTGTAGTCGGGATCCTCGAGGACGCGATGGACGAGCAGCGTGTAGTCGAAGTAGTTGGGATCGGTCTCGTTGAGGAGCGTACCATCGACGTCGAAGGTGGCGATGCGGTTCTCCACGGGGATGAAGTCAGGGGACGACTCATCGGTGACAGCCTCGACGTATGCCACGAGCTCCTTCTTGAGCGGAGCGTCATCAGCCCAGAGGCTCAGGGGATCCTCGCCCTCGACAAGGGTGAACCCGGTCGTGTGCTCTTCCTCGGACTCGGCTGCGTCCTGCTCGGCTCCGGCCTCAGTTGCCTCCTGCTCAACGGCCTGATCCGTGGCGGCGGGAGTCTGCTCATTCTTGCCAGACCTGCTGGCGAGCAGCCCCACCAAGAGCGCGCAGACACAAAGTGCCGCCATGGCCACGACGCGCCAGTATCCTGGGACAGTCTTCTTCTCTTCCATTCGTGTTCCTTTCTGGGCAATACCACTTACTCTCGGTGCAAAATCTACTACCGAGCAATTCCCCTTTCGGTCTCAGCCATGCTTCCCTGTTCACAACTCGTCCATGTTCGCATAGGCAAAACCTTACGTATCATGCCACTAAATGCACGTAAAGTGTGTCAAAACGTAAAGAGTGAGGCTTGCTTTTGGAGAAGTGGAACGGGGTGGA
>JAUNJR010000231.1 GCA_030533135.1 Coriobacteriales bacterium
CTATGCATAGTCGTCCACCCTACCTGCAAGAATCTCGTCGTCGGTCATGCCTGCATATGCCTCGTTCTGCGGCGGCAGCCCATCGAACCACTCCATGAAGGAGGCAAAGGCGGCGCGCCTCTCCGCCTGCTCGTCGGCAGCGTTGGACGGAGTGGGGATCTGACCGGTAGCGACGATCGTCTGCCACACATCGTTGATGACGCCGTTCACCGTGGACCCGGCGGCGCGGATGATGGCGTCCGCCCGCAGCTTGACATCCTCGTCCACGCGACCTGATACGACAACCGTACTCATGGCTACTCCTCGTTTGTATACTGTATACACACTAACACGGGATATCAATGCGGTCAACGCCTATCGGCCTGACACACGAATCTGCGACTTCGTGAGTAAGCCACGAAAGCCGCCCCTACGACCGCTCGTGCTACCATCATGCGCAAGAGAACCCACATGACCAACCCCATTACGCCAATCTAGGAAGGAATGGCCATGCATGATGTAGATAGAAGGTCGGCCCTCAAGATTGCCGCGCTTGCCATGATGGCCCCAGGAGCCGCAGCACTGGCCGCTTGCTCCCAACAATCCCCCGCTCAGCAAGCGGAGGACACATCCACAGACAGCAAGCCGCAAAGCGACGCCACAAGTGCCGCCACTATCACGCTTGAGAGTATCCGCAGCTACGTTGTCGGCATTGACGAGCCCATCACGCTCGAGGACGGCACCTCACAGGCAGCCATCGCGTTTGACAACGCGGCAACCACACCAGCTCTCGTACCCGTGTTGGAAGAGGTCGAGAAGAGCCTCGCCCTGTATGGCTCGATCGGACGCGGGTCCTCTCAGAAGTCGGACCACTCGGCCGAACTTTACCAACAGACCCGCAACAAGGTCCTCGAATTCCTCGGCGCGGACCCCGAGACCTACACCTGCTTCTATGCCAGCTCGACAACCGACGGCATCAACAAGCTCGCCTCCGCGCTCATCGAGAGCACCGATGACCTCGTCTTGACCACACGTGCCGAGCATCATGCCAACCTGCTCCCTTGGCGTGAGCGTTGCAAGGTCATATATGCCGAGGTAGATGAGCTGGGCCGTATCAAGTATGACGACATAGAGCGGCTGCTTTCGGAAAACAAGGTGAAGTACGTCTCTGTGACCGCCGCATCGAACGTCACGGGCTACGTGACGGACGTGCATCGGGTGGCAAAGATGGCACACGCCCACGGCGCCAAGATCATCGTCGACGGCGCCCAAATCGTGGCTCATCGCGCGTTCTCGATGCGCGGAGCAACCCCCGAGGAGAACATCGACTTCTTTGCCTTCTCGGCACACAAGATGTACGCCCCCTTTGGCGGCGGCGCGGTTGTCGGCCTTACTGAGGTCCTGAATCAGCACCAGCCCCAGTTCTATGGCGGCGGAATCGTGCGCATCGTCGGCGATGATTGGGTGAAGTACAAAGGGGCGCCAGAGGTCTACGAGGCGGGCTCGCCCAACTACCTGGGTGCCGTTGCGATGGGCAAGGCCATCGACGTGCTCCGCGAGGTGGGCTTTGACGCCATCCAGCAGCACGAGCTTGAGCTCAACCGTCGGGTCATAGACGGCCTGCTCCAGATGGACAACATCATCGTGTACGGCGACACGGCCAACCTTGACGACAAGGTGGGCGTTGTTTCGTTCAACTTCTCCGACCTGAACACGCACGTCCTTGCAAAGCGACTCGCTGCGAGCTATGGCATCGCCACGCGGCGTGGGGCGTTCTGTGCTCACCCCTACGTGTGGAGGCTCATGGGCATTCCTGATGAGGTGGCTCGGGGGTTTGTCGAATGCGTGGACGTGAACACGGCAGGCATGATTCGTATCAGCTTTGGCATCTATAACACCCTCGACGA
>JAUNJR010000232.1 GCA_030533135.1 Coriobacteriales bacterium
ACGCTTGAGGCCGCCTGCGTGCGCGACGCCGACCGTCTCGACGCCATCGGTGCCATTGGCATTGCGAGGGCGTTCGCGTTTGGTGGATCGCGTGGCCGTGCGCTTCACGACCCAACGGGTAGGGATCAGGCAACCACCATTGCCCACTTCCACGACAAGCTGCTGCTACTCAAGGACATGATGTGTACGCGGGCGGGTCGGCGCCTAGCCGAGGGTCGTGACCGTTACCTGCGTTCGTTCCTAGACGAGTTCATGGCTGAATGGGATGGCGATCGATAGAAGCGAACGCTAAAGAGCACCAAGTTTTATCGAGAGTAGAATGAATACATCGTCGCACGACATCAAAGGAGTCGACATGTCTTCCATCAATACGCTGCTGGTCACCATACCCGCTACGCTTGATCACATCGAGCGTTTCAAGGCTGCTGCGCCGTCCGCACAGGTTATCGCAAAGCGTTCGAACGACCTGACGGCTGATGATGTTCGCTCCGTTGATGTCATCGTGGGCAACATTGCACCGTCGCTGCTTGCAGATGCGCCAGCCCTGCGCTGGCTACAGCTCTCATCCGCCGGAGCGGATGCCTACGCCAAGCCCGGTGTGTTGCCTTCTGAGGTTCTGCTCAGCAACAGTGTCGGCGCCTATGGACAGGCTGTGTCAGAGCACCTCGCTGTCATGGTTCTCACGCTCATGAAGAAGCTCCACCTGTACCGTGACGACCAACAGGCATGTATCTGGGGTGAGCACGGTACGGTTATGAGCCCCGTCGGCGCCAATGTGCTGGTTCTTGGCGCAGGCGACATCGGTTCTCACTTTGCCAGCTTCATGAAAGCCTTGGGGTCGCACATGGTTGGCGTGCGCCGTACCATCCCTTCGGGAGATATCTCTCCCTTCGATGAGCTTCACACCATGGATGACCTGCCCGTTCTTCTGCCTCACATGGACATCGTGGTTTCGTTCCTTCCCAGCACGCCTCAGACACGCGGCCTGGTCAATGCCAGCTTCCTAGCACAGATGAAGCCCGGCGCCATCCTGGCCAACGGTGGCCGCGGTGACCTCGTTGTGACTGACGACCTGGTAGAGGCCCTTGCCTCGGGACACCTTTCTGGCGCCGCGCTTGACGTGACCGACCCCGAGCCCCTTCCTGCAGACAACGCGCTCTGGCAGCGGCCCAATGCCTTTATCACACCGCATGTCGCCGGCTACTGGCACTTGCCCGTTACGCTGGAAAACGTCGTGGACATCTGCGTGGAAAACGTGCGGCGTTATGTTGCCGACGAGCCGCTGCGCAACGTGGTCGAGCACTAAATGAGGCTATCTTGCCGCCTGATCACGAGGAGCACCCATGAACATCCAGATATTCGGTAGCAAGAAGAGCAACGACTCCAAGAAAGCCGAGCGCTGGTTCAAGGAGCGCCGCATCAGGTTCCAATACATAAGCATTGCGGAGAAGGGCCTCTCCAAGGGAGAGCTGCGCTCGGTAGCCCAAGCGGTAGGTGGACTTGAAGCGCTTATCGACCCCGATTGCAAAGATGGCTACGCGCTTGCTCTCGTGCAGCACACGCCTGCACAGATGCTTGTGGACGTCCTGCTCGAGAACCAACAGGTGCTCCGCACGCCCATCGTGCGCAACGGGCGCCAAGCAACTGTGGGCTATCAGCCCGACATCTGGAAGACCTGGGAGTGAGGAAGTAATATCCCCTTCCATAATCATAGATGTGCATCCTGTCGGGTGTTTACTACCTCTCACCGAAATCTGAGTGGTAGTGCTACAGTGATTTCATAACGCGCTGTGACTGACGGATAGTCGCGGGCAACCGCGGTGGAGCAGTGCGTCACATATCGCCGACCGTCTGGGCAAGTCACGTTTCGCAAGGAGAGTGGCTT
>JAUNJR010000118.1:0-3531 GCA_030533135.1 Coriobacteriales bacterium
GTTCGGCTTAACCAAGTGGGACAAAACCCTCCGTCCCTAATGTCCACCGGGGGGTCGGCTTAGACGAGCGACTTGTTGTCGTACCAACCCCACTTGGGCGTAACGCTATCGCCATACCAGTACAGCCACGATCCCAGATCAATAATGCGGATGGTGCCGGCGTTGTCCATTACCTTGCCGTTGCCAATGTAGATGCAGACGTGGCCCCAGATGCTGCCCGCCCAGGTATGTGAGTGCTTGCGCACGGCAATCATCATGCCAGGCTTCAACTTGGAGAGGTCAGAGGTCTTGCAATACTGGTTTGCCATGTCGCAGGCATCGAGGTTCAGCGATGCGTAGCCGCAAGACTCAAAGACTCCGGTGACCCAGGCAGCGCACAGGCCTTTGCCAGGGGAGGGGACCTTCGAGCAGGCGTTCACGATGGCCTGCTGCTTCTTGGTGAGCGAGCTCTGGGGGACCTTGACATTGCCGTAATGGCAGGCGCATGACGAGTCAAAGGCGTAGCCTAGGCCGTTCACGATGGCAATCTGATTCTGCGCAGCCGCACCGCTGCTTGCCAGCCAATACCAAGTCCCATCTTGCTTGAGCCAGCCGGTGTACATGGCGCCTGTCTTCTCGTCAAGCCAATACCATTTGCCCCCAGCTTTGGTCCAGCCCGTCGCAAGGGCACCGGACTGTCCAAAGTAGTACCACGTGCCGCGAAGCTGCTTCCACCCGGTCTGCATGGCGCCTGATGAGTTCAGGTAATAGCGCTCCTGTCCGTCCTTCTTCCAGCCCGTGGCCATCGCACCGGTCTTGCTATCGAGCAAATACCAGGTGCCTGCAAGCTTCTTCCAGCCAGTTGCCAGTGCACCTGACGGGTTCAGGTAGTACCACTTGCCTCCCAGCTTCTTCCAGCCGGTCTGCATGGCACCGGAGGTGTTGAAATAGTACCGTGCCCCGTCAACCTGCGCCCAGCCCGTGGCCATCTGGCCTGTTTCGGGATCGAGGTAGTACCACACACCACTCAGTTTTTTCCAGCCGGTCTGCAGGATACCCGAGCTGTTTGAGTAGAACCACGCCCCATGGGACTTCTGCCAGCCCGTGAGCATGGCGCCAGAGGGAGAGAAAAGATAGCGTGCACCGTCAGCGGTCGTGACGCCCGTTGCCATGGTGCCCTCGTCTGGGTCAAACCAGTACCACTTTCCGCCAAGTTTCTTCCACCCGGTGGCCAAGGCACCGTTAGCGCTCTTGGCGTAATACCAAGAGCCATCAAGTTGATGCCAGCCTGCTCCCTTGAGGACACTACCGTCAGGCAGACGTAGGTAAAGCTTTCCTTCATCGAAGAAGGGCCCCGCCGCCAGCTCTGGTTCGACCTCAGGCTCTGGCTCGGGCTTTGGCTCGGGATCCGGCTCTGGTTCAGGGTCGACAATGGCTGGGTCATCACCAGAGCCGTCGCTGATACCCGAATCAGTACCGATGCCAGAACCCTCGCTGCCGACAGCTGTGGTGCCATCATCCCCTTGACTCTCTGAACTGGTCGCTTCAGGGTGTTCGACAGTGTCCTGTGCGTTGTTGTCGTCGCTGGCAAGCGCGACGACCGTGACTTGCCCCTGCTCGCCTTCGTCAATAACGGGAACCGCCCCGGTTTCCGCATGTGCGGTGATGGGGGCGGTTCCGAGCGCTAGAGCCAAAGCGATGCCGAGAAGTCTACGTGATGAGACTTCCGTCATGGATAGGCCTTCCTAGTAGATGTAGACTCTCGAGCCCATAGAAACGTTGTAATAAATCCACTTGGCAGCATCAATATGCAGGCGGATGCAACCTTGAGATCGGTGTGAGTTCAAGGTGCCGTCCAAGATGTTGAACGAGTTGGGCTTGTAGAGCACCGAGTGGAACAGGTAGTCACCCCATGCAAAACAAGTGGCGTAGTAGCACGTGTGGTGGTCGTCACCAAAGGAGTATTCCTTGTAGACGACGGAGTGCAGACCCTTGGGGGTACGAGTCTCCCAGCCACCAACGGAGCAATTGAAGTACTTGCAAGGCAGCCACTCACCATCTTCCCAGTGGTAGACCATCACTTTGGTCTTGGCATCATCAACCAGGATGAACCAGTTGGTTGAGCTGGAATACTGGTTAGCGTACTTAACACCATCGACAGCCAAGGCGTAGTCGGTGTACCAAGCGCCAGAAGACTTGCTGAAGGAGTTCCACTTTCCGTTGATCTTCTTCCAGCCCGTAACCATAACGCCATCGTTGGCGGGGTCAAGGTAGTACCAGTTATTGCCATCCTTGATCCACCCGGTAGCCTTCTTGCCATTGGCCTGATACCAGTACCAATTACCGCCTTCCTTAGTCCAGCCGGACTTGACTGCACCAGAGGCGAGGAACTCGTACGTTACCCCGTCGATGGTCTTCTTGCAGTTGGCGGCCATGGCACCCGTCGACTTGTCAAAGTAATAGGTCTGTGACCCAACCTTCTGCCAACCCTTGGCTGCGGCGCCAGAGGATTGCAGGTAGTACCACGTACCGTCGAGGTTCAGCCAGCCAGTCCGCATCGCGCCGGAACCGTTCATGTAGTAGCGCTTTCCATTTACGGTGACCCAGCCGGTGGCCATCTTGCCAGTGGAGGGATCAAGGTAGTACCACTTGCCACCAGAGGAGACCCAACCGGTCCTGCAGGCGCAGGAGCCGTTGGTCAGATACCAGTCGCCGTCGACCAGAACCCACTTGTTTGCGGGGCAGACGCCGTTGCTCTGTGCGACATAGGGGGTGCCACCATCCTTGAAGGGGCCGACAGCCATTTTGCCGCCATCGCTGGGCTTGAGGTAGTACCAAGATCCGTCCGACTTAACCCAGCCGGTCCTGCAGGCGCAGTTGCTGTCGGTGAGATACTTGTTGCCATCAACCGTGACCCAGGCGTTGGGGATGCAGGCACCGCTTGCATTGGCGGCATACGCCTTGCCATTGACGGTAAAGGTACCGGTCTTGAGCTTGCCATCCTCGTTGGGATCAAGGTAGTACCACTTGGAGCCGCTCTGCAGCCAGCCGGTCTTGAGTTCGCCGGTCGTGGTGTTGACGTAATAGTCGTCAGAGCCGAGCTGAGTCCAGCCCTTCTTGGTGACCACGGCGCCGTTCGTGCCAGCAAGGTAGAGCTTCTTGCCAACCTTGAAGACCTCGCCGGTCTTGGCGATGCCGGTCTTGGGGTCAAGGTAGTACCTCTTGCCGCCGACGGTGGCCCAACCGGTCTTGATGATGCCGTTCTTGTTGGTGTAGTACTTGTTGCCCGCGGAGTCAGTTACCCAACCAGCTTTGGCGTGGAGCGCACCGGTGGTCTCGTCAAGGAAGTACTTCTTCCCGTCGATGGTCTGGATGCCCTTCTGGATCTCGCCATCCTTGTAGTAGACCTTGGCCTGCTCGCCATCGATTTCCGTGGTCGCCCAACCATCAACAGGAGTCTCGTCCTCTTCGGGATCGCCAGAGACCTGGAGCTCAGGATCATCGGTCGGTACGTTTTCGGTAGTCTCGTCTGTAACGGTCGGATCGTCCGTA
>JAUNJR010000118.1:3541-5809 GCA_030533135.1 Coriobacteriales bacterium
TCGGTTGTAGTGCCATCGGTTGGGGTGTCAACTACGTCAGTGGTGTCATCCACAACGACAGGCTCCACGTCGGTTCCGCCCTCGTCGTTGATGATGGTCGGATCATCGGTGGTGATGCCAGTTCCGTCAGTCGTGTCGGTGTTGTCCTCGTCACCTGTGACGCCCTCGGGCGTTTCGTTATCGACGAGCTGAGTGAGCGCGGCTTCGTCCAGGAGTTCCTCTCCGGTCGCCTCCGGACTCGCGATGGCACTCAACGGAGAGAGCGCCATGCTCAGCGACAGGGTGACGGCAAGTATGCGAGAAGGTGCACGCCAATCCATAGTACCTCGATTCCAGTAGATATGATGCACAGTTAGCCGTTCCATTGTATGCTGTTTTACGAGGAAATATGCTGTTGTGTCCCAGCTCCATGAGAAGAGTTTGCTTACCTGAAACGGTGCATTCAGGTAGCAAAAGAGTGCTGGGAAGAGCTCTAGCTGGGTGGTTCTGGCCACTCTCCACGAAGGACAGGCTTATGTACACTGAGCACGACCATCAACACCATGACCATGGCCCGCGTCCAAAGACACGCCCCGTTCCCGAGCTCCTGGCTCCTGCGGGTGGCCCGGAGGCGTTTGACGCGGCGCTAGCCGCAGGCGCGGACGCCATCTTCTGCGGCTTTGGAAACGACTTCAATGCGCGAAGGAGTGCTAAGAACTTCTCACCAGAGGAATTCGAGGCTGCTTGCCGGAAGGCGCATCTTGCTGGCACTCGCGTGTACGTCACGGTTAACGTCGTCATCCGAACCGAAGAGCTGCCCATGGCGCTCGCGCTGGTTCGGAACGTGTGGCTGCTTGGGGCCGATGCGTTTATCATCCAGGATTGGGGCTTGCTGGCTGAGGTGCGACGGCGTTGGCCGCAGATTGAGTGCCACATCTCCACGCAGGCCAACGTGCACGATGCGCGCGGCGTCGCATGGTGCAAGGCGCGCGGTGCTGAGCGTGTGACCCTCTCGCGCGAGCTGTCGCTGCCTGAGATTGCGCGCATTGCTCAAGAGGGCGTTGAACTTGAGGGCTTTGGCCATGGCGCCCTGTGCTTCTGCTATTCCGGCATCTGCATGCTGAGCTCTCTTTCGGGTGGTCGCTCGGCCAACCGGGGGCTGTGCGCGCAGCCCTGTCGGCTTCTGTATAAGCTCGTTGATGAAGACGGGCGCGTGCTGACGCGTCCGGGCATGGATCGACCGCTCTGCCCTAAGGATTTCTGTACGATCGATGACCTGGCGGCGCTGACTGATGCGGGGCTGGGATCGCTCAAGATTGAAGGCCGCATGAAGGCCCCAGACTACGTGCATGCAGTGGTGAGCGCCTATCGCGGCGCGTTGGATGACTTGGCTCGCGGCGAGACGCCTGATGACGATCGTGTCGAGGCGCGTCATGAGCAGCTTCGTCGCGCTTTCAATCGCGACTTTACCAACAGCTATCTCTTTGGCACGTCCGGCGACGAGATGATGAGCTACGAGCGCTCCAACAACCGTGGTGAGCTGGTGGGATCGGTGGTCTCGTCTCGTGACCTGGGCGGCGCACGCGTGCGTCGAGGCGGTCGCGATGGAGGGCGCGAGCGCTTCCGCCACGTGACGCGGGCCGAGGTCACCATCGCACTGGACAAGCACGTCGACAAGGGCGACCTACTGGAGATTCGCCCGATTGATGATCCCTCACAGTTCTTGACCGCGCACGTGGAGGCAGATGCCGTGGCGGGGGAGCGCATTGTGTGCAAGACGGTGCGACCCATGGCGGCAGGATGCCCGGTGCGTGTCATTCGCTCGCAGCGTGCGTTTGATGCGGCCGCATCGGTATCGGTTGAGGTTCCACGCAAGCGTCGCGTTGCGGTCAATGTGATCGCCTGTAAGGGGAGGCCCTTCACTGTCGAGCTCACTACGTTTGGACCACGCGGAGGTAGACCGCTTTCAGCACGAGCTTCTGGGTTCGTGGTGGAGGAGGCACGGACGCGCGCCGTCACTCCCGAGGAGATTCGTGAGCATGTGGAGCGCATGGGCACGACGCCGTTTGAGCCCGTGGGCTTTGCGGGCATGTTCGACCCCGGCATTGGCATGTCGTTCTCTGCGGTCCACAAGGTGCGAAGTGAAGCTTGCAAGGCGCTTGAGCAGGTTATTCTTTCGTCGTATGAGGGCCGGGAGCAGGGTCTTGCCTCAGTTCCCGATGCTGAGGACCTTGCGCTTCAGGCAGGCTGTCACGTTGGGGACTGTCCCCAACGTGACAGTTGGCATGT
>JAUNJR010000119.1 GCA_030533135.1 Coriobacteriales bacterium
GAACCCGAGCCCGAGCCCGAGCCCGAACCGGTAGTTGAGCCCGAGCCCGTCTTCGTGTCCGAGCCTGAGTTCGAGGACGACTACGACTACGATTACGACGAACTCGACGACACTGCCTCATTTGCCGTGCCAATCGTTGATGCCTCCATCCTGGCTCCTGGTATTGCCTTTGAGGATGAGCCCGTGCGTCCCGACGAGGAGATTGCTCTTATGGACGAATCTGGCTTGACCGAAATCGTCGATGATGACCTCGGCAGCACCAATCCGTCGCTCATCGGTCCTGCACCTAAGGCGGAACCCGTTGACGATCCCATGTGGGGCAAGAGTGAGTTCCAGCCGACAACGCGCAGCGTCGGTCGTCGTGCAGCGCTCTTTGATCTTCCCGATCCGTCTGCAGAGGCGACGGACTCGTTCTTCAGGGACAATAGCCGTGGTTCGTTCCGATTCGTTGACGATGACGAGCGCGGTCGCAATGGCCATTGGAAGGGCGGCGCCACCACGCGCTCCGGTCTTCGTATGGTCGACGACGAAGAGGTCGATGAGGCTGAGGGTGTTGAGGGTGTCGAGGACTTCGAAGAGCTTGATGCTCGTCCAATGGATGCCGAGGAGCAGGAAGAGCTCCGCGACGCCATCCTCTCGATGAGTGACGACGAGCTCCTCGCTCATGACATCTGGTTTGTTGCCCTTGGCGCTTCCGAGCTTGACCACGCGGGCATGAAGTCGTTCCTGCGCGAGTTCCGCTCCAAGATTCGCGGTGCTTTCATGATCAACCTCTCCTGCGTTGGCGCTGGCGACCTGACGCTCCTGACCAGCGAGGGCCAGGAGAACGGCCGCAAGACCGACCGCAGGGTCATGCGACTCATCACCAACATTGCCGATGACCTGCACATTCCGGTGCAGCGTGCTCCGTATTCCTGGGATGAGACCGATGCAACGCCGGCCATGCGCAGGTCCGTGCGCGCCCTCACTATCATGGGCATGGAGCAGGGCGTTCCGGCGCTGTCGCACACTGCCGAGGACACCGCTGACCTCGTCGACCCGAGCCAGGCAGCATCCGTTTCCGCAATGATCACCGAGCTGATTCGTCGCGCATAACCTCAAGCACATCATGCAGGTGAGTGGGCCGGCTTCAACGTGGAGCCGGCCCACTTTCATGTGGACTCAGTCAACCCACGAGTCAAGCCAAGATTCAGAACGACCCTTCCGCTGCTCGTACTTTCTCAAAGCGAGGCCTACGATGAGGGCAATCGTTGCCAACACCGATGCTGCGGCAATCGGTAGGCTCAGGTCACCCGTCTGTGGCATGAGCACGCCGGTTACCCTCTTGGTGGGGGCGGTTGGCTCTCCCGGCTGAGTGGGCTTCTTGACGACCGATACGCTCTGGTCTCCATCAGAGATGTCTTCGTGGGACGCGATAATCTGCTCGTCATCAGCCATCATGAGTAGCTCAAACACCACGAGGTCCCTTCCACCTAGCTCAGAGGCGTCAACCTCGAACGTTGCCTGAATCGTCCCGCTGGACGTCTCGGGGATGAGGGGCATGCTCGCCGAAACAGGCTTGCCGTCGGCATCAAGCAGCATGCCAAGGTCCTTGCCGTGCTTGTCTCGTACGTGCAGCACGCCCGAAACCAGATAGTCCTCCCCCACGGTCAGGCCCTCATAGGTGATGGTGTCGACAATCTTCTGGCCCGCTTCTGCAACGATGGACTTAGTTCCGTTTGCTGAGGTTGCGGTGGTGTGGATGGCAGGCACGCTAAGCGACTGCTCGTCAGAGGAGGGGTCCTCATGAGCTGCAACCAACCTGTCAGCACGCCAGAGGGTCTCAAATGCCGTGAGCTCATATCCCGCACAAGTGCGTGCGTCAAACGTAAAGGTCATCTGTACGCTGCCGTTGGGTTCCTCGGGCGTGAAGGTCAGCTCCGAGGTGATGGGCTCGTTGCTATTCGTAAGGCCCAGGCTGGTCAAACGCTCGACAAGACGGCCGCACAACACGTATTCCTCTCCAGGGATAAGGCCCTCGTATGTGACCGTGTCAATTACCTGAGCTTTCTCGCCAGCAAATAGAAGGTGGTCACCATCCGAGGCATCAGTTGCCGTAGTTGATATGCGCGGGATGCGTACCGTCTGATCTTCGTCATTAAGATCGGCATGAACGGCTAGCTCAACGCCTTCATAGGAGAGCTTTTCAAACGCTACGACCTGTCGTCCAAGGCAGATACGCCCGTCAAAGGAGAAGACGACCTCAGCCGATCCCGTGGGGGCGTCGGGCACTACTGTGGCCTCCGCCGCGATGGGGACGCCCGTGGCACTGATCAGGGCTTCGCCCGTCACCTTGTCCATGAGCGTGCCCGTCAGCGTGTACGTTTTGCCCGGAACGAGCCCCTCATAGCGAACGGTGTCAACAAGCTGCACGTTGCCAGATCCATATACCTCTTTGCTGCCTTCGGTGTCGGTCAGTGTGGTGGCAATGGTTGGAATCGAGACCGTCTGGTCCTCATCCTGTGGGTCTGTGTGGCTCGCAATCAATGAGCCGTCGAGCCAAAGCTCCTCGAACGCAACGACGGCTTGGCCATGAAGCGCCTGCATGTTCAGGCTGAACGGCACTTCAACAACACCGCTCGGCGCTGTCGGAGTGAAGGCCATGCTGCTTACCGCCTCACCACCGTTTGCGTCCGTGACAACCCCACCGTCCGTACCGTCCTCATTCACCAAGTGAAGAGACCCTCGGACCTCGTAACTCGTACCGTCGGTGGCCAGGTTGTTGTAGTACACGTAGTCAACAAGCTGGCACAGTGAGCCTCCGTCGGACGAAACGACTGCGAGCTGCGTCTGGAGGTCAGGCAGGGCGTGATCGTCCACCGTACCGCCGTCGATGACGAAGGAGTCGCGAGAGACGCGTACCTCAAAAGTGACGAGGTCATAGCCCTCGTTTGCAGGGCAGCGAACCTCACTTATGCGATAGGTGTCATAGGGGAGCGCGCCTTGCGCATCGTCGGGCTCCACCGTAAGACCGGTCGAACCAGAGAACCAAATCCCTGCAGTTGCGTCGAGCTGTGGGCCGTCGAATGACGCGGCAGTCAGCTCGAGACTCTCTGGCTCAGGCTCTTCAAGTGTGAGCTCATCAAGCTCAGCTTCCTCAAGCTCAGTCACTTCAGTCAAAGCTTCAGGGGGCTGGTTTATCTCGGCTTCGTCTGCGTTCTCCACTTCGTTTGGGAGCTCTTCCACGGCCTCCTCGTCGGAAGGTGCTTCGATATCAAGGGCTTCCGGCACGTCAGCCACTTCAGGCGTTACCTCATCCTCGGGCATATCGGCCTCAGTCACGGCGTCTTCGAGAAGGACATCCTCTTCCGCGGTCGCGAAGACCTCATCCTCAGCTTCTTCGGTTTCCTCTGGCGATATGACAACCTCATCTTCCCCAGACACCTCCTCTTCAACTGGTTCCTCAACGGTCCGCTCTTCCGCAGAGGCGGCGAGCAGCGAGAATGCGTCATCATCAAGCAGCACATCGTTTGCGTTGGTGTTCTGCGTGTGCGCATTGAAGTTCGAAGCGGTGGAGCACTGTCCGTTGTCATCTGTTACCAGGACATGGCGCTCGCCAGTCGTCAGCGACTCAATGACAAAGGGGACATTCCCGAGCCGCCGCATGGTTTGGCCGTCTACCTTCACAAACGAGAGGTCTCCACGTTTAACCTTGTCAGGCACAGAATCGCTTACACCAGAAAGGTCCACTACCGCTCTGTCCTCCCTAATCTGAAACGCGACGTTCCAAGTCAGCCGATTCGTCAACAGATAGCCAGCTGGTGCCTCAACTTCGTACGCGACGTACGAGCCATAGGGAAGTGCATCGTCAGCCGTCTGCGCCGTGCCATCCGCGCTCACGGTTACCGTCGTCACTACCTCGCCAGGCATGTACAGGTGATTGTCCACAACCACGGGCTGATCGCTCGACAGCTCGATGGCCAACACCGCGCCAGCTAGCGTTGCGTTGCCCTGTGCGACATGCTCACCATTCTGCGCATCGACCTTGCCGAGCCGCACGCCACCACGGATGATGCTGTTGGGGAAATGGAACAGCCCGTCAGTATCCTGGGTGCCTCCTGTCGAGCTGCCAATGGTCTTCACGACGGCTTTGGAACCCTGCTGCTCCACGACAAACGTGCGGCCATCGCTGATGGCCAGGTAGCCGGCAGGCGCGCTGACCTCAGCAATCGTGTAGGTTCCCAGCGGGAGCACCGGGGCACCGCTCTTGTCGCGGTAAAGGTCGTCGCCTCCAACTAGGTGCGCGTCATCAAGGTAAGCCTTGCCCGACCCATCAGTCTGAATGGTCCAGCTACGAACGACCGATTCGCCCGTATTGCCTGTGGTATTGGCATAACGCCGCACGGTAAACTGCGCGCCTGCAAGGGTCGCATCGCCTTGTGCCTGCGACGCCGAGCCCTGCGCCATCATCTCTGCGTCCACCTTGCGAACCAACGCATCAACTGTGGCATAGAGCGGCTGGTCAAAGACCGTGCCACCACCAACGGAAGCGGTCTCCATAGGGGCAACGCTAACCTGATAAACCTGCTCGTTCTTGGCAAATCCCCGCGGTGCCTTGGTCTCACGAACCCAATATGAGCCCTGAGAAAGGCCCGATGCCTCCGCTTGGCCCTTGTTATCCGTGGTTAGGATGGTCACCGGGTCAGAGCAGTTCTCATCGGCGTAGACGGTGTATTCAGCGCCTTCCAGGCTATAGCAGGCATCTGCGGTAGATATGCCTTCGAGCGAAGAGGCCTTCTCCAGCTTGATGTCGCCCAGCTGGGGAACACAGATCGCAACAGGCTGATACTCGTTTGATGGGGGAGCGTAGATGCGCGAGCACCCGCGTTCCGGGCCCTCAGCACCCGCCTTGACCCAGTCTTGTGCGGCCTGGTAGATTTCCTTCACCTGATTGGAGAACCATGTGGGCATGGCCTCTCCCGAGCCGTACGTGGTCAGATACCGCTCGTCGTTGTGCATGATGGTCCAGACGGCGTAGCGCGTTGGTTCCCAGCCGTACTGCACGTCAAAGCCGCCGTCAGCGTGATAGAGCACGTAGTCAAGGAGCAGCGGGCCCGACGTCCACGACGAGAGGACCGTGCCGACCGTCGGCGGCGTGACGTCGATATTGGTGCAGTACGCTTCCTGCCCATCCAGCTGATGGCGAAACTCCGTGCTAAGCGTCACGGTCTTGGGATCGTTACCACTTGCTGCCAGCGCGGGCGTGATGCTGCAGGCAAACGGCGTGGCCAACGGTATGGCAAGCAAGAGCAGCGTGGCCAAAAAGAGGTGCATGAAACGGCGGGCAGAAGAGTGCGTGGCGTGCACCGCTCCAGTGCCAGCCGTCAGGGAAAGGTCAGATCTGCTTGCGTGTCTGGGGTTGAGCGGCTGCTCCTCAAGTTGCGTGCCAGCGTCTCGCAAAACAGCGCGTGGCAGTTCGTAGCGCGTGTCGCCTCGGCGGGTTGGCGTGCGCCGCAGCCGTTGTCTTCTGGGTTGGACGTCCATGGTAATAGCCTCCTCACGTGTAACCTTCCGACGCCATATGTCGGGGAGGAAGACCATACCGAGGCAACCTAGCAAAATTTGTGCATCAGCCTGCCAGATAGCTGGCACAACACTGCACGGCTTACAAAATGCGGTGTTGAGCGTAAGGTAGAAGAGTTGACGATGATTTGGGGACGCTCTGTGGTGCCCAACACGTCATTGGCAACTGTGATAGAATCTCCACACATGCGGGTGTCGCCAAGTGGTAAGGCCCCAGCTTCCCAAGCTGGTATCCGCGGGTTC
>JAUNJR010000035.1 GCA_030533135.1 Coriobacteriales bacterium
TCTCAGAAAAGCGGCGTAAGGGAGGTTCTTCCCCTGGGGGAGCTTGTGTCCCTGATTGGCGAGCTGGTAGGTCACGTTTCGCTGAGCTGTCATTTGAAGCTGGGCGAGGGGTCGCCGCGACACGTTCGCATCTGCTCACGTGGAGATGCCGCTCAGGTTGCTGCCGGATCGGCTGACGCGCTTGTGGCGTGTGGGCTGACGTCAGAAGAATGGCCGCTTTCGCCGCATGATGACGCTGCGATGGCACTGCTTGAGCGCGTTGGTTGCGCAGATGTGGAAGACCCGCTGGTCGTGGCACGGCGGCAATTCCGGAGCATGTTGTCCGTGCCGACGCGTGCGCTCGTGCTTGAGCGCACTCTGCATGATGTTAAGGCAAAGCGAAGCTATCCGGCCGTCATGCTGATAGAAACACTTGCCTGCTACGGGGCAGAAACCGACAACATACCAAGGGTAAAGCTCGACGAAAGTGAGGCGGACCGCCTGCTGACGGTCAGTGCCGAGAAGCCCACGGTCGTACAGAGTGTGATCCCTGCTCCCGCTGGCCAGGTGGGGCAGGCGGCGGCAGACATGGTGGTGGTGCCGCGCGAGGGCGAGAAGGTGCGCCCCGACGGACTGCCGTCTCTGTCGGCTTCGCAGATCGAATCCTACCTAGAGTGCCCGTACAAGTGGTTTACCCTGCGTCGCCTTGGCCTTGGCGACAACGACGCCACCTTCTCCCCGGTGCAGATGGGCTCATTCGTCCACCGTGTGCTTGAGGTCTCGCGCCGCATGCTCATGCAGCAGGCAGCGCAGGATGCAGGCCTCGTTAGCCCCGGCCAGCTGCTTGACCTCGAAGGGACGGACATCACGTTTGTCCCCGGGTCTGCGGTTACGGAGGAGAACGTGGATCTTGCCTTAGAGCTGGTGGGCACTGAGTTTGACTACCACCTGGCCCACCAAAGGCAAAAGGGGACGACCTTAGCGGTGCAGTCGCTGGTTCCCCATACAGCCACGGAGGAGTATCAGCTTGTCTTACTTCGTCGCGACCTGCTTTCCGAGGTCAGCTTTGAGGTTGGGAGGTTCCGGGGCTTCGCGCCACGCTATTTCGAGCTGCGTTTTGGCGGTCCAAGCGCCAAGGCACACCACGTAATCTATGCCGGGGTTGACTTCGTTGGGACCATCGACCGTGTCGACGTGGATGCCCATGGCCGAGCGGTGGTCATCGACTACAAGCACAAGGGGGCCAACGGTTTTTCGGCCGAATATGACGCCTTTGAGCAGGAATCCCCAGCAAGCCTCGAGGAGCTGAAGCTGCCGAGGCGTGTGCAATCGCTCATCTATGCCCAGATCGTGCGCCGGATGTTCCCTGAGCTCAAGGTGGTCGGGGCGGTCTACCTGTCCACACGGGGTGGTTTACGCCACCAGCATGAGATTGCGGGCGTGTTGGACGCGGATGCTGCGGATATGGTCATGGGGAAGGGCCTCGGCGACAGCAGATGGAAGCGCATGGTTGTCGGCGGACTGGGAAAGCTCTCGTTTGAGGAGCTGCTCGACGAAACTGAGCGCCGCATTGCAGAAAAGATTGCCCACCTTGTCGAGGGCCATATCGAGGCTGAGCCCGTCGACAAGAACGCGTGCGCGTGGTGCCCGGTGGCAAACTGCGACAGGAGGCTTGACTGATGGCTGCACGGAGGCTCACCCCTGATCAACTGCAGATTGTCGAGACGCTCGATCGCCCGCTCTTTGTTGCCGCTGGCGCAGGTTCGGGCAAGTCGTCAACGCTTGCCGAGCGCGTGGCGTGGGCGCTTGATCCGGCATCGGGAGAGGGCGGCAAGCCCTTCGTCGAGCATCTTGACCAAGTTCTGGTCATTACCTTTACGCGTCTCGCTGCAGAAGAGATTAAAGAGAAGATTCGCGAACGTCTCCGGGAAGGTGGCATGGAGGCCCAGGCTCTTGAGGTTGATGCCGCTTGGATTTCCACCATTCATGGGATGTGTACGCGCATCCTCAAGCGCCATGCGTTTGACCTTGGGCTGGATCCCACATTCAAGGTGCTTGAGACACCGGATGCTTCACAGCTGGTTGAGCGAGCGACTGATGAGGTTCTGAGAGAAGTCAGCGGCGATCCAGCCTTTGCAAAGCTTTTTGAGACGTTTTCGGCTCGATCGGGCTACGGGACCGATGCCTCCGGGACCGTCTTTGGCATGGTGCGTGCAATTCGCGACGCAGCGGGGAGCGCCCTCGAGGGTTTCGACTCGGTGCACTTTCCCGGACTCATGCCAAATGTGGAAGACGCGCTGCGACGCCTTCGGGACGATTCCGAGCGTGCGCTGATACTTGGCCGTGACGCCCGAGCCTTTGGCTCGGCAAAGGGAATGCAGGAAGAGGCGCGCCTCGTCCATGATTTGGAGGTGCTCGAGCACTACTTGGCGCTTCCTCCTGTCCAGCGGGCAGAGGCAACGTCCGAGGTCATGTCGTCACTGAGTAAGCCTATTTACGCATACCAGAAGAAAGCCCTGAAAGAGGTTTGGGACGATCTCAAGAAGTCATATCCAGAAGCGTGCCTTGCCGCGTCGTTTGCGACGATGGGCGAGCGTGCCGCCGAGGTCATGCAGCTTGCCAGGATGGTCGACGCGCGGTACGTGGAGTTCAAGACGGAGCTTGGCTCACTTGATAACGATGACTTGCTGTCCAAAACCTTCGCGGCATTTCGTGATCACCCAGAGATAGCCGCGCACTATGGTTCAAAGTTTCGACTGGTCATGGTGGACGAGTTCCAGGATACCAATGCGCAGCAGGTAAAGATGATCGAGCTGCTCTCTGGTCAAGACGCCTGCCATCTTACGACGGTTGGAGATGCCCAACAGTCAATCTACCGGTTCCGGGCGGCGGACGTGCAGGTCTTCAGGGACCGTGAGGTCACGACCGACGAGACGTCCCGCGTCCGTTTGACCATGAACTTCCGTAGCCACAGTGACATTCTCACGTTCGTGGAGCGCGCTCTTTCTGGTGGTCCGCTCAAGGACTTCATGCGTCTGGATCCTTGCCCGACAAGGCCTGATGGCCTGCGCGCCCGCAGTCTTCCGCGGGTTGAGATCGAGATGATCTCCGCTGCGTACTCCGGAGGCCCTGTGGCGCCGGTGCGTGCGCAAGCACTGGCCGACCTCATCGCCGACAGCATTTTGGAGCACATAACGGCGGGGGAGCGGCCAGAGGATGTCGCGCTGCTGCTCGGTCGCATGTCAAACCTCGAATGCTATCTCACCGCGCTGCGGCGACGTGGCATAGATTGCGTGGTCACTGGGGGCTCCACCTTCTCAAATGCAGTGGAGGTACGCCTTGTCGCGTCGCTCCTTCATGTTCTGGCAAATCCCAAGGACACGCAATCGGGCCTCTTCCCCGTGCTGGTGAGTGAGCTCTTCTCGCTCGAGGCCGACGATCTTTGCCTGCTTGCCACCAAGAATCAGGAAACTCGTGACGCTTACGCAAGGCGCGGCATTGACGTGGGGCTTCTTGGCTACGAGCTGCCGGACGATGCGACCCCGTCGCCCAAGCTTGCGGCTGCACATGACGTGCTGACGCGTGCGCTGAGCCGCTTGTCCTCTTGGCGGATTGAAGACATCCTTCGGGCTGTTTTGGTGGAGTCGGGCTGGGTTGCGCGTTGCGTGGACGCTGGACCGGATGGGCAGGCACGTCTTGCCAACGCGCTTGCCGCTGTCCGCTATGCTGAGGACCTTGTGCACAATGGCGGCCTTGGTGTGTCGCGTGCAGCGGTCGAGTTTGATCACTGGCTTGACCTCAGCAAGATTGGTCCTGCGTCACTTTCGGGCGGGAGCGGTGGCGCCGTGCAAATCATGACGGTGCATTCCTCCAAGGGTCTTGAGTTCCCGGTCGTCGCAATCTCGGACTGCTGGGGAAACACCAAGGTAGAAAGCATTTCAGGCATTACGTGCGAGAACATGCAGGGCGATGTTTACGCGACGCTTGTGCCGTCCGGAGTGAATGCCCAGATGCTCAATCTGAAAGAGGCTCAGGAGCCATCCCAGAACTCTGACCTCGTTGACTGGGCACGATATCTTGTTCTGGCGTCCACGGAGGGGGACCAGCAGGAGCAGGCGAGGCTGCTGTACGTTGCAATCACCCGTGCGCGTGAGGCAGCCATTCTAGGGATGTCGGTTCAAAGCACCAAGGAAGGCCTAAAACCACGCCTTGCGTCTGAGGTGGTAGGGACGCTCTTTGGTGGCACGCTGCCGCCGAAGGGCGAGTCTCTCCTTGACTATGGTGGGACCGAGCCAGCCCGTGTGCGTCACGTCTCGCTTTCCAAGGGCGAGGAAGATACTGTCGTGGTTGATCCGGCGGATTTCGCGGGCTTCTTCCAAGAGGATGAGGCAGCCGACAGCGTTGCCCCCTTCGATTTCTATGACGTGCAACCAAGCGACGGGCTGGTTCCCGTGCTTGCCGAGGCGGTGACGGTGCGCAATCGCTCTGACGTGTTCAGCTATTCGTCTGCCCATGCATTGATGGCCGCTTCCTTTGCACCTGAACGCGCTGAAGAGGCAAGCCAAAGTCCGGCAATGCAGGCTGATATCACGGTGGAGGTGGCCCTCGAGGACGAGGATATCGATGCTCCAGTGCAGGAAGGTGATGTCGATAAGGCCACCAATCTTGGCTCGGCGTTCCACGAGCTTGCGCAGACGATGATTGAGACTAAAGCCGACCATGACCCCGCACGTCGTGCGGCCCTCAGTCGTCATTGGCATCTCTCTGCGCGTCAGCAGACACGGCTTGAAGAGGCAATAAAGCGTTGGGAACGCAGCGACCTTCGCTCGGAAGCCTTGACATATGCTGTCGTTCGGCCAGAAGTACCCTTCTTCATCAAGGTTGACTCAGCCTACGGGTCGTACGTCGAAGGTGCCATTGACCTTCTGTGTACGAACCCAGGGAGCAATAAGGCGCTGGTCGTGGACTATAAGACCGGTGACGTTGGCCTTACCCTTGAGGAGGTCCACGCCCGTCACGAGATGCAGGCCAACTTCTATGCCCACGTCATGATGAGCCAGGGTTACGAACAGGTTGAGTGTGCCTTCGTCTGTGTTGAGTGCGACCGGGGCGACGGGCAACCTATCGTAGTGCGTTACGCGTTTGACGAGGAGAACCACCCCAGAATCTAGGTGCTTTGCAGCACTGGCTTTACGAATCTGGTCTGAACCCACCGAGCACGGTTCTTGCTCGGTGGGTTCAGACCAGAACATGTGTGTGGTCATCTGCTCGAGCGATAAACTTGTCCGCCCCCTCCGCTAGAATGGGTAGTCTCAAAACAAGAAGCAAAGGGGCTCCCCATGGCGTTTGTGCACCTGCATAACCACTCGACGTTCTCCATCCTCGATGCCGCTACGCGCATTCCTGACATGGTCAAGCGCGCCGTCGAGTTCGAGATGCCGGCTATTGCGCTCACCGACCATGGCTACATGTTTGGCATTCCTGACTTCGATGTCCAGTGCCGCAACTACAACGAGCGGCAGGCTGACTTCAAGCAGTGGTCACATGACAAAGAGTGCCTTGCCAAGGGCTGGGACCTCGACGAGCCCTCACCAGATGATCCCGACGCCAAGCCCCACGATCGCCGCCATGCGCAGTGGGAGCGCGACGTTGCCGCCTGGAACGCGGCCGGTGGCGCAGACAACAAAGACGCGGCGCTTGTCGCCGTTGATGCCTGCAAGCCCGACCCTCTTATCAAGCCCATCTTTGGATGCGAAGCCTACTTCATTACGGATGACACCATCGAGAAGGGCACGCATCAGCGTCGTTATCACCTCATCCTTCTGGCCAAGAACCACACGGGCTTCGTCAACCTGATGAAGATGATGTCCAAGGCCGCCAACGAGATGTTCTACTATCGCCCGCGTACCACGCTGGACATGCTCAGGGAGTACCACGAGGGCATCATCTGCCTGTCCGCGTGTGTCCAGGGCATCATTCCGCAGAACATCCTCGACGGCAACTTCGACGAGGCTGAGCGCTGGGCGCTAATCTACAAGGAAATCTTTGGCGACGACTTCTACATCGAGATCCAGGACCACGGACTGGAGTTTCGTGGTGGGTTCAACGACCGCAGGCTGGATGAGCGTCTGGTTAAGCTTGCCCATAAGCTCGGTATCAAGGTGGTCGCCACCAACGACATGCACTATCTCAATCGTGAGGACGCTCCGACGCAGGACATCGTGAGCTGCATCGGAACGGCGTCACATTTGACCGACGTCAACCGCAAGCACATGGAAGGTAGCGAGTTCTACCTCAAGGCCGAGTCCGAGATGCGCGAGCTCTTCTCGTGGTGTCCCGAGGCATGCGACAACACGCTCGAGGTTGCACGCAAGTGCAACTACGAGCTGGACTGGCAGAGCACGTTCCTTCCCGAGTTCCCTGGACTGAAGGAAGGGGAGACCTCGAATGAGCGCTTCCGCTCCGAATGCGAGCAGGGCCTGGCGCGGCGCTATGGTGACAACTGGCGCGAGCTGACGATCAACGGCGTCAACGTGCGCACACGCTTTGAATATGAGTACGGCATCATTTGCCAGAAGGGCTTTGCGGACTACTTCCTCATCGTGCAGGAGTATGTGCGCTGGGCCAAGGAGCATGGCATTGGCGTCGGACCGGGCCGTGGTAGCGCGGCGGGCGCCATCGTGGCATATGCCATGGACATCACGACCTTTGACCCCCTTGAGAACGGCCTGATGTTCGAACGATTCCTATCCGTCGAGCGTTCGGAGATGCCGGATATCGACATGGACTTCGACGATGAGCGACGGCTGGAGGTCATCCAGCACGTACGTGAGCTATACGGCTCCGACCGCGTCAGCCACGTCATCACCTACTCGACCATCAAGGCAAAGCAGGCCATCAATGACGCTAACCGTGTGCTGGGCTTCCCGGTGTACAAGGGCCAGAAGCTCTCCAAGATGGTCTCCAACGACCCCCGCGCCAAGCTGCAGTTTGTTCTTGAAAAGACCCCTGGCAAGGAGGATCAGTACAGCCCCGAGTTTGCCGAAGCCTACCAAAACGACGACGAGTCGCACCGCATCATCGATGCTGCCCTGGCCATCGAGGGCCTGACGCGTGGGGAGGGCGTCCACGCCTGCGCCGTCCTCATTACGCCCACGCCGGTGAACGACCACGTTCCCACGAAGCTCGACACCAAGGGCGGCGTCGAAATCACGCAGTTCGAAGGCCATTCGGTCGCTGACATGGGTCTGCTCAAGATGGACTTCCTTGGCCTGCGTACCCTGACGGTTATCTCCAAGACGCTGGCGAACATCCGCGCGAACTATCCCAACGTCTCCGACATCGAGCGCATGCCCGAGACGGTGCGTTCAACCATCAAGCCGGGCGCCACCTGCGTGGACATTGACGTGGATAAGATTCCGTTTGACGACCCAGCCATCTACGCCCTCATGGGTCGCGGCCACACGGCAGGCGTCTTCCAGATCGAGTCCGCGGGCATGACGGCAACCATCAAGGGCATGCAGCCGCGCGAGTTCAAGCACGTGGTGGCGTTGATCGCTCTCTACCGTCCCGGCCCGCTGGGCGCCGGCATGGTTGCTGACTACATCGACCGTATGAACGGCCGCAGGCAGGTGGCCTTCTACGACAACCGTCTGTCCGACATCCTGGAGGAGACCTACGGCACCATGGTCTACCAGGAGCAGGTTATGCAGATCTCCATGAAGATGTGCGGCTTCTCGGCAGGCGAGAGTGACTCGCGTATCCGCAAGCCCGTGGCAAAGAAGAAGATCAAGCTCCTGACTAGCACCGTATTTCACTGGGAGGACGGCAAGGACGAGACCACCTACGACCACTGGATGAACGGTGCGGAGGCAAATGGCTACAGCCGCCAGATTGCCCAGAAGATCTGGGACGACGTTCTTGAGTTTGCGTCCTACGCGTTCAACAAGAGTCACTCTGCCGGCTATGCCATCCTCGTCATGCAGACGGCGTGGCTCAAGGCCTACTTCCCGAAGGAGTACATGGCCTCGGTCTTGACGTCGTACATGGGCAAGACCGACAAGATCGTCCACTACGTGACGGCATGTCGTCACGAAGGTGTGAAGATTCTCCCGCCTGACATCAACGAGTCTGGTAAGGACTTCACGGCAACTGCCGACGGCGTGCGCTTTGGCTTTGCCGGCATCCGTGGCGTGGGCGAGGGCGTGGGCGAGACCATCATGGCCGAGCGCGAAAGCGGTGGGCCCTTCAAGAGTTTGCACGACTTCGTCTCGCGCGTGGACACCAACTCGGCAAACCGTCGTGTCGTTGAAGCACTGATTAAGAGCGGCGCGTTTGACTCGACGGGCTATCCGCGGCGACAGCTGCTCTCGTTTGTGGACAAGGGCAACCCGGAGAACATCATTGACGTTTATGCCAAGCGTCAGAAGGACCGCGCCGCTGGACAGTTCTCGCTCTTTGACATGTTTGCAGACGTCAAGGACTCGGGCTTTGAGGACGAGATACCCGAACCTGACGGCGTGGAGTGGGATCGCTCGATGAAACTGGCTCAGGAGCATGAAGTTCTGGGCATTTACGTCTCTGACCATCCGCTGCGTCCGTACGAGTATGCGCTCTCAAAGAAGCGTGACTACACCATCGCCCAGATTGAGGAATCTGATGAGGTCATGAATCCGGCGACGGGAACCATGATTACGCGCTACCTTGTGCCCGATGACAAGGACATTCGTCTTGCGGGTATGGTGACCTCAGTTGCCAAGAAGACGACCAGCAAGGGCGAATCCATGGCCATCGTGACGCTTGAGGATATGGAAGGCGAGGTCACACTGGTCATCTTCCCCAAGACCTACAAGGAGTGCGCGCAGGTGTTGTCGGGGGAGATAGACCCAAGCACGGGTGAGTCGGTGGGCGACATCTTCGTGAGCGTCGAGGGGAAGCTGGAGCGCGGAGACCGTGGCAATCAGGTGATCTGCCGCACAGTGACGAAGCTCGAGCTCAACGAGAAGACCAACCGACCGCATGTTCTTGAGGTGCATATGTCACCACGCATGCTTTCATATGACCGCATGGAGCAACTTAAGAGCGTCCTCACGCGGTATGTGGGCCTCGATCATGTGGAGCTGCTCGTACCCTATGCGAGCGGTGAGACCATGCGCCTGGAGCTGCCCAATCGCGTGGATGGCAGCAATATGGTGATGGCGGCCGAGATTCGCGACCTTGTGGGAAGCGACGGCTACACGCACCTTGCTTAGAGCGTTAGGCGACCACGTGGCGTAGGACAACCTTCCACGTGGTACCATGTAAGCATCGTTTTTTGTTTCATGAGAGGAGCCCCATCATGGCAGAGGCTAAGTTCTACAAGTGCAAGAAGTGCGCCAACCTGTTTGTGAAGGTCCAGGAGGGTCCCTGCACGCCCGTATGCTGTGGCGAGCCCTGCGACGAGCTCGTTGCCGGCGCTACCGACGGTGCTTTCGAGAAGCACGTTCCGGCCGTCACTCGCGAGGGCGGCAAGATCGTCGTCAAGGTCGGCGAGGTTGCGCATCCCATGCTCGACGCCCACTACATTCAGTTCATCGCGCTGGTGACCGAGGATCGCCTTGAGATCCACAAGCTGAAGCCGGGCGAGGCGCCAGAAACCACCTTCGAGTGCGACGGTGCCGAGAACGTCACCATCTACGAGTACTGCAACCTTCATGGCCTGTGGAAGGCCGAGATCTAGGCACGCATCTTGCGTATCGGTATTTCGCAGATAAACACGCAGGCAGGCGACCTCGCGCACACGGCAGATCGAATGGCTGGCATCAGTCAGGTCGCCGCGGAGCGCGGGGTCGACTTGCTTGTATTTCCCGTTGCCGCATTGACCGGCCCCACGCCGGTTGACTACAGCAACCAGGGCGCCTTTCTTTCGGATGTGGCCGAGGGGCTCATCGACCTTGCGACACGTGTTGATTGCGCATGTCTCGTGCCCGTCGTCATTCCCGTTGGAGATGGCGTGTCGGTCGAGGTGGCACACCTACACGACGGGATCATGACGCCCATCCGATATGGGAAGCAGGTGCGGTCTCCGTTCTCAACCAACACCGAAGACGATGGTGCGCTTGCAACGCTTGAAATTGCGGGTAGTGTTTTGGGGCTCGCCTTCTCCTATGAGGATCTGGATCAGTGGCGTGATTCGTCGCAAAGCGTCGACGTCATCTGCTACCTGGCGGGTTACGGGTATGCGGTTGACGACGTCTCATCGGTACTCGGCGCTGCTCTCGATGATGGCCGCTATCAGCAAGATGCACTGGAAACTGGCGCATGGTTTGTCGGGGTGGCCTCCCTGGGCGGGTATGGAGCGCAGGTCTTTAGCGGGTCGAGTTTCGTGCTCGCACCTGATGGCCAGCTGATAGCGTCATCACCCGCTTTTGAGGAGGACCTGCTCGTTGCCGACGTGGGGCAGGGAGCCGCAAAAGAGGGTGCGAGAAACGTCACGCCCGAGGTGTATGACGACCGGTACCACCTTTGGCAGGCGCTTGTTTTGGGCATCCATGACTATGTACACAAGCTGGGCCGTTCTGATGTCGCGTTAGCGCTTGACGGAACCCTGTCATCAATGCTGCTTGCGGTGTTGGCGACCGATGCGCTTGGTCCTACGCACGTGCATGCGCTGCTTGCTGCGGGTGGTGCGGCTCGCGTGGCTGATGTGTCCCGACTTGCACAGGCGCTCCGCATAGATGCGAGGCCGACAACGCTTGCGGCGGCTGACGGTCTTATGGCACGTGACCTCATGCAAGTCGAGCTAGCTGCTCTCGCACGGGAGCTTGACGCGCTTGCCCTCTCATCGCTTGACAAGACGGCGCTGGCACTGGAGCCTTCGATTGGAACGGCGTGCGCTTCCGAGTTGGCGCCGCTCGGCGATGTGTACCGCATTGACGTGTTGGATGTCGCGCGACTCAGAAACACGATTTCGCCGGTCTTTCCTTCTCTTGAAGTCAGGCCTGAAGATCTTCCTGACGTGGGCATACCCATCCCGTCTTGGGGGTGCGAGCGGCTGCTTGAGCGCATCGACAGCGTGCTGGCAGCTCACGTGGAAGGGGAGTGCGACCTGAACACCATCATAGCCATGAACAATGACGAGGAGGTGGCGGCTGCCGTGCTGCAGGCGCTCCGCGATCGCGAGGCGCTTCGCGCTCCGTATCCCTCGTGTCTGGTCATGACGACGCGGACGTTGATGGAGTGCCGCATGCCGGCAGGTTTTGCCTGGCGCGATTCCGTTCGACCGGAAGGTGTTCGTACGAACGAGGCCTTTGAGGCCCTGCTAGGGCAGGATGTGGACACTCCCACCGATGTCTCGCCCATTGCGTCTCGGTTGACGACCGAGGGCATCGAGCAGCATCGCAGCGAACTGCTCGAGGCGTTTGAGCTCTTGCGAGACCTTGCAGTTGGGCCTGGTGGCGAATGGCCCGGTCCTTTCTCGGAGAACTAATATCAAAGCGTGACGGGCGGTTCTTGGCGTTGCCATGCTTTTCCGTGACATCAAGAAAAGAATGTGGTAGGTTAGAACGAACGTTCGTCATGGTTCGCTGGAGGGCATGTGATCATCCTTGGCATTGACCCAGGTCTTGCGCACACAGGTTGGGGTGTCGTGGAAACACGTGGCTCCATCTGCCGCGCCCGTGCCTATGGATGTGCCACAACACGTTCGTCCGAGTCTATCGACCAGCGTCTTGGCACCATTTATGACGAGGTCAACCGCGTAATTCAGGCGTACCATCCCACGCATCTGGCCATAGAGAAGATCTTCTTCGGCGAGAACGTGCGCTCGGCCATCGCGACTGCGCAGGCGCGCGGCGTGGCCATCGTGGCTTGTGCGAGGGCGGGACTTATCGTGGGAGAGTACACTCCCATGCAAATCAAGCAGGCTGTCGTGGGTACTGGCTCTGCTGACAAGCGTCAGGTCATCTACATGGTTCGTAACGTGCTGGCGCTCGACCACGACCCGCACCCCGATCATGCGGCAGACGCACTTGCCGCGGCTATCTGTCACGCCAACCTAAGCCGCACTAAAGACCTTGCACGTAATGCCGCGCCTGACCAAATGCGTGAGGCAGAGCTGGCACAGCTTGAGTACGAACGTGTGGAGTCACGTGAGGTCACTGCTGCGGCGACGGCAACGCGTCTGGCGAAAAGAGAAGAGAACATGCGAAGGAGCGCATCGTGATAGTGCAACTGACAGGAACCTTGGTCGAGGTCATGCCCACGTATGCGGTCATCGACGTGCGTGGCGTTGGGTATGAGCTGGGCATCTCACACAATACCGCGGCGGAGCTGCCTTCGGTCGGGACCTCTGGGGTGACCCTCCTTACGCGCCTGGTGGTACGCCAGGACGCTGTGGAGCTCTATGGTTTTGCCAGCCGTGAGGAACGCACGCTCTTTGATCGGCTGGTGGCCATCTCGGGGGTGGGGCCAAAGCTCGCCCTCTCGGTACTATCCACCTTCAAGCCCGCTGCGCTGGCCACCATCGTTGCCACGCAGGACGCAAACCGCATGGCACAGGTTCCTGGTGTGGGAAAACGCAAGGCACAGCGACTGCTCGTAGACCTTGACGGGGTGTTCCAAAAGGATGCTGAGCTGCGCTCGTTGGTGGGCCTTTCCACACCGACGCTCGACGACGTTGTCGTGCCAGCGGCAACGGGTTCCGTGACGGCGGAGGCAACAGATGCCTTGCTCTCCATGGGCTTTACTCCGCAGGAGGCAGAGCTTGCCCTTGAGGGACATGAGGAGGCTGGTGCCACTACCATCGAGAAGGCGCTTTCGTTTGCGCTGAGGCGTCTGGGAGGTGGTCGCTAATGTGGGAGTCAGATAAGGAAGATCTGTTTGATTCACCGGTTCCCACCAGAAACAAGGGGCCCCGCAGCGTGACGGGTGAGCTTACGGCCGACGACCTTGATGTCGAACGCTCGCTACGACCGCGTACGCTTGATGATTATTGCGGACAGGAGCGCGTACGTGAGAACCTGCGCGTGCTCATCCAGGCCGCCCGTGACCGCGGGGAGCCGCTTGATCACGTTATCTTCTCGGGTCCTCCCGGCTTAGGCAAGACGACACTTGCCGGTGTCGTGGCAAACGAGATGGGGGCAAAGCTTCACACTACCTCGGGGCCTGCAATCGAGCGTACTGGCGATCTTGCAGCCATTCTGACCAATCTTGAGGAAGGTGACGTCCTCTTCGTCGACGAGATTCACCGCTTGAACCATCAGGTGGAAGAGGTCCTCTATCCCGCCATGGAGGATTTCTTCCTTGACATCGTCATTGGCAAGGGGCCTGCCGCCCGTTCCATCAGGCTTGACGTACCGCGTTTTACGCTCATCGGCGCGACGACACGCACGGGTCTTCTGACGGGGCCTCTGCGCGATCGATTCGGCATCTCATATCGTCTGGATTACTACACCGATGCGGAGCTTTCGCGCATCGTCATGAGGTCTGCATCCATTTTGGGTGTCGTCATTGATACGCAGGCAGCCGCCGAGATTGCCTCACGCTCACGCGGAACGCCTCGTCTGGCAAACAGGCTTCTCAAGCGTGTGCGCGACTACGCACAAGTGCGTGCTAACGGCGACATCACGTGGGAGATTGCCGCAGAGGCCCTCTCGTTCTTCGAGATTGACGAACTAGGCCTCGATTGGATGGACATCAAGATTTTGAGCGTTCTCGCAAAAACGTTCCGTGGCCGACCCGTGGGGCTCACGACGATCGCCTCGGCGGTCGGAGAGGACCCCTCTACGTTGGAGGACGTCTACGAGCCATATCTTCTGCAGCGGGGACTCATCACGCGTACGCCCCAAGGAAGGCAAGCCATGCCCGCTGCCTTTGAGCACCTGGGCATGCCGTTGCCACCACAGAAGTAAGAGAGAGGACCGTCGTGCTTCATAAGGACTATTTAGTCGAGGAAATCACTCAGTTTGTCGAAGCGGTCATGGAGGGGCTTGGTCTTGCGCGCGTCTCGCAAGATCCGCAGGCAACGCTGGAGGTCGAGAATGCGGTGGCAGGGCTTTTGGATTTGGATCCGGAAGTCGCGCTTATGCTGACGCCCGATTCGCTGGTCACGATGATGTTGCTCTCTGGCGTTGGCGATGCCCTAGCTGATTACGTCACCTATGCGCTCAGAGAGGTTGCGGACATCTATGAGGCTCAGGGGGACGTGCAGACCGCCGACCTTCGTCGCAAGCAGGCTCGGGTGGTGGCGGCGTCGTTTGGTTGCGACTATGATGTCATCCCTGAAGAATTCTTGTCATACAACGTGTCCAGCACCACCGCATAGAGAGCAGGTTTGCCGTTCATGTGCCTTTTCACGGCATACCCACAGAGTTATGGCAAACTGAACAAGTTATGGCGCCTTGTGTAGTCGGCAATTAAGCCGTCTGATCCAGACGAAGGGAGGACCATGGCCTCGCATATGCGTAAAACTGCTGAGCGCGACCAGTTCCAGCCCGAGAGGTATTCGGCCCGTGCGAGTGTCGAGAAGGGTGGATGGACCGCACCGCGCATCATTGCCTGCGTACTGCTCGTGGTCATTGCGCTTGCCGGTTTGTGCTGCTTTGACCTGTATCGCTCTTCGAGGGCTGTCCTTGATGAGGCGGATGACGTCATGACTGCCGTCGATGATCTCAAGGCGGCAGTAAAGAAGGGTGACGCCGAGGCGCTTGCCCAAGTTACCGAAACGATGGTGGATTCCGCGCACTCCATCCAAGGCGCTGTCCATTCACCGGCTTGGTATCTTGCGTCCCTCGTTCCTGGCTATGGTTCGGACGTGCATAGCATCCAGGTGCTCTCGGACGTGTTTGTGGACCTGGCAGACAACGCGCTCACGCCCATCGCGGCCAACCCCATGGTCATGAACTACAAGGACGTGTTCAGCGATGGAGCGGTTGACCTTGTCGCCCTGCAGAGCCTCTCGGCATCACTTGAAGAGGCTGCTCCGGTGTTCCTGCGTAGCGCGGATAAGATCACGGCACTGCCCAAGGCAAACATCGAAAAGCTTGACACCGTTTTGAGCAAGGTTCAGGACGGTGTTGGCTCAGCTAGCGGCATGATTGAGCTGGTGCAGTCAATGCTTCCGCATCTCAACACCCTGCTCGGTGCCGGGCAGACCAAGAACTACCTGATTGTTGCCTATACCAATGCGGAGCTGCGCTCCTCTGGCGGTTTCCCGGGCTCCTGGACGCTCGTCACGGTGAAGGATGGCAAGATTGCCATGGGAAAGACCGTGACGCTGCAGCAGAAGGAGGATGACTTTATCGTCTTCCGCGAGGATGAGAAAGCTGCGTTTCCTGGCGTGTCTGGCAACATGGGCTCCATCCCGTTCCTGCCTGACTTTACTTTCGTGGGTTACTACATGGCGCAGGGCTATGAGCATCACCGTAACGTGCATATCAACGGTGTTGTCGCAATCGACCCCGTCTTCCTGCAGCGTGTGCTCGAGCTGACGGGTGGCGTCACCGCCTCCGACGGAACGCTGGTCGATGGTACCAACGCGGCGTGGGAGCTTATGAGCAACGCCTACTGGCGCTTTGGCAACGAGGGCAAGAAGCAGGACCAGTTCTTCGCCGAGGTGGCAAGTCTCTCGTTTGACAAGCTCATGCATAGCTTGGGCAAGGTGAGCATCACCGATCTCTTCAACATGTTGATGAAGTCTGCGGAGGACCATCGTCTGCAGATTTGGATGGAGGACGAGGGGCTTCAGCAGCTCTTCATGGAGTATGGTTTCTCAGGCAAGATTCCCGATGACCCGACGAGGCCAGAGGTTGGCGTTTACCTGAACGACAACACCTGGGCAAAGATTGGTTGGTATACCAAGGTTGACACGAGTGTCTCCGAGCCGGTCGAAAACGGTGACGGCAGCAAGACTTATGACGTGGTAACAACCATCACCAATTCTGCTTGGGATAACGAGCTTGAGTACTCTCCTCGTTACGTTTGGGGTTACAACTGGCCTGACAAACGTACCGATAGCGACATGATTCTCTTCCCGCTCATTATGGCTCCCGCTGGCGGTTCGATCTCGGACATGCAGACGGAGGGCTACGGTGGTCTCGGTCACTACACGCTGTATGGCCTGGATGCGTATACGGGCGTCATGCATGCCGACGTGGGGGAGAGCATCGTCCTGCGCTACAAGGTCACGACCTCTCCTGAGGCTACGGAGTTGCTGACGGTGCGCAAGACGCCGCTCGCCCAAGAGCGCCTGCTCTCAGTTGAGTACGCTTGGGACGAAGAGTAGCTTGCACGTTAACTTGGATTATGTTGTATGAGGGTTCGCGTTTGTGCAGTTGCCCATAATTTTGGGTCACGGGTAGCTGCGGTTAGGGTAAGATAGCCCTTGCGGCTTTGCCGTATAGTATCGCGCACAAGCGCAGCGTTTGGGTTCCGGATAGGGCCGGAACAAAGAAAGAAAGGCACGTTCATGGCACAGGGTACTGTTAAGTGGTTCAACCCCGACAAGGGCTACGGCTTCAT
>JAUNJR010000120.1 GCA_030533135.1 Coriobacteriales bacterium
GTGAGGACACCGAGTGCTTCGCGTTCCTCGCTGGCCACGAGTCCTTCGCTGCCGCTGAGGGCGCCATCGGCATCGCCAACAACGCCAACAAGGCCCGCAAGAAGCCGCTGCGCGTTATCCTGAACGGCCTCGGCAAGGACGCCGCCCAGATCATCGCCCGCATCAACGGCTTCACCTATGTCCAGACCAAGTTCGACTACTTCACCGGCGAGCTTGAGGTCGTTCAGGAGATTCCGTACTCCGACGGCCCGCGCGCCAACGTCAACTGCTACGGCGCCGACGACGTCCGCGAGGGCGTTGCCATCATGTGGCATGAGAATGCCGACATCTCCATCACCGGCAACTCCACCAACCCGACTCGCTTCCAGCATCCCGTTGCGGGCACCTACTTCAAGGAGCGCACGCTGGCTGGCAAGAAGTACTTCTCCGTCGCTTCTGGTGGCGGCACTGGCCGTACCCTGCATCCGGACAACATGCATGCTGGTCCCGCCTCCTACGGCATGACCGACACCATGGGCCGTATGCACAGCTCCGCCCAGTTCGCTGGCTCCTCGTCCGTGCCTGCGCACGTCGACATGATGGGCCTCATCGGCATGGGCAACAACCCGATGGTCGGCTGCACCGTGGCGTGCGCCGTGGCCGTCGAGGAGGCCCTCAAGAAGTAAGCGTTGCTTGCGACTTGGAATATCGACTCGGAGGGGTCGCTGCTTCGGCAGCGACCCCTTTTTTGCTGCGGCTCTCCTCACTTGCCATGACTTTGGAGATGGCAGCACAACCCCTCGCTCGCGCCTTCGTTTACCAGAAGGCTTTCCATAAAACGCGATGTTGTGTACAGAAGCGAGGTTTATTTGCCCATTTCGACCATAAAACGCGATGTTGTGAACGGTTTTTCGGGACTACAACCCGAATCGCGTTCACATCATCGCGTTTTATGGTCGAAATGGATCCCAAGGGACCCTTTTTGTACACAACATCGCGTTTTATGGTAGGCCGTCAGACGCCAGGCTCACAAATCCAACCAAAGGCATCTGGAGGGGGCTCATACCACTCGAGATCACCAACCTAGCAACGCACATTATCCTGCACTCATTAGGTGCATGAAACAAGCGAGCAGATTTACTCGTCCAAGGCCTCCCTGATGCGCGTGGTGACACCAGTCATGGCGTAGCCCTCAACAAACTGGTTAATCGAGCGTTTGACGCAATTCACCGCATAGCGCTGCGCATCGATATGGCATGCGGCCAAATTGGCTGCGTTCTTGGCGACCTCTGCCTTGACCTCGGGATCGTTAAACGTGTAGTGGCCTGCGATGTCCAGAATGACCAGCGCCTTCTCGTTGTCAGCAAAAATCTGGTCGACCGTCAGCTTAGTGTCGTCCCCGACCATCCACTTGCGCCAACGCTCGGTGCGGATGGCGTGATCAAGCAGAACATCGCGTAGGTTGGAGACATCCTCGGCCTTGATGAGCCCCTTCTCTACCAACGTCTGCTCGAGATGCGCAAGGTGGAGCAGTGCACGGGTCTCCTCCGTACCAAACTGCGGCGCAACGTTAGAAGCCGTCACACCAGCCGCCTGATGCAGAAGCATAGTCTCATCGTCCAGATAATCGCAGTTATGCTCCTTCAGGCCCACGCCATAGCTGGCAGCCATCTTGCCCAGCTCGACTGCGTTCTCGAAATCGTAGTGACCGACCTGCTCGGTCAGACGTGTCAACGTACCCGTCTGGCCCACGATGAACGTCGGCATAGGCAGGTCGCGTTTACCCAGTTCGACCTTCAGGCGCTCAATGAACTCCTGGTACTTATCGGTGGTAGTCAGGCCGCCGTTGGTCTCTTCCGTACCCACCTCGTAGCCCACGGGCGGCAAGCCAAGCTCCTTGCGCTTGTCCTCGCACCACTGGATGAGGTCAACGGTCCGCGTAAGCACCACATCAAGCGGAATGACCTTACCAATCTCAAATGGATCCTTGGTCGGGTCAATCATCAGCAGGTCAAAGCCAGCTTCGAGGTCAGCCTGATAGGAGCGACGGGCAATGTCCATGGCCTCGTCCTCGGGCAGATGCGCGTTGCGCTCCTCATCACGCTGCCACGGACCGCCGTGGTCACGGCAGAGATAATAATCGCCGGTGTAACCCACCGCATCGGCCGCCGCCTTGATGTCTGCGGCAAAGCGGAACTGGTCCCAACCGTTCACGTAACCAGCACCAAACTCGTCGGAGTCCACCTGGTTGCGGCTGGCGATAAACATGGGCGGGAAGTCGCAATCACGCGCCAACTCAAAGGTTGCTTGCAGCAGGTTGGATGACATGGGGCCAATGCCAATGAGCGTTGACGGCTTGCCCTGCTCGGTCAGCTTGAGCATACCTTCGACAGCCTGCATGATGGTGAGCTTGTTTGCCATGACTTCTCCTTTTCGCAATGCGGCCAAGCCTCCTTCTCTTCATATCAAAGTGTACTGCTTGCCTGTCGTCTTCGACCTGTGCGCTCGCGCAGTGGTACGGAACTCCTGACAGGATTACGCCCCCTCGCGGTTGACCAGCCGCCGTTGCATTGTCGGTATCATGCAGTCATCAGAGATACGAGAAGGGTGAGGATGTGGACAGCAACGCCTTGAAGGATCGGTTTGAGGGGTGCCTGCTTGGTGGTGCAGCAGGAGATGCGCTGGGGTACGCCATCGAGTTTTGGAACGAGCCCAACATCTTCGCAACATTTGGAGAGACAGGCATTCAGTCGCTCGAGCAAGCGGCTGCGCAGTTGAACGATACGGTTGCGCTCTTTTCAGATGATACTCAGATGACGCTCTTCACTGCCAACGGACTTACGCACGGTATGAAGCGCACCGGAGAAGCCCCAGCAGCGCACAATCTCTGGCTTGCCTACCAGGACTGGCTTGGCACCCAAGGGGATGAGTCTCACATGCCCGATCCTGCGCATCCCAAGATGTGGCTCTACGGAGAGTCACTGCTCCATGCGCTGCGGGCACCAGGCAACATCATTGGAGCTCTCGTAGGTAAGATAGCGCTTGAACAGGCCTTTGACCTGTCATTTCTTGAAAGCTATGACCTTATCGTCAAGGCCGCCGACAGCCTATTGGCATAGCCGCTCATGAAAAGGGCCTGCCCACACGTATAGCTATACGTGTGGGCAGGCCCTTGTATGAATTGTTTCATGCAGCTACTGACGGTAAACCCAAGTACCAGCCACGCGGTCATGCAGTGCCCGATGGTTCATGCCCGCAACCATCATGCCAAAGGAGATAATCGTGGTGACCAAAGCCACGAACTGCCATGTGGTCATGACAGCGCTATTCGTCAGCAAGCCCACGAGCTGCATCAGATACGGCGTGACGGTCAGAACGGGCGTTTCGGCCAACAACGCACAAAGCCAGCGCACCGTAAGCGTGCCAATCTCAGCCTCGTCGCCATTCACCTTCACTACCTCAAGGTTCATGACGTGCTTTCCCACCGTCTGGCCAGGCCACTTGCGCATGGGCACCAGCACGTAATAACACCAGTTAAGCACCAAGGCAACCAGCACGAGCAGGGCAACCATAGGCTTCGTGATGCCCAAGGCAAGATAATCGCCAAGCTGCCCGAGGTTCTGCCCACCGCTCATCCAGTAATACGGCACCACAATGACCGTAAGCGTGAGCACGCCACTCACCAGGAAGTCGCAGACACCTGCAATCAGGCGCACCAAAACAGTTGACTTGTAGATGCGCTCGGACATCCGATCAATCCATGACTGCTTCTTCGGCGGGGCCTTCTTCTCTACCTGCGGAGACTCAATCTCACCCGCGCGCTTGCGCTGAGCTCGCTCGCTTGCAGCACGCTTGCTTGCTTTCTTTTGACGCGCCTTTGCCATGGCCTGCTCCACCCTCTACACAAGTGTGAGGCGCCCCTCAGGTTGCCTCACACTTGTTTGCTTGAGTTTGTCCTACGCTGTCCTATCGTACACTAGCCATCTTCTTCAAGCGCTCAAGTTCTCGCACCTGCTCGGGCATCAGATGGATAGGGTTGTCATCCAGCGCACCATCATTTGCTTCAAAATCGAAGCCCTTGCCTTGGCGCCAATTCTCCTTGGCCACCGAGATCATGAGCTTGATGCGGTTGAGCTGGTTAACCTCAGACGCGCCGGGATCATAGTCAACCGCCACGATATTGCTCTGCGGATGCATCTGCCTAATGCGCTTGATGACCGACTTGCCCACGACATGATTGGGCAGGCACGCAAAGGGCGAGCAACACACGATGTTCGGCGTACCAGATTCAACCAGCTCCACCATCTCAGCCGTCAGCAGCCACCCCTCACCCATAGTGTTGCAGAGCGACAGGATGTCGACAGCCTTCTTGGAGAGGTCGTAGATTGACCCGTAAGGCTCAAAGCGCTGGGACGCACGCAGCATCTTGTTGATGGGCTCACGGATTCCCTGAATCATCGCAATTCCCGCACGATGTGTCGCAATGCCCGTTGCCTTTGAGCCCAGCTCGTGGGCCGTGTTGATGCGGTTGGACAGGCCGAAGAGGAAGAAATCGACCAGGCCCGGCACGTTAGCTTCGCACCCTTCGGACTCGATGACGCGTACAACCTGGTTGTTCGCGGTCGGGTGATACTTGACGAGCACTTCGCCCACGACGCCAACGCGCGGCTTCGAACGATCGTTAACTACCGGCAGCTGGTCAAAGGCATCGATAGTGTCCTGGCACAGCTTGTAGAAGGAACGCCTGGTCGAACGCGGCAGCTGTATGCAGGCACGCGACATGAACGCATCGTAGAGTCGATCCGCCGACCCTACTTCTGCCTCGTAGGGACGCACGCGATACAGGCACTGCATGAGGAGATCACCATACGTGACCGCATAGACCGCGCGCACCAAGAACCTCGGCTTGAAAATGTTGAAGCCCGGGTTGTCCTCGTCGAGGTTGCCCGCCACGGTCAGCGAGATGACCGGAATCTCTGGGTGACCCGAGTCCTTGAGAGCCTTACGAATGAGCGCGATGTAGTTGGTGGCACGGCAGCCACCACCAGTCTGCGAAATGATAACTGCGGTACGGGTGAGGTCGTACTTGCCGCTCTCGATGGCGTTCATGATCTGGCCCGTCACCAAGATGGACGGATAGCAGATGTCGTTGTTGACGTACTTGAGTCCCGCTTCGACGGCACCGTGGTCGACTGGCGGAAGCAGCACGAGGTTGTACCCCTCAGAGCGCAGCATTGCCTCGGCTAGGTCAAAGTGCACGGGCGACATCATGGGGCAGAGGATGGTGTAACCGTCATCGCGCATCTGCTTGGTAAAGCGCGTCTTGTTGAAAGCTGCTGAGGCGGAACGACGATGGACGGGCACGCGGGCCTCTTGGGCTGCTGAAAGCGGCGATTCAAGAGCAATCTGGCGCTCCAGCTCTTCGCGCTGCTCCTTGAGAGCTGCCATGAGCGAGCGCACGCGAATACGCGCCGCACCAAGGTTGGACACCTCGTCAATCTTCAGGCAGGTATAGACCTTACCGCTCGCCTCAAGGATCTCCTGAACCTCATCGGTCGTCAGGGCATCAAGGCCGCAACCAAAGCTGTTCAGCTGAATGAGGTCAAGGTCGTTGCGGCTTGCCACAAAGCGTGCTGCGCGATACAGGCGGCTGTGGTACATCCACTGGTCAACGACGCGAATGGGCCGCTCGATCTCCATCTTGTGAGCAACGGAGTCCTCGGTAAGCACTGCAAAGCCAAAGCCGTTGACCAGCTCTGGGATGGCATGGTTGATCTC
>JAUNJR010000036.1 GCA_030533135.1 Coriobacteriales bacterium
CAGGGCGACTTTGGTCAGGAGGCAGTCGACACCCTGCTCAAGGCCATGGAGGACCTCCGCGACGACCTCGTCGTTATTGTTGCGGGGTATACCGACCTCATGGAGCGCTTCCTTGACTCAAATCCAGGCCTGCGGTCACGCTTTGGTACGGTCATCCACTTTGATGACTACTCTGCCGAACAACTTATGGCAATTCTTCTGCAGAAGCTCGAGTGGCAGGAGTATCGACTTTCGCCTGAAGCTGAGCAACGTGCGCGCGAGCTCATCGAGAAGCGCGTCGATTCGAAGCCTGAGAACTTTGCCAACGCCCGCGATATCCGCAACTTCATGGAGCGTGCCATCGCCAACCATGCTATGCGCGTCGCACGTCTTGAAGGCGCCAGTGACAGCAAGGAAATCCTGGGCACTATCCAACCCGAGGACCTTGAGGACTGGGAGTAATCTCTCATCCCGTGCAACACCGGGTTCCGAACCTGGTGTAGCACGTAGTGCGCCTATTCAGCCGAGAGATGCAGCCAGCAGACAACTGCTACCACGAAAAGTGGTATGCCGGCCACGAGTCCCAGGAGCGAGGGCCCATAAAGGGAAGCTCCGGTCGTGCAGAAGTAGAGTCCGACGTTGCCAATAGCGTTTACGGACCCATGAGCAAGAGCGCAGGGCCATACGCTCCCCGTGTGCAGGCGAAGCCAGGACAGCAAACAACCCAGTGACGTGCACGCAACCACCATCGCCAGGATTCCCACCAAAGGAAACCCAACGTAGTCCATACCGTAGTTGTGACCCATTGTGATTATTGGCGCATGCCAGAGGCCCCAGATAACACCAGAAACCAGCACGGCCTTGCGCTCTGACATGAGCTCGCACAGCGTTGGGAAGAGCATCCCTCGCCATCCCGCCTCCTCGCCAAACGCGAAAACCGAATTGATGGGCGGAGCAATGGTGAGCGCGGCGAGTATGATTGCCGCGAGCATCGCCGGCACGGCGCTTGCGTCGGCCCCGGCAGTCTCTGCCATCTGGGCGACCTGAGCCGCCGTCGGATCAAAGAGGTATGGGAACAATAAGAAGAAAAGCGCGGCGCCCGCAAGCGTAAAGAGAGCCGGCGAGAACCAGGCAAGGAGATAGCTCTTTGCGTTTTGCCTGATGAGAGGCTTCACGCACAGGTCGATGCGCTCCTCCTTGGGAACCGAGGCATTTGCGACCAGCGCCCCGATAAGAGGGAAGAACATGCCGGCTGCAACGGCAGCCACCATTATCATCGAGCTCTCGACACCCGTCTTGAACGTCCCCAACACGATGCCCAGAGGAATCCAGACACCCCAGCTGATACCAAAGGTGACTGCCAGATATACAAAGAGGCGCTTCATGTCTTTCCAATCGGTCTTGCATTTTTTGCTCTATCTGTTATAGTACACATATAACAGAAGGGACGCAAGATGCTACTTGAAGTTGACTTCGGCTCGGAAGAGCCCATTTACCGACAGATACGAACGCAGATCGTCCATGGTGTTGCCACCGGAGAGCTACAACCTGGTGATGCCTTGCCCAGCGTGCGCACACTTGCCAGTAACTTGAGTGTGAACATGCATACGGTGAACAAGGCTTACGCCGTTCTGCGCGACGAGGGCTACGTAGTCATGCATGGCAGAAGCGGTGCATACATTGCTGACGCAGCGCGCCTGGCTTCTCCGACGCGGGCACGGGAACAAGAGGCACAAATAGTCTCTGATCTGCAACGTATTGCAATTGAGTACCGTGCACGTGGCGGTTCATTCGATGAGTTTGTCGCACTGGCAACTTTGCAGGCCAAATTGGTCTTTTCTCCCAAGAAGGACAGTGATTCAAAATGAGCTGGACGCTATTTTCTATGGTGCTTTCGATTGTTGTGCTTGGGGGCCTTCTTGCGGCAACGCCTTGGCTTATGCCGCCAACTGAGTGCTTTACTATCACTGTGCCCCCCTCGGCACAGCACGATGCACGAATTGTTAACCTCAAGCGGTTATATGCCCTCTGCGTTGCCGGAGTCTCAATTGCATGTGCGCTGGGGCTCGCGCGGGCGCTCACTACGGTGGAAAACGGAAGCCCGACAGAAGCGCAGCTTGTCTTCCTGTCCGTCGTCATCACGGTTACAACGCTCATCCCCATTGTGGCGTCCTTCATCCTCATGCTGCACGCTCGCTCGCGGGTGAAGGCACTCAAAGAGCAGGAAGGTTGGACTGCTCAGACACATCGCTCTGCCGCGCTCATCGTTGACGACTTCCCTGGTCCGCTCCCCTTGGCCTGGAATCTTCTGTATATCCCGCTGGTGCTGGGCATGGTTGTCTTCGCGCTGCTTTCGTATGATCGCTTTCCCGACCAGATTCCCATGAATGCTGACTTCAGCGGCAACGTAAACAACTATGTTGACAAGAGCCTGGGTTCAGTACTCTTTCCTGCGATGTTCGCAGCGTTCATGGGCCTTGTGTTTACCTTCACGCACTGGATGAGCACCATTTCAAAGAAGCCCGTAGATCCGGCAGCACCAGCTACTTCAGCTTTGGCGTATGGCCGCTTTGCACGCCTGCAGAGCCTGCTCATGCTCATTGGTGGCCTAACCCTCAGCGCGACCGTCGGGATAACCTTCTACCTTTCAGCGCTACAGGTCCTCTCCCTTGAAGTCTCCGCTGCAATCATCACGGTAGTTGCACTCATCTGGGTGGGTATTGTTATTGTCTTCTCGGCCCTCACCGGTCAAGCGGGCGGACGCCTTGCTGCACAGCTCAGGACCACCGACGAGGTGGCAGCCGACGATGACGAGCACTGGGTGCTAGGAGCTTTTTACTTCAACCCACAAGATCCAAGCCTCATCGTGCCCAAGCGCTTTGGCATTGGCTGGACTATCAATCACGCGCGTCCTATCGCCTGGCTAACCATTGGCGCGCTCATTGCCTTTACAATTGGCTTCTCAATCTTAATTACGTGGGCTGTTGCGTAGCCACCAAACAAGGCGGGGCTCTTAGAGCCCCGCCTTCGTTAAGGAATTGCGACGTTTTATTGTCTTGTCAGTTATCTTGTCAGTAATTTGGGGCATACTATCGGCGCAGGCGGACTAACACGCAAAGGAGGACCGCATGGCGACGACTGCTCGACACATGGCCCAAACAGGTAAAACGCATTCCACAGGAACGGGCATCAGCGTTACCGGAATCATCATTGGCATCATTGGCTGTATCATCATTACGGCCTCATCGGTCTACACCGCCCTTAAGATGGGCGCGCTCCCCTGGCCGACCATTTTCACGTCCATTACGTCGCTCGTGTTGCTGCGTGCATTTGGGCACCGCAGCCTGAACGAGGCAAACGTAACGCAAATCATCATGTCCGCAGGTTCCATGGTTGCAGGGGGTCTGGCCTTCACCATCCCTGGCATCTGGATGCTTGGTTTGGCAGACCAAGTCAACTGGGTTGAGATGCTGCTGGTTGCACTATCCGGCACGCTTCTTGGTCTGGTGTGCACCGCACTCATCCGTAGGCGACTGGTCGAGGAATCCGATCTTGAGTATCCCATTGGCGTTGCGGCAGCTCAGACTTTGGAGGCAAGCCAAGCGGGCGGTGCTACGGGCCTCAAGCTCTTTGGATCCATGGCCGTTGCTGGTGTGTGGAGCGTGGCACGCGACGTATTTGGCGCTATCCCGGCCATGTTGTGCAACCTGTCTATTCCTGGCGTGAGCTTTGGCATCTATAACTCGCCCATGATGCTCTCGGTTGGATTCTTGGTGGGAGGTGCTGCCGTAGCATTCTGGTTCGCTGGCGCGGTCTTTGCCAACTTTGGCATCATCGTGGGCGGCACAAAACTTGGTCTCTTCGACTTGGCAACGGCTCAGGGCATCGTGTCCAGCCTTGGCATGGGCCTCATGATGGGCTCGGGCATTGGCGTGGTCATCCGTGACATTATCCCCAACCTTGCTAAATACTTGGGTGGCTCTGGTGAGAAGAGCGCCCGCTCTAGCTTCCGTTTTCTTGACGCAGGCGTTCTCGCCCTCTTTACCGCGGGTGCAGCGCTGCTCATCGCTTCTGGTCTGGGCCTCAGCTACGCGGCTACTGCGGTTATCGTGGTGCTCAGCTTTGTCACCACCATCATGAGCGCTCAGTCCGTTGGTCAAACGGGCATCGACCCCATGGAGATCTTCGGTCTCATCGTGTTGCTGGCTGTTGCCGCGCTGGGCGAAGCCAATCAGGTCAAGCTCTTCTTCGTGGCTGGAATCATTGCGGTGGCATGCGGTCTGGGCGGTGACGTCATGAGCGACTTCAAGACCGGCCAGCTTATTGGCACCAACCCCCGCGAGATGTGGATCGGCCAGGCAATCGGAGCATTCTTAGGTACGGCCATCTCCGTTGCCGTGATGGTTGCGCTGGTGGGCGCCTACGGTACTGACGCCTTTGGGCCAGGGAAGCTATTTGTCTCTGCACAGGCATCCGTCGTGGCGACCATGGTTTCGGGTATCCCCAGCGTGCCAGCGTTCCTTGCGGGTCTGGTGGGCGGCATCGTGCTCTACTGCCTGAAGATTCCCGCCATGATGCTCGGCCTGGGCGTTTACCTGCCCTTCTACCTGTCGCTTTCCGCGACCATCGGCGCCTTGGTCAAGGTGCTGTACGACCTCGTCGCTGGACGTAAGGGTGACGGCACGGGCGAGCTCAGCCACGATGACACCGGCATCATCGTCGCGTCTGGCCTGTTGGGTGGCGAGTCTATCGTGGGTGTTATTACCGCCCTCATAACCGTAGCGACTGGCCTCCTCGGCTAACAAACTGTCACATTGGGGACTGTCCCCACCATGACAACTGTCACATTGGGGACAGTCCCCAATGTGACAGTTTTGCTCTAGTCCATGTAAGCGCCGCGCATCGCGCTGACCGCATGCTCGGCATAGAGCTTCAGAAGGCCGTGGGTGTATTTGCTCGTAAAGCCCTTCCATGCCGCCCGACGCTCGGACAGGATACGGTCAATCTCCTCCGCAGAGAGTCGCTGACCCTTCACCCCGACCAATTCGAGCTTTCGCGCCTCGATATCGATCTCAATCAGGTCGCCCTCTTCCACCAGAGCGATGGGGCCGCCAGCCGCAGCCTCTGGACAGACGTGACCAATCACCGGTCCGCGTGATGCACCAGAGAAGCGTCCATCTGTGATAAGCGCCACGGACGAGGCAAGCTTCGGATCCGCGCAGATTGCCTCTCCCGTATAGAACATCTCGGGCATACCGGTACCCTTGGGGCCTTCATAACGAATAAACACGGCGTCGCCAGGCTTGACCTCCCCATTCAAGACGGCAGCGATGCACGCCTCTTCGCTGTCATACGGCTTAGCCGTCAACGTCACCTTGAACATGTCCTTGGGGCACGCCGTATGCTTGACCACGCATCCCTCCGGAGCAATGTTGCCCTTGAGAATGGCGATGCTGCCGTCGGTACCCTTAGCGTCAGCAGCCGTGTGAATGATATCCGTTCGGTCCACGGTACGACCCAAACGCTCTCCAGCTTTGGCAAGCAGCTCGTCGCAGTGCTCGTAGAACCCGCTCGCCTTTAGATTCTCAAGGTTTTCGCCGAGCGTCTTGCCCGTAACGGTCATCGCATCAAGATGCAGCACATCCTTGAGCTCTTCCATGACACGAGGCACACCACCCGCATAGTAAAACCACTGCGCAGGCCAATCACCAGCAGGTCGAATGTTCAGCAGGTAGCGGGCCCCGCGATGCATGCGATCAAAGATCTCGGCTGTCATCTCGATGCCAAACTCGTGCGCGATGGCTGGGATATGCATAGTCGCGTTGGTAGACCCAGAGATTGCCGCATGCACCAAGATGGCATTCTCAAAGCTGCGCAGGTCAACAATATCAGCAGCAGTAATGCCCTGCTCAATGAGCCGCATCAGGGACGTGCCCGCGTCATAAGCTGCCTGCTGCAGCTCCACCGATGTCGAAGGCATCAATGTTGAGCCAGGAAGCGCCAAGCCGAGCGCCTCAGCCATGACCTGCATCGTAGAGGCGGTCCCCATAAAAGAGCAGGCACCACAGCTGGGGCATGCGTGCTGTTTGTAGAAATCAAGCTGCGTGGCAGGAATAACTCCCGTCTGCTCCCAAGCAGAAAACTTGCCTATCTGCTCAAGCGTCAGCAGCTCGTTGATGGCGCATGCGGGATCATCAACCACATACGCCTTGGGCAGTGGATACGCCTCCATCACGCCGCCCGCAACCACGATGGCACTCATGTCCTTTAGGCGCCCGATGCTCATGAGCATGGCAGGCATGGATTTGTCGCAGCTTGCGATGAATACACCGCCGTCAAAACCGCTGGCACATGCCTGCGCCTCGATAAGGCTGACCATCGCATCGCGATGCGGAAGCGAATAGTTGATGCCGTCGTGGCCCTGCGCGATACCGTCACACATATCAGTCGCGAAATATCGAGCTGGGCGTCCACCGGCATCCGCCACGCCACGCGCTGCTTTGGCAACGAGCGTATCGAGGTGCGCTGAGCCCGGGTGGCTATCACCAAACGAAGACTCAATCATGACCTGGGGCAAAGCCAATTCGTTGACCGACCAGCCCATGCCCATACGGAGGGGATCCGCCTCAGGCGCAAGACCGCGTACTATCTGACTTCTTAATTGGCTCATGATTCCTCCCCTTTTTCGACTTCCGCCTGATTCTTCAAAGTCGGCAGCACCGTGCCAAGAAAGACACCCAGGGTTGTTTGGTGGGCAACCAGCTCTTCATCGGACACGCTCAGTTCATAGGCATATGACATGCTGGTCAGCAGCATCGAAAGAAATAGCGAGCACAGGTAATCGCAGACGCTGTCAGAAAGGTTTGGTCGCAGTAGTTGCCTGAAAGCAGGAGCGGTGCGCTCCGAAAGCAACTCCTCAAAGCTAAGCTGCCCTCTCAAGCGAAGATAGAACACCTTCTCGGCAAACCTCTGCACGATGCACTCAAACGCTTCCGAAAGCCTGACAGCCTCTATGTCCTCTTCAGCGCCAAGCACATCTTCAAGCGACGTGGCGATTTCCTCGACGGTATTTTCTTCTATGCACCTCAGCGCATCTTCAAGATGTGAAAAGTGACGATAGAACGTGCTTCGGTGCACGCGTGCGGCCCTCGTAACCTCGGTGACCATAATTTGATCAAGCGGCTTTTGACGGTACAGCCTCCAGAAAGCATCCAGTATTGCCTTCTGGGCATCCGTCGACTTGTCGCTCATGGACCCTCCTTGCCACAAACTACCCCATGGTCATGCTGACATATAAAAGCCCAGTTGACCAACGTTGAAAGTGTCATCGTGGGCAGTTTGTTGGCTGGCGGGATATACCTTCTTAAAGCTCAAGTCCAGAGACTCGTTATAAACATCGGTGAGGAGTGGCTAGCCTTCTCAAAACCGCAGTGCTCATAGAAGCCCATCTCATCGTCGTAGGCAACAACAACGATGCGCAGGTAGTCGGCATAGCGCTCTTTAATCCGCTCAACAAGCGCTTTTCCAATACCCTTTCCCTGGCATTCTGGACGCACCAACAGGTAATGAACGTAAGCGGTCATCGACCCGTCATCCATTGCGCAAATGAGGCCAGCAAGTTTTTCACCATCCCATGCGGCATATACAGTCTCAAAGTTGCGCATGGCGACAACGAGGCGATCAGGATAGTGTCCCGAAGACCATTCGACCGAAAGAAACAAGTTCTGTAGCTGCTCTTTCGTGAACTCATGCTCCTCACGGATTGCGATTTCACCCAAGCGCATGCCCCTCTCAGCTTCCGATTTGGCATGCCCCATTCTATCAGCGAATAACCGAGAGGCGCATCTGCTAACGACGTGGAAGTCGGGGCACCCTTACACTGAAGAGCCCATGGTGGTTGCAGCAGGCATACACGTCACGAACGCCAGCACGTCGAAATCGTGCCGCCGCATCCCCTTCTGGGTATAGCTTGACCAGTTGCATACGATCGGGTGAGACTGCAGCCAAGAACGACAGGTAATGAGTCTTGCTCATGGGGTGCACGACGGACACGTACAGCTCGTCTTCAACAAACTCAACCACGATAGTGTGGTCATCCCCAGCAGCTTCTGGCTCAAGAGGCGGCAAGGCGATTCCGCAGCACGACACCACCGCTTCACCCATGGCGTGCAAGACGTTGCCGCAAATGGGACACACGTAGAGTTTAGACCGCAGCATATTGGATGAGCGATTGGCGTTCTTTACGCTACTACCTGCAAGTAGTTCTGCAACTGAAACACCGAGGGCGATCGCTATGGGCTCGAGGAGCGTGATATCGGGATAACCCCTACCGCATTCCCAGCGCGAAATGGCCTTGTCGCTCACGCCAATCCGTTTGGCAAGGTCCGCCTGAGTAATCCCTTGCTCCTCACGTAGCCGCCTGATCATTGCTCCGGTCACATAGCTGTCCATGTGTCACACCTCCTGTCTTTGCCGATGTACGAGAACTAGTCTCGCACGCAGGTGGCGCACATGCTACCTACGCTCCGTAGAGCCGCCCTCACTTGCATGAATTGAGGTGAATTGGCCTTGCGGACCGCTTTTACCGTTCAGAACGGTATTGATGTGAGACTAAAGCTCGCGCGGGAGCCTCACATTTGTATTTTTGCATTGAGGTAGACGTATCTTGGAAGCCGACAGCACATTCGAGGCGCTGTTTTTACAAAACCGCAGGATTCTTGAGAAAAAGCGGCACGAATGTGCTGTCATAAAACGAGGCCTAAGTACCTATGCGTATACATGCATATCAACGGTGATAATATGCATGTCCTCTAAGGACCAACCACGGTGACAGCCCCATTCGAGCAAAAACGGGCGCCACTTGAACAAATCCCGACGCAACACCTTGTTTCGTGACCCACCTCGTCGTGGGCGGTATGCTGGCATTAGTACGAAAACCAGTGTTAGGAGGTTACCCCGTGGCTATCAAAGATGTCTTGCCTCAGATTCGCAAGGAAAAGGGCGTCACACAGGAGGAGCTCGCTCACAAGCTCTTTGTCACACGCCAAGCTGTGAGCCGCTGGGAAAACGGCGAGACGACACCGAGCGTCGATATGACCAAACTCATTGCCATCGCCCTTGACGTACCCGTCATGCGCCTGCTTGACCTGCCACAGGAAGGTGTCTGCCAGTGCTGTGGTACACCGTTTTACGTGCCCGACATGGAGAAGGGCACCAACGCAGACGGTTCCGAGAACCCCGACTTCTGCAAGTGGTGCTACGACAACGGAGTCTTTGCCAACGAAACCATGGATGAGGTTATCGAGATTTCAGCGCCCTATCTTGCCGAAGCTTCTGGTGTGAGCTTGGACGAAGCCGTCTCCTTCATGGGCGTCCTGCTCCCCACACTGGGACGCTGGAAGGCGTAAAGCCGCCACGACAGACGGAGCTAAAAGGATGGCCCCGTGGTCTCGGCAAGGGACCACGGTGCCGTCCGCTTCATTCATAGCTGGTAAAACGTTAGTGGGACACCGGCGGAAGAACGAAATAGTCCTCGCAAGCGATGGTTCCGCTATCCCTACCTGCGATGATATCGTCTTTCGCGATACCTGACCGATAGCATACATAGGTACCGTCATCCAACATATCCATCTTGTCGTAACGATAAACCCAGTTTCCGTCTTTCCAGAGCGCCATAACTCCCGACTCAAGTGCAAACACATCGCCATCAGCGTAGTCACCAACAAGAGTCACTCCGTAAAAACGGTCCTCTATCGAGCGAAGGCCAATGTTAAACGGCGATACCTCCTCGCAGCTTGACACCCTATCTACCTGCGGGAAATTGACATAACCAGCCACGCCACCATTCAGGTACGTGACGTCAGCAACAACCCGATAGAACTTGCCGTCCTCCAAGGGCATGACCCCAGCAATGTTTACGGGAACGGGATCTGCCACGGTGAACGTCGTATCGCCGTATTGGAACACGTAGAACAGGTCATCCGTTACCGTGTCCTTAAAGAGCTCGTCCGACATCCCACCAGAAGTCTGCGGAGTCTTTCCACAGCCCACAAGCGCAAACACGGCAATGATCGCCAAAACGTTGCAGACGGAGACAGTCAGCGAACGAATTGCACGATGAGCAAGGCTCTTCCAGTCGTTGATGCTCATAACTCCTCCTTTGGTCTCAAGGTCATTCTACCCCGCAGTGATGCACAACGACACGTGGTCCGAAGTACCACCAGCAGTACCGAGTATCATTGAAGAATCAGTACGCGAACGTACGGAGGCTTCAAGATGACTGTCGAAGAGATCAGGGAAGAGCTGTTCCACCTGCAAGACACGCAGTATCGGGACTTTCAAAGCAAAGTGACCCCCACGATAGACCCGACAACCCTCATCGGTGTGAGGACGCCCGAGCTGCGCAAGTATGCGAAGCAGCTACTGAAAGACGGCGAAGCAGACGACTTCCTGCAGGCCCTTCCCCACGACTTCTTTGACGAGAACCAGCTTCATGCCTTCATTTTGTCCGAGATGCGGGACTTCGCTACCTGCCTCGATGCGGTCGACCGCTTCCTTCCCTACGTTGACAACTGGGCAACGTGTGACCAGCTGTCACCAAAGGTGTTCAAGAAGCACAAGCCAAAGCTGCTTGACCATATCAACCGATGGATGGCTAGTGATCAGACATACACCGTGCGCTTTGGCATAGGAATGCTGATGCAGCACTACCTGGACGACGAGTCCTTTGACCCCGCCTATCCCAAGGCAGTAGCAGCAATCCGCTCGGAGGAGTACTACGTCAAGATGATGGTGGCTTGGTACTTTGCCACGGCCTTGGCGAAGCAGTGGGATGCCGTGATTCCTTATTTAGAGCAACGTGAACTTGAGCCCTGGACGCATAACAAGGCAATCCAGAAAGCCATCGAAAGTAGGCGTATCACCCAAGAACAGAAGGACTACCTGCGCGGATGTAAGCATCCCTCGTCGTCCAAGCGACGTACGGCGTCCTAAATCCGATCCTCGAGGTTATAGAGCGGCAGCTCATCTCGAAGGTCTCTCAGCATCTCAATCGAGGCGTCGAAATCAGAGCCAATGTCAGACTCGACAGACGAAACCTCAAGCGTAGCGATCGTCCGCTCATATGCAGCCAGGCACTCCTCAGTCTTGCCAATAGCAACGTCCACCTTGGCGAGGTCCCGCTGGTATGCATTCATGTAGATATCCTGCGCCGTTGTTGAGGTACGTGCCTTTTCGAGCGTACCCGTAAGGTCGTTGCGATTGCAGAAGGCATAGATCGACTCGATCTCGCTTCTAATCTGGGTATAGGCCTCTTCGAGCACGGGAGCGACTCGAGCCCTGGCAAGCTCGCTCGGGAACTTGGTATCGAGCGCTGCAAGGCAGTTCTCATGCGCGGTCACCAGTCGCCGCTCAAGGCTCTTAAGTTGCTCCCGCTCGTTTTTGGGACAACTAATGCGTGCGCTTACGGGCACTAGCTCACCAGGGGCAGCCTGAAGCAGGCGCTGTTCGGCAACCCTTTTGCCTTCCAAACGCTTCTTCCTTGCGAACTTGACTCCAAGCAGCACGAGGAGGCCGGGCAACCCAAACCAGCCAACCAGCGTGATCACAAACATCGTTGCCAGTATCGACCAGAACATGTCGGCTCCTTGCAATAAAAAAGACTACGTTAGGATGCTACCCCACTACCGCCTTCGTCAAACACCTTTGCTGACAGTTCGCTCAGCGCTCGAGCGGCATCTCTTCTCTTTGTAGCAGATTCTTTATGCCAAGCGTCATGCTCCTGAAGCACATGGAACAGCTCGCCGAGCGATTCGTGAAGATCTGCCATGTCGTACCTTGAATCCGCTTCACCATTTGCATGAACGCTTGCCTGCTCAGAGGCCCTGCGCTGCAGTACAGTCGCCATATCAAGAGAGCTGCGGGCAGCTAAGGTGATCATTCGCACGTGGGTGATAAGCGCCTCATTTGTCTCCCTCAGGATGGAGAGGGAGAGAGCTCCCTGCTGGTTGACGGCCAACAAGCCCTGAAGGTATTGTCGATGGCTCTCAAGGGGAAAGAGCACCTCGCGCTCAGCGAAGCGGACTACTTCGGATGGAGCGCCCTCTGCTTTCGCCTTTTCGATGGCTGCGATAAGCGCAGATTTGAAGTCGTCAGCTCGCTCGACATCGCTCACAATTCGCTGATGCTCAGCGCTGAGGTCACCTGCAAACCCATCGAAGGCAACGTGGTTCTGACGCAAGACCTCCGCAGAGCGAGAGAGCGAATTCACGATACCCTTAATCTCGTTAATCGTGTCACGCGGGCTACCCGTAGGCTTCTTCTTTGGTGCAGGGGAAAGCTTGAGGAGGCCCTGACGGCGGGGCTGCACATACGTTGCGTCAAGCTCCCGCGCCCTTGCGGCAAGCATCTCAAGCTCCGTCGCGATACGGGTGCCGCCTGAATCTGCCTGTGCAAGAGCTAGGATGCGCCGCTCCAGCAGCCTGCTTCGAGCCGCAGAGGCGCTGTCCATTGACAGCTTTTCGACAGCCTCACGCGCACGAGCGCGCGACGCCGGATTAGCAAGGTCAACAGACAGAACAGACTCAACCTGACGCTCCGCGAGAGCCTTCTCTTGACTTGTTGGGTTAGGCGCACTCAAGCTCGACATAGCAGTTCAACCTCCTCTTTCTATCATAGGACATGGAGAGGTAGCTGGCTTATACCCCATACGCCTCTACGGTGTAAGGTCTCAAGCCCTCTATGCGCGAAACACCAAGGGGCAGTGTAAGGGCTTGAGACCAGAGAATTGCACGTCAGACGAACTCACGCCACTGTGCAGCTTTGGCTGGATTGACAGGCACGTCAGGCGTGCCGCTCTCGCACCAGTCAGCAAGCATCGCCATCATCTCGCTGAACTCTGAGGCAGAAAGGCTTTGCCTGTAGGCATTGAGAATGTCGTCGCGACTTTTGATCGCCACGTCCGCCGCACCGTTGTCCGCAGCGCAGTCAAACCAATAGAGGGCGGCGAGATCGTTTTGCGGCAGACCAGCACCCGACAGGTAAAGCTCGCCGAGGTAATACTGCGCGTATCCATCGTTGCCGAATTCAGCCGCCGCGCGAAAGACCTTTGCAGCCTCGTCATATGATCCGCCGTTGAAACGAGTGCCGGCGACAGCAAAGAGCCCGCGGTTGACCTCCTGCTTTTGGTCAGTGGCTTCTGGGTAGACCCGTGACACGAACACTGCCATCGCGGCATAAACGTCTATCGGCGCCCTGTGATCAATGCCTTCATGGACATAGTCGAACATGCACTTCCCACAGAGCTTTCCGGCTCGGGCGTTGCCCAGAAGCTCCGCTTGATGGAACAGTCGCGCCGCCTCCATGAAGTCACGCTTGACCCCAAGGCCACGTGCATAGAAGCTGCCGAGGTTGTACTGTGCGGTTTCGTTCGGCTCGAGCTTCAGAACACTCGCATAAGCTTCTGTTGCCGACTCATAATCGCCCGAATCGAGCGCCACCTGCGCGAGCACGAGGAGCGAACTGACGACTTCCTCCTGGGTCATTGGCTTCTCATGATGATGCAAGTCATGTTCGTGGTGATGATGCGACTCATGTTCGTGTTCATTGCTGTTCTGCATTTCAACAATCTCCATCTATCCCTCCACAGTCACACGGTCTTTCACTTCAACATTATGCAGCAGGTGTCCTACGAAAGCCGTAGATAGGAGCTCCGCAACGGTCGGTGCGAGCCGTGTATCGACACCAGCGAACGACCGCTCATCTTAATTTTGACTATTGTGGATAACAGAAGTCTGAGTTGTACCATTTGCGCAGTTGAACGACAATAGATAGGTCTGTGGGCCATCACCACAGCACCTGATAAACACGGCTCATTGAGGCCGCACGACCAAGGGGGACCTTTTGGCCGCAGCTAAGCATAAAGCCATGACCGGCGCAGAGCACAGCAGGCGTTCTGCCGATGTGGCAAGCAGGCATGCCGCTCCTGCAAATTCGTCTGACAGCGGTGTCAGCCAGGCTACTGGAGTCGCCTCCAATGACGCCCTTTCGCGCGACAACGCTGTCGCACACTATTCCCGCATGCGCCGCCGTCGCACCCGTCGTGCCATCCTGCGTGGAATCCTTGTCGTCATCCTTGTGGCGCTCCTTGGTTTTGGTGGGCTTGCCTGGGCATACATCAACAACATCAACAAACGCCTGACCGCTGGCGCAAACGAGGACCTGCTCACCATCCTGTCTGAGCGCGACAAACCCTCTGACCCGTTCTACATGCTGCTTCTCGGTGTTGACAAGAGCGAGCAACGTGCCGAGGAAGAGGGCTCAGAGTACTGGAACTATCGCGCTGACACCATCATCCTGGCCCGCATCGATCCGCGCGACGTCAAGGTGACGCTCGTTTCCATCCCACGCGACACGTATGTGGACATGGGCTACAACGGTGAGGCAAAAATCAACTCTGCCTATTCCTTTGGTGGCCCGAGCTATATGGTCGAGGTCGTTCAGCAGTTCGCAGGGGTGCCAATCTCGCATTATGCAGAGATTGACTTTGACGCTTTCGTAGCCGTTGTTGACCAAATTGGCGGAATTGACGTTACGCTTCCGGTTTCGATTAGCGACCCCGAGTATACGGGTCTTGATCTTTCTGCAGGCACCCACCACTTGAATGGCTGGGACTCCCTCATGCTGTGCCGTTCGCGTCACGCCTATGACGAGTACGGCGGTGGCGACTTCTACCGCGCGGCAAACCAGCGCATGGTCATCTCGGCCATCGTCCGCAAGGTGTTGGCGAGCGACATCGTCACCATGTCCGGCACCATCTCGACGCTCGCCGACTATGTGACCACCGACATGGATCTGGGCACCATCCTGAGCCTTGCCGTTCAGATGAAGGACCTGAACATCGACACCAACTTCTATTCAGGCCAGGAGCCCACCATCTCTACCTACTATGACGAAATCTGGTACGAGATTTGTGATACCGAGGCCTGGCAAGAGATGATGCGCCGTGTGGACGCCGGCCTTCCGCCGTACGCCTCTGAGGACGAAGACTTCACCGCGGGTATCGCGGGCTCCATCAGCTCTGACAGTGGGTCTCAGTACGGTGGCGTTATCGCCACGGAGTCTGGGCTCGATTACAGCGGTTCGGTGTCCGTGCTAAACGGCGCTGGCGTTGATGGCTTGGCGACGAGCGTCTCTGAGACGCTCAATGGACGTGGCTTCTTTGCTACGGCTGGTGATGCTGCCTACCTGTACGACAACACCTTCCTGGTCTATAACGGTGACGATGCAGAGGCAAAGGCGCGTGCGGTCGCAGAGGTCATCGGTGGCAATCCTGAGATCATCGCCAATGACGGCAACTATCCGCTCGACGCCAACGTCGTTCTGATACTCGGCCTCGATCAGTCCAACTAACGAGCACGCCCTGACAAGTCGACGTGTCAGGGCGAAAAGATGGGCCGCCCGCCATAATGCGTATGGCAGGCGGCCCATCGCCTTCTTGATATCGGGTATTGGCTTACGCCATGTGGCCCTTCGCGGCAATCACGTCAATAACGCTGTCGACATACTGCTCGCACACCTCGTCGGTGCCAGCCTCGACCATGACGCGGATGACCGGCTCGGTACCGGACTCGCGGACCAGAATGCGGCCCTCGTCACCCAACTCCTCGGCAACCTTCCTCACGGCAGCCTGGACATCCTCGTCGTTCTGAGCCAGAGGCTTGCTCTGGACGCGAACGTTCTTGAGCACCTGCGGATAGAACACCACTGGTGCCGCAAGCTCGCTCATGGGCTTGCCCTTGGCAATCATGACCTCCATGAGCTTGAGGCTGGTAAGGATACCGTCGCCCGTGGTCTCATACTTGGAGAAGATAATGTGACCAGACTGCTCACCGCCGATGCAGTTGCCCGTCTCGACCATGTTCTCCCACACGTACTTATCGCCGACAGCCGTCTTGTCGTACTCGATTCCGACCTTGTCGAGCGCTTTGTACAGGCCGAAGTTGCTCATGACGGTGGTGACAACCTTGTTGTTGATGAGCTTGCCGCGCTCCTTCATGTACAGGCCGTAGATATAGAGCACGTGGTCACCGGTGACAACGTTACCCTTCTCGTCAACGCAGATGCAGCGGTCGGCGTCGCCGTCGTATGCGAAGCCCACGTCGAGGCCATTGTCCAGCACGAACTTCTGGAGATGTTCGATGTGCGTAGAACCGCAGTCCGTGTTGATGTTGAGGCCGTTGGGCTCGTCGCTCATCACGTAGGTCTTGGCGCCAAGGGCGTCAAACACGTGCTTGGCAATCTGCCAGGCAGAGCCATTGGCCACGTCCAGGCCCACCTTGATGCCCTTGAAGCTGAACTTGTTCATCGAGATGAGGTGGCCAATGTAGC
>JAUNJR010000037.1 GCA_030533135.1 Coriobacteriales bacterium
ACGGCTGGCCAGACAGACCTGCTCGTGACCTGGCTCTACAAGCTGACCATTGACCAGCAGTACTACAACCTCGGCGCCGTCATCGGCATCATGACCTTCGTCATCCTGACGATCATCACGCTGGTTACGTACAGGAATTCCAGCTCCTATAAGAACGAGGAGGCGTTCATGTAATGGATAACCAGTTGGAGAGAAATAAGCTGAGCCCGCGCAGAAGGGCAATCAACCTGCTCGTGCATGTCTTTCTGGCCGTGTTGGCAATCATTTGGCTGCTTCCCATCGTGTGGATCGTGCTGACGAGCTTCCGCGCTGAGCCTGGTGCCTACACCAAGACGTTCCTGCCGCAGGGGTATACGCTGAACAACTACATCAAGCTGCTGACCGACCGCAACGTCTTGAACTTCCCCCGTATGTTCAAGAACACGCTGATCATCTCGATCATCAGCTGCGTCATCAGCACGTTCTTTGTGCTGTCAGTGGCTTTCTCGCTCAGCCGCCTGAGGTTTGGGTTCCGTAAGCCCTATATGAACATGGCCATGATCTTGGGCCTGTTCCCCGGCTTCATGACGATGATCGCCCAGTACTTCATCCTCAAGTCCATGGGTCTGACGGAGGGGTCGGCCATCAGGATTGGCCTTATCGTGGTGTACTGCGCCTGCACTGGTCTGGGGTTCCAGATCTCAAAGGGCTTCTTCGACACCATCCCTCGGTCCATCGACGAGGCGGCCATCATCGACGGTGCCACCAAATGGCAGGTCTTTACGCGCATCACCCTGCCCTTGGCAAAGCCTATCGTCATCTACACCGTCATGACATCGTTTATGGCGCCATGGGTTGACTTCATCTTTGCCAAGGTCTTGTGCCGTGCAAACTCTGACCAGTTCACCGTGGCAATCGGCCTGTGGAACATGCTGCAGAAGGAGTACATCTATCAGTGGTACACCTGCTTCGCAGCAGGCGCGGTGCTGATTTCCATCCCCATCGCCATCCTGTTCCTGTACATGCAGAAGTTCTACGTGGAAGGCATGTCTGGCGCGGTCAAGGGATGATTGACGATGTCGCCAGTGGCCTGCAAGGTGCCTATGTATACGTGACGCACCCTGTGGACTTTGGACGATGAACGAACGAAGGCAATCCGCTGACTGCTTAGACAAGGAGTTCAGCGGATTGCCGTTTTTAGAGGTGTCCCCGCACGTTTTTTGTGTTTGAAGTTAGCTGAGAATCATCTTCCGGTGAAGCGCTCCCACGCCAACGAGCGCCCGAGTCATACAGGCAGGTCAATCATGGAACGCATTAAAGACGCGCTGAAGCGTATCAAAGACACAATCTACATGCTTTTCTACATACTGCTGTGCCTGATGCTTGCCAACGTGACACAGCAGGGTGGCAGCGAGAAGGTCGTTACCTCTCCTGTCCAGATGATTGACTACAACAATGACCTGGTGCCAGCCGTGCGGGACGATAAATACCGCACGACCTACGAGATCTTCGTCTACTCGTTCTGCGACTCCAACGGGGATGGCATAGGTGACATCAACGGGATCCGCAACAAACTCGACTACATCAGCGGCATGGGCTTCGATCAGCTTTGGCTGACGCCAGTGCATCCCTCGGCCACCTACCACAAATATGACGTGGATGATTACTACGCGATCGACCCAACTTTCGGCACGTTGGAGGACTACGAGGCCCTGTTGGCGGAATGCCACGAGCGCGGGATTCGCGTCCTGATGGATCTGGTGCTCAACCACACATCCGACACGCATCCGTGGTTCCAGGCGGCAGCGGACTACCTGCGGAAGCTTCCCTCTGATCAAGATCCGGTCTTCGAGGATTGTCCCTACGTGTGGTACTACACCTTCTCTCGCGAGCCTTACGACGGGTTCGTTCCACTGGAGGGGACAAACTGGTACTACGAGGCGCGGTTCTGGTCGGAGATGCCTGACCTCAATCTTGGTAACGAGGTAGTCCGTGATGAGGTCACGAACATCATGAGCTACTGGTTGGGCAAGGGTGTGGACGGGTTCCGCCTGGATGCTGTGACCTCGTTTGTGACTGGCAATCCCGAGGCAAACATCGAGTTCCTGCGCTTCCTGACCGATACCGGTAGGAGCATCAACCCCGACTGCTACCTAGTGGGGGAGGCATGGACGGACCGTGCGTCCATCGCGACGCTTTATACCAGCGGCATCGACTCGCTCTTCGACTTCCCCTTTGCCGATTCCGAAGGTATCATCCGCAACGTGATGAACGGCAGTTACGCGGCTTCGGATTACGTGAAGGCCATGACGGCTGCGGAGGCGGCCTACGGCGAGGCCAATCCAGACTATGTCGGTGCACCGTTCTACACGAACCACGACATGGGCAGGAGTGCGGGTTACTACGCTCTCGATGATGGACCCGTCACCAAGATGGCCTACGCTCTGAGCCTGTTTATGCCGGGCAACTCCTTCGTCTATTACGGCGAGGAGATTGGTATGAAGGGATCTGGCAAGGACGAGAACAAGCGGGCTCCCATGTACTGGAGCGACGATGCTAACGCGGAGGGTATGTGCGTTGGGCCTGCCGACATGGACGACGTGCAGATGAAGTTCCCCTCACTGGAGGTACAGATGACGGACGACCTCTCCTTGTGGAGATGGTTTACCGAGGTCATTAAGGTGCGTCGTGCCTTCCCGGCAATCGCGCGTGGTGTGACGGAGCCAGTGGATGCTGTCAGTGACGGAAGCGTGGCAGCGTTTATCCGACGCAGCGAGGGCGACGAGGCTGTGTTGGTCGTCATGAACCTGCGTGACCAGGCGACTGCGAAGGACCTGTCCGTAGTTGGTAGCAGTTTGAGGCTTGCGGCAGTGCTCGGCACCAATGAAGAGAGCATCACGTACGAGAACGGTAGCCTGAGTCTGCCCGCGTATAGCATTGCCGTGCTGACGTTTTAGTTGCGGCAAAGGGTGGACAAAGGGGACAGTCCCTTTTGTCCACCCTTTGCCGCACTCATTCAAGGAGTAACCATGGGACCAAAGTGGCTTAAGGATGCGGTCTTCTACGAAATCTATCCGCAGTCGTTCCAGGACTCGAACGACGATGGCATAGGGGATTTGCAGGGCATCATCCGGCGTCTTGACTATGTGTCTGAGCTGGGCTGCAATGCGCTGTGGATTAACCCCTGCTTCGACTCGCCCTTCATGGACGCTGGGTATGACGTGCGGGACTACAAGCAGGTGGCTCCGAGGTACGGGACAAACGGGGACCTGATCCAGCTCTTCGAGGAAGCCCATCGGCGTGGGATACACGTGCTGCTGGACCTTGTGCCTGGCCACACCTCTGACCAGCACCCATGGTTCAAGGAGTCTGCCAAAGCGGACCCGAACGAGTACTCTGCACGCTACGTTTGGACCGATGAGGCGCTTTGGGGTATGGAGGGTCGACCTTACATCGCCGGCATGACGGAGCGTTCCGGGGCGTATATGCTCAACTTCTTTGCTTCGCAGCCTGCGCTGAACTACGGGTGGCTGCACGTCACCAAGCACTGGATGAGTGCCATGGATTCTCCGGAGGCGCTTGCGACCAGAGAGGCCATCAAAGACGTAATGCGCTTCTGGCTGGATGCAGGTTGCGACGGATTCCGCGTGGACATGGCGGACTCGCTGGTGAAGAACGATGACGAGCGCAAGAGCGGTACGGCGGCAATCTGGCGGGACATCCGCGCGATGATGGATGACGAATATCCCAATGCGGCGCTGGTCAGCGAGTGGTCAAATCCGGTTCTCGCGTTGTGTGATGCGGGCTTCCACATGGATTTCTACTTGGACCATCAGTGCAACGGCTACAACACCTTGCTGCGTGACTATGAGACCGAAGGTGGCGACCACAGCTACTTCCGGTGCGATGCGGGCGGCGACATCAAGCGTTTTCTGCAGGACTATCTGCCAAAGTACGAGCAAAGCAGGGAGAGTGGCTACATCAGCTTCATTACCTGCAACCATGATACGCCGCGCCCCGCAAGGACCCTGTCCGCGGCAGAGTTGAAGCTTGCCTACGCCTTCATCCTCACCATGCCTGGCGTGCCCTTTATCTACTACGGTGACGAGATTGGCATGCGCTACCTTGACCTCCGCACTAAGGAGGGCGGCTATCAAAGGACGGGTACCCGTACGCCCATGCAGTGGGAAAACTCGGTGAATAAGGGCTTCTCAAACGCTCCGTCCGACCAGCTCTATCTGCCCGTTGATGAATCAGATGACGCACCGTGCGTGGAGGAGCAGTTGGTGGATGCAGATTCGCTTCTGTCGGAGACCCGCAGGTTGGTTGCGCTTCGTCATGCATACGAGGATTTGCAGGCCGACGCACCGTTTGCTGTAGTCAATGATGACGAGGTAGAAGCGCCGTTTGTGTACCGCAGGGGCGGGATGGTTCTGGCGGTTAATCCGTCGTCAGCGGAGAAGCGCTTTGAGGGAGACGAGCTTCTTGGGAAGGAGCTTGTGTATCAGATTGGCGCGGCTCGCGTTACGGATGGGTGCCTGACGATGCCAGGCCAAAGCTTCGCGGTCCTTGCGTGAATCAGAGGGTGACGCTTCAAACTTGTCAAACTCACTGGCCTTGGTAGCGCCAGACCGTGTAGTGCTGCGGATGGTCATATACCTTGACTTGGCGGCCGCGTGCGTTGCGATAGCTGGTGAAGCTGCCCGACGCTATCTCGGTCCATCCCGGCCGACCAACGTAGCGCCAGGTGTCTCCGTTGTCTGACATGTGGATGACGGTGGAAGGCCCTGGGACCTGGCACTCGATGCTCTCGATGAACTGCTGAAGCACGCTTGGAGAGAACGGGTTGAAGAGGTAGAAGTCGGTGTACGGACTCAGATCAAGGTCAAGCGCACTTCCTTGTATCACGTCGAGGTTGTCGTAGCGGCTCGTCCACGTGCGAGCCGCATCGGCGAGCAGGGGGTCAAGCTCCACGCCGGTTGCATGCCCTGGAAAGCCTGAATGTGCAAAGAAGGCCAGCACGCGGCCTGCGCCACAGCCGACATCCAGCAGGTGGGAGTCTTGACCAAACGTATAGTGGCTGAACAGATCCTCCAGCACAAAGTAAGGGGTCGGCGTGGGGTCGTGCGCACCCTGTTCCGCAAGGCGGGTCTCCTCTTCGTCGTTCCCCAGCGAGATGCCACTGATGGAGCGGTCAAGCGCCTCCTCATACGCCAGAAGGTCAGCATACGTATTGATGATGTTCGCCTCGCGCTTGGCCATCTCGCTCCTTTTGTCAGCTGCGGTTATGCGCTGTGGGCTCGAACCCTTCGCTACCCGTCACTTCTGGTGGATTCGATCCCACTCCATGCGCCATTTTGTGCGGTCAAACTTGGGGCCAGCGTGTCCATGACCATCGCCATGCCAGCGAGGATTGCGTAGCTTCTGGAGCGCCATGGCCAGCGTGCCCAGATACACGCGCTCTACGTAGTCGCTCACGATGTGGATCGGCGGCACATAGGTTTCCCCAAAGACGGCGGCGAGCTCGGCCCTGAACTCGTCTGCGTCATCCACGGTATCCACCGCAACATACAGCGCGTTCGGCGATATGAGTGCAATAGCAGACGAGCAGACGCATGTCGCCATGCGGTGCAGGCCCTCCTCATTCCAAACAGCCTCTTCAAGCGGCTGGTTGAGCGCAAAGAGCCCATTGAGGTAATGAGGCTCCCCAGCCAGATTCAGTCGGCCCTTCAAAATCTGTCCACCGATGACCGTACCAAAGCCTCCCGCTGGGTGGCCAAAGGCGTGCCGGTAGAACACGAGGTTCTCGACTTCGTCTTGGCTCACATAGCACCCCACGGCGGCGGCGTTGCAGTTGTTGTCCACAAAGGCGGGCAGACCAAAGCGTTCTGCCAAAGCAAGGCCAAGATCAAACTGGTTGATGCCCATGGAGGGCAGGTCAACCATGCCGCGGCAGGTCACGCCAGGCACGGCTATGGCTATGGCGTCAAGGGTGCTCATGTCGACCTCACCGAGCGAGAGCATCTGCACGAGATCGCCCACATCGTTGTAATCAAGCCGCGACTTACGCACCGCGCCTTCGGTCTTGATGATGCCCTTGTCGTACAGGCGATAGCCCAGGCGTGCCGCGTCGTTCAGCGAGAAGAGCGTGATGACCAGCACACGGCAGTCATCCGAGAGGTCACGTATGGCCTTGAGCTGCGCTTCGTCACCAGGGGCATCCAGCTCGCGGAAGGCGTGCATCAGAAGGCGGATGGCGCCCGGCGCGTCAAAGGCACCGAAGATCTTGCCTGGCACCTCAAATACCAGGGCGTTTGGGTGCGCGGAAGCCAGCTCCCTGCGACGATAGGCCGCCTGCGGGGCAATCATGACGGCAGCGTACTGACCACCCACTTTGAGTGCCTGGTCAACGGGGAGGGCCGTGAAGTCGTAACCCAAATTGAGCGTTTCGGCGACCTGATTCATCATGGACGCAAACAAGGTGGTGGTAAGAGCCGAGGTGCAGGTGAGCAGGATGTGCGTGAGTTGCTGCTCGCCTTGCTCGGCAAGCGCGTCGGCAAACTGCGAGAAGAGCTCCTGCGCGTGGGGCAGGTCGTCATCCAGAACAAAATGCAGGAAGAAGGTCGAGTCACCATCTGTGGCGCGAGTGACGCGCAGCTCCACGATCTCTTGGTCGCTTTCGTAGGGATAGAAGTTGATCTCGCCGGTAGCTGTAGGTAGCTCGATGCGCATCTGGTCTTGGTTGAGCTGGCGCGGTTTGGTGCCTTGGACCGTCTGGCTCATGATCCAGGTGCGATAGGTGGTACCGTTGCTGTTCATGAGGGTCCCTCCGTACATTGGCTACCAGCTCATTTTCTCATTTTATCATCCCCTGATTAGACTTCCGTAACGTGCGGAAGCGTGGTGTACACGCCAGATGTGACAACACCAAGTCCGTGTCGTCCCAAACGGCGGGAATTACGCCGAACGTGACGATACCGTCATCGGGTTCGCATTAGTCACACGGGCTGGGACGTTACGCGCACCTAGAGAATCCTGAGCTGGTAAAGGCCTGCATCCCCAAATCCAAGGCCCCGATAATACGCGCGCGTTCCCACTGCGCTGATAACTGCAACCTGCTGGAACCCAGCAGCCCGAGCGTGCGCGCATGCTTCCTCGACCAGCGCCTTTCCCAAGCCCGCATGCTGCGCAGCTCCCTGCTCAGAGGTGCCCAAGCCCGCGACACGTCCGTAGACGTGAACTTCTCTAATCATGGCGGCGTTGGGTGGTATCGGTGCGATGGGATTGTCCTTTCGCACAGTCGGCAACGATAAACGACAGAAACCAGCAATGCGGCCCTGTTCTGTAACCCACTGAAGAAAATGCTCCTCGGCAGTAGTGGTCCGGTACCGCACGCAATCAAGACGCAGGTCACCCACCGTAACGTCGCCCGTGGCAATCTCGCGCATCCGAATCTCTTGGACTTCATCCCGGCGATTCGAGAGGCGCTCCTCAACCATCTGGCGCAGATTGGTCTTCTTGTTTCCCGCAACGATGTCAGTTGCAGAAATGTCCCGAATCATGCGCGAGATACGCATGTACGCCGGCGTGGCCAGCACGTCATCGACCAGCAGCGAGACGAGCTCATCCTCCTCGTACGGGCACCACTGCCCCTGCCGATATGCCTCCATGAGTCGCGAGCTTTCAACCAAGGCGCAGGGATAGAGTTTCACCTCGTCAGGAAGAAACTCCTCATCTCGAACAAGGTGCAGGTAATCAGCTCGATCGGTCTCTGATGTGGACCCCAGAAGGTTGCACATGAAGTGTACGTGGATCTTGAAGCCATACGAACGAAGAACCGCAAAGGCAGAAGCAATCTCGGCACGTGTGACCTGCCGTTTATTCATGCTAAGCACATGGTCATCAAGGCTTTGGATGCCCATCTGAATCTTAGTGCAGCCCAGCCGGCGCATGGTGTGTGCGGACGCGGCCGTTATCAAGTCGGGTCGCGTCTCGATGACAAGCCCCACAACGCGCCGACGAGCCCGTTCGTTTATGGCGTGCTCAGCCTCCACACTTTCCCAGGTCGCGTGTTGAATGGTCGCTGCCGTATGCCACGCTTCGTTCTCCAGCATGCGTCGCACGGCCGTGTTGTAACTCAAATATCCTTCATTGACCTGCCGTTGGTTTGAAGCGGCATCACGTGCGAGCTCATCAGGGTCAGAGTGAATGCCGCAATGTGCATAGAACGCCGCTCTCTCAGAGCAGCTGTGCGACGAAGCGTCCGATTTCCCCTTATTTACCGAAGACCCCGCGAGCTCCGGCCCCGCATACGGCCGCTCGTCATTCACTGCCCGGAAGAGCTCACGTACAAACCAACGCTGGTAGTCGTCTGGATAGTCGTTCCACGTACCTCCCAGTACGATGAGCTCGACCTTATCGGTAACATGGCCCATCTGCTCCAGCACATAGAGACGCGACTTCACCTGCAGGTATGGGTCAAAGAAGTTGTGTTCGGCACGTTGGCAAGCCGGTTCGTTGGCTAGGTAGCTCTTGGGCATGCGAATGTCATTGGGGCAATAGAGGCAATTGCTCGAGCACGGCCATGGCTTGGTGATGACCGTGATGGTCGCCACACCTGACGCTGTGCGTCGCGGCTTCATTTTGAGGAGCTGGAGCAGCTGGGTTTCAGTTGCGGGGTCTACCTCCCACGTGCTCCAGCGCTCGGGGTCGTTTTGCCGCACGTTGAGGTAGAAGGGCAGCAAGCGTCGCTTGGCCACCATGCGATTTGCATCGTGTGACCTGCGATTATGTCGACGTACCAGCCGCTCGAGCCATTCGGCGTCCAGCGTCCGGTCACTAGCCTTGATGGCCGCAAGTATTTCTAAGATTGCATCTTCCATGCGGTCCAGTATAGCGGTGCCCTCAAATCGACGGTACTATGACCTAAGCACGTGAGGCTGACCCCTATGCCTAGGTGAGGGGATATGCGAACTGAGACAGCAAAGAAGCTTTCCGAGATGACGAGCCAGTTTTACGCACTGGTCGCGCCGTCATTCTCGGCGACGCGCGATGCGCCGTGGGACGGGTGGCAGCGCGTGATGGCTGCTTGCTCCGTTGCCCCAGAAGAACCCATTCGCGTACTTGATCTTGCCTGCGGTAACCTGCGCTTTGAACGATTTCTCAGCGACCAGCAGGTCATGGCAGATGTGTATGCCTACGACAACTGCGATGACCTTGTCCGTGAGTCCCGAGCGGAGCGACTGTCTGGCGTCACCGTCCGATACAAGCGCCTCGATGTGGCCCAGGTCATCAACAGCAAGAAGGATTTGTCGAACCTTCTGGAAGCGCCCCCTTGCGATCTCTGCGCCTGCTTTGGCTTCATGCACCACCTTCCGCTCCCTGAGCATCGCGAGCAGGTGCTTCAGGCACTTGTGAGTCGCGCGGCAGCTGGAGGAATCATCGCCGTCTCATTTTGGAAGCTCTCGAACAGTGACCGCTTGCTGCGAAAGGCCCGCCAAACAACCGAAGCGGAGGCACCTCGGCATGGCCTTACAGGCCTTGGTCCAGGTGATTATCTCCTTGGCTGGCAAGACCGTGCTGATGTCCTGCGCTTTTGTCACGACTTTACAGAGCCAGAGATAGACGCCCTTGCCGCGGCGGTTCGGCCGCTCGCAGAAGAAGTCTCCCGCTTCTCCGCCGACGGCAAGACGGGCGATCTCAACCGCTACCTTATCCTGCGGAAAGCATGAGAATCAGACAAACTGCTTGTTGCGCGGTGTCACGCGCTAAAATGGAACCTCACGTCACACGACAACGACCCAAGGAGATGCCATGGCCAAGGCACGGGTGTACATTGACGGGCAAAGCGGAACGACCGGTTTGCAGATTTTTGAGCGTATTGGCGCGCGCGATGACCTCGAGCTCATGCGTATTGACGAGGACAAACGTCACGACTTGGATGAGCGCCGCAAGTTTCTGAACGGCTGCGACATCGCGTTTTTGTGCCTGCCAGATGACGGCGCGCGCGAGGCTGTCTCTCTGGTTGACAATCCCGACGTCTGCATCATTGACGCTTCAACCGCACACCGCACGGCTGATGGCTGGACCTACGGCTTCCCCGAGTTGAACGCAGCCCAGCGCGAGGCCATTGCGACAAGCAAGCGCGTCGCCAACCCCGGGTGCCACGCCACGGGCTTCATCTCAACCACCGCACCGCTTGTGCAGGCGGGCATCATTCCGGTCGACTACCCCATGACGTGCTTCTCGCTGACCGGCTATTCGGGTGGCGGAAAGCGCATGATTGCGGACTACGAAGCTGCGGATCGTTCTGAGCGTCTTGATGCGCCCGGCATCTATGGCCTGAGCCTGAAGCACAAGCATCTACCCGAGATGCAGAAGGTTTGCGGGCTTGCGCAGGCGCCGGTCTTCATGCCGGTCGTTGACGACTACTACAAGGGTATGGCGACGACCATCATGCTGCAGAATGCCCTTTTGAACGGTGCGCCGACGGCGCAGGATATCTACGAGGCGCTTGCCGCCCATTACGCAGGGCAGCGTCTGGTGAGCGTTCTTCCGTTTGGCGAGAATGGCCCCACGCTGTATGCAAACGAGCTCTCTGGCACCAACAAGCTGCAGATTGTTGTGTGCGGCAATGAGGAGCAGACGACCGTGACGGCACTCTTTGACAACCTGGGCAAGGGCGCGTCTGGTGCGGCGGTGCAGAACATGAACATCGTGCTTGGCCTGGACGAGACCATCAGCCTTCTCTAGCCTCCAGCACCCACGCTTGCAAACTGTCACATTGGGGACTGTCCCCAATGTGACAGTTTTTGTTAGGCGAAGTACTGCATCAACAGCTTGATGAGGTAGAGCAGCAGCAGGTGGCCAGGATAGAACAGATAAAACAGCAGCTTAAGACCACGACCACGCTGTCCGTTGTACATCATCAATGGGAAGAAACTCAGCACGCCCCATCGATAGATGCCCACGTTTCTGACAAGCGCTTCATATGCCACAGCGGCAGAATTGCGTAAGAACGGGTTGCGGTCACGCAGCACATAGAACACAAAGACCAGCCCAACCACCGTGATGTTGTAGTCAAGCCGCAAGAGGATGGAGAGCAGCCCGACGGCCACCACGGCAATCGAACCAAGTACGATACCTCTGGTGCCTTCGTTTTGTTCGGTTATCCAGTCGTAGGCCATGAGTGCGCAGATGGAAAGCGCAAAGGTAAACAAGATGTTTTGATGACCAAAATCAAGCCTTCCATCGGCAAACAGGTCAAACGGTAATTCACTGACTAAAGCAAAAACACCCATCCGCATAAGGTATGCCCGGCGATCACGCGTATGGGCGTACCCCTCGGCGATGCAGAACGAAAAAATGGGCATGGCAAGGCGCCCGATAACGCGAAGCCAGGTGGCCTGCGGAAAGAATGCGTCGCCGACATGGTCCGCAACCATACTGACCATGGCGACGAGTTTGAGCATGGTGCCATCAAGTATTTGAAAGCCCTCGAGCGGCTGTCGCGGAGATTCGCGCAGCTGGGATGCTTTGCGTTGTGCCATCTCGTGCTCCTGTCATGAAGACGTATTGCCTACCAGTATACGTGTAGCGAGCACAACTGATGCGAACGTTGGTAAGGACTATCCTAAAGAGGGGAGGGGGTTCCATGGGCGATTTGGACAAGGCAACGCGGGCTCGGTTTATGGTGGCGGGCATCCTTGTCGCCTCTTGTCCTGTGCTCATGTGGGCCTTTGGACGTTTCGGTCAACGGCTCTTTCCGGCGTATCGCCTGTGCTCCAAGGCCATCATGGGAACGTTGGCCATTGTGACGAGCATTGCGCCCTGTGCCGTGTGGGACATTGGCATCGTTGTCTTGGTAGTCGTGACGGTCGTGACACTTGTCCGCTGCATCAGAAAAAAGCTGTCACTTTTGCCGTTGCTGTCTACAGTGTGCTTGGCTGTTGCGTGCAACCTCTTTCTCTTCGTTGATTGCTGGGCACTCAATCACTACGCGCCACCGCTTGCGAACGATCTTGGTTTGGAGGTTTCGCAGTACACGACGGACGAGCTTGTGGATGCAACGGCATTCTATTTGCGAAAGGCAGCGCGCCTTGCGCCACGAGTTCCGCGAAACCATGATGATAGCCTTGCTAAGCAGGACTTTTATGAGCTGGCAAGCATTGCCGGTGCGTCATACACAGACCTTGCCAATACGTACCCGGTTTTCTGCGGATCGACGGTGCCGGTGAAGGCGCTGCTTGTTTGGGGAGAGCCACTTCTTTACACCGGTCATACCGGCATGTTCTGGGCGCCGACGGGTGAATCTGGCGTGCCGTTGAACAGCGCAGTGGCTGACCTTCCCTACATCATGTGTCACGAGGCCGCCCATCGCCTCGGGCTCGCAAGTGAGCAAGAGGCAAACTTCGCCGCCTTTTTGGCATGCGAGACAAGCAGTGACGTGCGCTTTGCGTATTCGGGATACTACAACGCCTTCTGTTACTGCCTGAATGCGCTGGCACACACCGACCCAGATCGCATTCAGGCGCTCCTGCAAGAGGTGGTAGATGAAGACCTCTACCGGGAGGTCATTCTCGTCTTGGACGATCGGACTACCACGCGAGAGCATTACCAGGCTTACGAAGGCCCGGTTGAGAATGTGGGTACAGCGGTCAACAACACCTATCTCAAGAGCTTTGGTGCGGATGGGGGCGTACGCTCCTACGGGTTCGTGGTTGACTATCTCATCGCCTGGAAGCAACAAAGCCCAGATAAATGATGCAATTACTATTGCAGTAATCGTTCTTTTCCTAACGCTCGCCGACAGATTGACCACGTACAGCTGCAATTATGAGCAGCTATAAGGCCCGTAAGGCGATAGTCCCTACTGTGTTACACGAGTACTGGACTTAAGAGAAGGAGGCGAGATGGTAGGCAAACGCACAATCAATACCAATCGGACCGTCACGCTAGACGAGCTGGTCCAGATTATGGAAGAGCATTGGGATCGCGAGCTCTATAACGATTTCGAGGTTATCAGCCTGACTGATACTGGCATCGATTCTTGTGTCATGCTCCCAGGGACGTCGCGCTATCTTGTGTTGGTTCGGCCACGCGTGGCTGGCGTGTTCTTCACGAAGAGTGACATGATCGAGTTGGCCATTGCCAATGCGCCAGAACGCGAGACGGATGATGGCGAATGGCCTGTCAGGAAAAAGAGCAGCGTGGAGCGTCGGCATGAGCGGATCCGCCAGATTTTTGCCGCTTCGCGTGAGCGTCGCGGGCCAACGGAGGAAGTGCTCCAGCGCTATGCGGACTATCTCGCTCAGCTGCTTGGGGAAGCAGGTCTGACTGCATAGAAAAGAGTCAAATGCCTCGGCATTTGACTCACGGGAATGCTTGGTTTCGCGCCAGATGTCGTCACGGCATCTGGCGCGTAGCGTTTGCTTCGTTATGCCTGCGGGAGCTGATGGGTCTCACGCCACTCGGCGTAAGCCTTGAGCTCCGGCTCGCAGAGGGTCATCGCAAAGGTCGCGACGGCCAGATCGTCAGCAATGCCGAGCACCGGGATGGCATCGGGGATGAGGTCCCGGCTCTTGAGCAGATACAGGAACGTGGCAACCAGAGCGCCGATGACCTTGGGGGAGACCTCGGTATACTCCTTGGTTACGTAGGCCGTAACCATATCAATCATCAGGGGCACGTTAGCTGCGGCACCCTTGAAGGTGTCGGGCAGGTTCTTGATCTGCTCCTGCAGCTGCTGAAGGAGGTCCTTGATTTTGGTGGGATCGTTCAGAATCTCCTGTGCCTGAGCGACGCCCTCCTCGATAAGCTGTTGCGCCTTCTCGGTGTTAATAGGCTCTGCCATGGCGGTTCCTTTCCGTCGTAACGAATGTTGCGCATAGTGTAGCGCTTGCATTCATCGTGTCACTTGAGCATTCGACTCACGGCTGTACCAGTGCGGTTGGGATAGCGGCGCTAGAGGACGCCTTCCGCCTCAAGCGCCTCGCGGATGCGGTTGAAGTGCAGGACCGTGGATTCCTCGTTCAGGTGGCAGATGTCTTCCCAGGTGCAGAGCCTGTAATCAACCGCCTCTCCGTCAATAAGCTGCACGTCATCGGCCATGAAATCAAGGTGCAGATGATAAAAGTCCACAATGTAGTTATCGCCGCGTTTCAGGTCGACGTTCTCGTAGCTGTAGATTGGCGTGAGGTCCTCGCCACTAACAGTCAGTCCCGTCTCTTCGGGCACCTCTCGGCGCACAGCATCAAGGGTCGTCTCGCCCGCGCGAACGCCACCGCCAGGGATCTCCCACCATCCAGCGCCCCAATGCTTCTCGAGCGAGCGCTGCGTGACCAAAAAGCGTCCGTCTGGCGCCTCGATGAGCGCCAGAACATACAGCATGAACTGGCCTTCTTGTAAAAAGGCGCCCTCACGCGGAATGGTGATTCCGGTGCGGTTGCGGTCATGGTCGTAGACATCAATCATTTCTTCCATGGGATTCCTGTCGGTTGTCGGCGTCGAAAGAGTTTGCGTCTGCCATTGTAAGCAACGGCATGCGTTTTGCCCGCAAACTAATGGCCTTGGTAACCAGATAGTGAAACCGCCGGCGTGCACCTCGTCTGCGCTGGTGTACGGCTCCCTCTTGCCGTCAGCGTATAAGCGTCTACCAGCATGTACCACATTTTCGGGCAAACGCCCTGCATAATGGGGGTATAGGCACGGGGCGTCCCGTGCATGAACAGCGACGAGGGGAGCTCATATGCTACATGAAGTTAAGTTTGCGTCGAGCAACGGTCGCGATGAGGTGACCGGTTGGATTTATGTGCCTGCATGCGAGCCGGTGGGTGTCGTTCAGCTGGTGCATGGCTTCGGCGAGCACTCTCGTCGGTACTTCCACATGATCGTTGCCTTCATGGACGCAGGGTTTATCGTTGCCGCCGATGACCATGTGGGCCATGGTGCCACGGCCATCGCAAACAACACCTGGGGCGACTGGGGTGACGCTGGTCCGCACACCATGATGGAAGATGAGAAGCTGTTCCATGACGTGGTGGTTGAGAAGTATCCCAACCTGCCGTATTTCATGTTCGGCCACTCCATGGGCTCCATGATCGCGCGCGACTTCTCCACCAAGTACGGCGACTTGCTAAACGGCGTGGTGTACTGCGGAACCACGGGCGTCTTTCAGGGGACTGCGGATTCGCGCAAGATGGCAGACGACCTGGTCAAGGCCGGCAAGGCTCACGAGAGCGACCCCGCTGTCACGGCGGCACTCTTTGGTTGGATGTTCAGCCGCTGCGAAGAGGGCGCCAAGCTGGGCAACGAGTGGATTTGCCATGATCCGTGGGTACAGAAGGACCACGCCGAGGACCCGTTTGACGCGTTCACGCATCCCACCCACAACATCAGCATGCGCGACTTCATCGATATGATGCTCTGCATCGAGGGCAAGGAGTGGGCTGAGAAGGTGCCGACGGGCCTACCCATCCTTCTGATTGCGGGCGACCAGGACCCGGTTGGGTGCTTTGGCGAGGGCGTCTATCAGGTCGCCAACTGGCTGACCGACACCGGTCACGATGTGACCACGCAGCTGTGGAGCGGCTACCGTCACGAGATCCACAACTACGATGACATCAAGTTCGATGTCGAGGCAACGGTCATCGATTGGCTGACGCTGCAGCTGTAATGTCTGCTTGCTGCTTGTAACGAGCGTGGCCGGGCCCGAAGACGTACCTTCGGGCCCGGCCTTTCTGTCACGTTGGGGACTGTCCCCAATGTGACAGTCCTGGGTCGGTTAGTGCTGCGTGATGTGAACCGAACCGCTGCTTACGGAAACGTCAAGATCCAGCGTACCGTCGCCATAGATCGCAGTCCCCTGCTCGGGCGATTCGACGCGCTGATCAAACGTCACGTTTCCTGTTCCGACAGAGGTATGTGCCGTAAAGCCAAGCCCCTCAGGAAGGGCAATGGTCACATCGCTTGATCCCGTTTTGAACCTGATGCGCTTGGGTTCGCCACAGGCAACCATTTCGACATCGCTACTGGTAATCGTGCCGTCAACGACGCCAAAGGTACCGTCAAGTTTGGCAACCGTGCTGGAAAGCGTAAGCTTGGCAGTCGGAGTCGTAAAACCATCTATTTGGATGGAGCCTGCCTTTGCGGTGATTTCCAGGGCATCGCTAGTGAGGTCGTACAGGGAGATTTCTCCAGCTGAAGCGTCAATAGAGAGTGTCACAAGCCGATCAAGAAGGTCGGGCGAAATCGTAACGACCGTATGCTTCGTATCCAACCATGCGGAAACACTATCGCGTATGTCGAGGTAGAGCGT
>JAUNJR010000038.1:0-4952 GCA_030533135.1 Coriobacteriales bacterium
CCCAACGTCCAAAGGGAGCATCCCCTCCGGTTCGCCTATGCCTGCTGTTCCATGCGTTCGGACCCCTATATACTGGTGACATCCGGCACACATCAAATAGGGGGAGGAACCATGAAGGACGGACTGAAGATTTGCACCATTGGTGGTGGCTCGAGCTATACGCCTGAGCTCATGAACGGCTTCATCAAGCGTTATGACCGCCTGCCTATCAAGGAAATCTGGCTGGTTGACGTTGAGCGTGGTCGCGAGAAGCTCGAGATTGTCGGTGCGCTTGCTCAGCGCATGTGGGACGCGTCGGGTCACGACGTAAAGGTTCACCTGACGCTTGACCGTCGCGAGGCGCTCAAGGATGCCGACTTCGTCACCACGCAGTTCCGCGTGGGCCTGCTTGATGCGCGCGTCAAGGACGAGCGCATCCCCTTCTCTTATGGCATGCTTGGCCAGGAGACCAATGGTGCCGGTGGCATGTTCAAGGCCCTGCGCACCATCCCCGTCATCCTGGACATCGTCGAGGAGATGAAGGAGCTCTGCCCCAACGCGTGGCTCGTCAGCTTCACCAACCCCTCGGGCATGGTTACCGAGTCAGTCATCCGTTATGGCGGCTGGGAGCGTTGCATTGGCCTGTGCAATGTGCCCATCGGCGCTATGCTCTCCGAGCCTGCGCTCATTGACAAGACTCTTGATGACCTTGTGTACCGCTTTGCGGGCATCGATCACTTCCACTGGCATCGCGTCTTTGACGGAGCAACGGGCCGTGAGGTCACCATGGACATCATCGATGCCATGCTTGATCCCAACAAGGACTCTGGCATCCCCGCCAACATCCACAACATCCCGTTTGCGCGCGAGCAGCTCGATCACCTCAAGATGATTCCGTGTGGCTATCACCGCTACTACTACATCCAGACGGACATGCTGGCTGACGGCCTCAGGGAATATGCCGATCCTGAAATCGGCACACGCGCACAGCAGGTCAAAGCGGTCGAGGACCAGCTCTTCGAGCTTTATAAGGATCCCGAGCTTGCCGAGATGCCTGAGCTGCTGTCCAAGCGTGGTGGCGCGCACTACTCCGATGTCGCGACCGAGTCCATCGCGGCCATCTACAACAATGCCAACGAGCACATCGTGTGCTCAACGCTGAACCGCGGTGCGATTCCTGATCTGCCGGCTGACGCCGTCGTGCAGGTATCCAGCTACGTGGGCGGCGCTGGTGCGCAGCCCATCGCCTTTGGTCCGATGGCTCCAGCGGCTCGTGGTTACCTGCAGCTCATGTGGAACATGCAACTGTTGGTCGAGGAAGCTGCGGTCAAGGGCGACTACGGTGCGCTGCTTGAGGCGGTTGCGCTCAATCCGCAGATTCCTTCTGGCTCTGACGCCATGAATGTCATCAACGAGCTGCTCATTGCCCACAAGCAGTATCTGCCGCAGTTTGCCGACAAGATTGCCGAGCTCGAGGCGGCAGGCGTGACCATCAAGGACGACGTGGTTCGCGAGATGTGCGAACAGGGACGTTAGGTTATACGTTCCTATTGACCCATAAGAGGGCGCCCCTTCCGATTCATTGATTCGGAAGGGGCGCCCCATTTCTTTGATCGTGCTTGCTACAGCGTGAACTCTGCGTACTGGCTGCCGGCTTCCGGCTCTTCGGGATCACCGGGCAACGGAGCATGGCTGAGCGCGTCTGATCCCAGTAGCTCGGGCACGGTGAGCTGGGGATTCTGGTACAGGATGTCAAGCATCTCGATGAAGTCGCGGATGACTTCGCGCGGCGTTAGGTGCGTGTCAGAACCCACGCGGCCGTATTCCAGCTGAAGGAACGTGACGAGGTCCTGCTCGCCCAGCGAGCGGTCGTAGCCAAAGTACCCGGCATGAATGTCAGCAAGCTTCTCGATAAGCACCAGCAGCTCTTCGTAGGTCAGGGGTTCCAGCCGAATGACCGGCGCCAACATGTCGAGAAGGCCCTCCTGCGCAAAGCGCCCCTGAGTCAGGCGTGAGCGTAGCGCCTCGTAGCTGTAGATGCCACGACGTCGGTCCTCGATGGCCTGTGGTGTGCCACTCATGATGATGCCCAGGTGATGTGCGCGACCCTGGAGCGTGTCGTTGTACATCGTCAGAATCTTCTCGTAGTTGTATTGGCGCGACACCGCGTTGGGAATCTTGTAGAGGTTGACCAGCTCGTCGACGAGCACAATGAGGCCTTCGTAACCGGCCTGCACCAAGAACGTGGCAAAAAGCTTGAGGTAGTCATACCAATCGTCATCCGAGATGACGATGTTCACGCCAAGCTCCTCGCGCGCCTCGGACTTAGTGCGGTATTCTCCGCGGAACCACTTGGTGACATTGGCCTTGGTCTCGTCGTCTCCCTCAAGATGCGAGCGATAGTACATGGTGAGGAGACGTGCGAAGTCAAAGCCATGCACGAGCTCCTGAAGTTGCTGGATGGTCGCCATGATGCGATGCTCGACCTCGCGCGCAAAGGTGGGGTCTGATTGATCAAGCCCCGTGGCCAATGCAACTTCCTGCTGCACGCCGGAGATCCACCGATCAAGGATGAGCGTCAGCGCACCGCCTTCAGGCCGGGTTTTAGTGGAAAGGTTGCGAATCAGCTCGCGATACGTGGCCAGACCCTGCCCCTTACTGCCTTGCAGCCGTCGCTCAGGGGAGAGGTCCGCATCGCACACGACAAAGTTGCGCCCCATGGCATGGTTACGAATGGTCTGGAGCAAGAAGCTCTTACCACTGCCATATCGTCCCACCAGAAAGCGGAACGACGCCCCGCCGTCAGCGACAAGATCAAGATCATGGAGGAGCGCACGAATCTCAGCCTCACGCCCTACGGTAATGTAGGGGAGACCCACGCGGGGAACAACGCCGCCCTTGAGCGAGTTGATGATGACCGCAGCGATGCGCTTGGGTACTTTTACCTGCTGTTCATTTGTCATTCGTCAACTATCTCCCTTACGTCTTCAACGTAGTCTTCAATAAGGACGGGATCATCCCCAACATACTCAATGACCGTATCCCCAACAAGGTCAAAGAGCTTCTCATTAATGCTATCAACAAGAAGCGACAAGAGAACTCCCGTGTCCGTAGGGGCCGACAACCCATGTAACAGCGCACGCAGAACCCTGTCCTCAGAGTCTGTCAACCCGAGCGGGCTGGGTTCCGAGATGCCGACATCTCTTTCGGATGTGCTTTCGAGCGCGGTCTTTGCGCAAGGCACCTCAGAAGGAGATGCAGGCGTCTCGGAATCGAGCCTCACTACGGGTGCTGTCGACTCCTCCCGCTCATCATCGGTAAGCAGCGCCTCACGCGATACCGCTGCTGCAGCGCGAATGTGACCCAGTTGCGAAAGGTCAATGTCAATGCGACGACGTTCGGCTTCTGCCTTGGCGGCCAGCAGTTCGTCGATTGCCTTGTCTATGATCTTGACAACGTATGCGGCGACTGGGCGTTCCTTGAGCGGGTAGGGGAAGTTCAGCTTTTCTCGCAGTCGCTGGTCGACCGCATGCATGATTGACCCCAGCTCTGAGCTGCGACTGGTTGCATCGCAGAGCACATGCCTGCGCCAACGGCCCTCGCGACAGGTAAAACACTCCAAGGCGCTCATGCGCACTGAGGCGTCGGCATGCGGTTCGGGCTCATAGAACACGGCGGAGGAAAACATGGTGTAAGGCTCGCTGAAGGTGCTGCCAAAGAGCCCTTCGACAAAGTCAGTCTTGCGCCGCTTGGCACAGTGCACGGCCAGTGCGCGGAAGGTCTGGCAGGCAATAAAGCGCACGTCAGCGGGCTGGTCTTTGTACAGCCGTGCCCCACAGATTTGGTAGCTTGAGCAGTCGTTCAGCGCCGTCATGAGCACCTCGTCATCCGGCGTACGCGAAGCCTCCAGAGCTGCCTCTTTGCGGGTGAGCTTCTGTGCTCTCAGAGCAGCTTCTTCTCCCTGTAGCAGCGTGTAGACGTGCTCCTGCATACCGCCGGTAGTGCCAGGCAGAAGGGCGGGGTCGAGTTCGTGATACACCACGTAGTCGCGAAGCCACCGCCTCAGGTACGACGAGAACGTAGAGCCCTGTGCCATGTCGGTCTGAAGATAGGCATCGCGGAAGGCAATCAGATCATGAAGGCCCTGCTCACCGGGCGTGGTGCCAATGCCGCAGAGAAGCTCGTACACATACAGGAAGGCAAAGGACAGCGGCGCCTCGGGCATCTCTCCATGTCGAACGCGTGTCCGCCATGAGAAGTAACCCCGCAGCTGGTTGAGGGTCATGGAGCTGTAGGTGGGGAAATACTGCGAGTACGTTCCGTGGAATTCGTAATCGTCCTCGAAGTCCTCCATGAAGCGCGCCTGCTCGTAAAAGAGCCGGTTTGCAGAGCGCGTGCCGTATGCAAGGGCTCCGCTGAGAGACGCGTTGCCGGGCCGGGGTTGCTCGGCTGCAATCTCACGAAGCTGGTAGTAGCGTTCGGGCACGTTTCCCTTGACGACCTCTGGCCGAGAAACACCTGTTGACGTGTGATCAAACGAAAGCTGCCGAGGGGCCACGCTAGACGGCTTCCACGGGTGATCGGGGGTGTAATCTGTGCGCGGCAGGTTACTTAAAGGTGGCTTGGGCCTGTTTGCCCGCTCGCGCATCTGTTTGCCTGTTTGAATGAGGGGCTGGTCAGAGTAGATGCGCCTCGTGAAGGTGGCAAGCTCCTTAAGGCGTTTGCTATTGAGCAGATCTTCGAGAATCTTGTCAACGTCGGACACGTGCCACCTCCCCTCAACTTCTGTGGCTCTCCATTGTACCGCGAACACATGTTTGTCGCCACTCCTCTATGGCGGGGTGTTCACGGTAAAGATGCTGGTTCCGATCGTTGGTGATTCGGCACTGTCTCTGCTGTGACTGCTCACTTGTGGCCGGTGACGGCCGGTTTGGCCCGTTTTTAGGTCACCCGTGAGCAGATTGACCTTTCCC
>JAUNJR010000038.1:5052-16177 GCA_030533135.1 Coriobacteriales bacterium
CCGCTCACTTCTGACCGGTTTGGGACACTCACTAACGCCTCGACCCAGCGCAATCAGGAAGCTAGGGCTTTTACCGTGGAAACTCACATAAGGCATAGTTGAGGTTTTATAAAGACCTATCATGGGACTATCTGGTACCGCTTACCGAAAGGTGGCCATATGGTCTTCCGTGTCTATGTCGAGAAGAAGCCCGGATTTGATGTTGAGGCCCGCCAGCTGCTGGCCGAGCTCCAAGACATTTTGGGCATCAAGGCACTTACCAATCTCCGTCTGGTCAACCGCTATGACGTCGAGGGCATCTCGCGTGAGCTCTTTGAGCAATGCGTTCCCACGGTGTTCTCCGAGCCCCAATCAGATGATGCAAGCGAGACTATGCCTGACGCCGCTGGCGCAACAGTCTTTGCCGTCGAGTTCCTGCCTGGCCAGTTTGACCAGCGCGCAGACTCTGCAAGCGAGTGCATCCAGCTGATTAGCCAGGGCGAGCGTCCAGCGGTTCTCTCCGCAAAGGTCTACTACCTTGAAGGCGCGTTGACTGAAGCTGACATCGCCTCCATCAAGCACTATGTCATCAACCCGGTTGAGGCGCGCGAAGCCTCCTTGGCTGAGCGTAATACCCTGAAGATGGATTATCCCAAGCCTCCCATGGTTGAGACGCTGCATGGTTTCCTGAACCTCGACCAGGCCGCTCTTGCTGCTTTCGTGGACGAGAAGGGCCTTGCTATGGATTTGGCAGACATTACGTTCTGCCAGGACTACTTCAAGACTGAAGCCCGCGACCCGACCATCACCGAAATCAGGATGATCGACACGTACTGGTCTGACCACTGCCGTCACACCACGTTTGGCACGGTGCTTGAGGACGTCACAATTGACGACGAGGTCGTAAAGCAGGCGTTTGCCCGCTATCTAGCCATGCGCGAAGAGCTCGGCCGTTCCGAGCGCCCCATTACCCTCATGGACATGGGCACCTTGGGCGCCAAGTGGCTCACGCACACCGGGCAGCTCAAGAACCTGGACGAGTCCGAGGAAATCAACGCCTGCACCGTCAAGGTGAAGGTTGACGTCAACGGCACTGAGGAGGACTGGCTCTTCCTCTTCAAGAACGAGACCCACAACCATCCGACCGAGATCGAGCCTTTTGGTGGCGCGGCAACCTGCATTGGCGGAGCCATTCGTGACCCGCTGTCTGGCCGCAGCTACGTCTATCAGGCCATGCGCGTGACTGGCGCGTCTGATCCGCTGGTTCCGGTTGCGGACACCATTCCTGGCAAGCTGCCCCAGCGCAAGCTGGTGACTACGGCTGCAGCCGGCTACTCTTCCTACGGAAACCAGATTGGCCTCGCAACGGGCCAGGTCAACGAGCTGTATCATCCTGGCTACATGGCCAAGCGCATGGAGATCGGTGCCGTGGTTGGCGCCACGCCTGCCAAGAACGTGCGTCGCGAGTGCCCCGCTCCGGGTGACGTCATCGTGCTTCTGGGCGGCCGCACCGGCCGTGACGGCATTGGCGGTGCGACGGGCAGCTCAAAGGCTCACAAGCTTGAGAGCCTCGAGACCTGCGGCGCAGAGGTGCAGAAGGGCAACGCACCGGTTGAGCGCAAGCTACAGCGCCTCTTCCGTCGCGAGGATGCCTGCCGCCTCATCAAGCGCTGCAACGACTTTGGCGCGGGCGGCGTGTCCGTGGCCATTGGCGAGCTGGCGGACGGCCTGTTCATTGACCTGAACAAGGTGCCCAAGAAGTATGAGGGTCTGGACGGTACCGAGCTGGCCATCTCTGAGAGCCAGGAGCGCATGGCTGTGGCACTGGCGCCTGAGGATGTTGCCGAGTTCATCGGTTACGCCCACGAGGAGAACCTCGAGGCAACCGAGGTCGCTACCGTGACGGCTGAGCCGCGCCTGCGTATGGTGTGGGATGGCGAGACCATCGTGGACGTGAGCCGTGAGTTCCTGAACTCAAATGGCGCGCCTAAGCATCAGGCGGTTCACGTGGTTGCACAGGGTGCCTACACGGGCGTCAATGTGCCTGGCACGACGTTTGCCGAGAAGATGACCGCCCTCGTGACTGACATCAACGTCGCCTCCAACAAGGGCCTCTCTGAGCGCTTTGACTCCACCATTGGTGCCGCTACGGTGCTCATGCCGTTTGGTGGTCGCACGCAGCTGACGCCGTCGATGGCAATGGTCGCCAAGATGCCCGTCCTGGGCGAGACCACCACGTGCTCTGGCATGGCCTGGGGCTTCAACCCCTACCTCATGAGCGCTGATCAGTTCCACGGCGCATACTGCTCGGTGGTCGAGAGTGTCGCTCGTCTGGTGTCCGCTGGCTTCCGGCATGAGGATGCCTACCTCACCTTCCAGGAGTACTTCGAGCGCCTGCGCGACGTGCCCGAGCGTTGGGGCAAGCCAACCGCCGCGGTTCTTGGCGCGCTTATGGCTCAGGTTGACCTTGGCATCGGTGCAATCGGTGGCAAGGACTCTATGTCCGGTAGCTTCGAGGATCTGGACGTGCCGCCCACGCTCGTCTCGTTTGCCACGGCCGTGGGTTCCATCAACCGTGTGACCTCGCCAGAGTTTAAGGACGCAGGGCATCGTGTGATTGCAGTCGTGCCGAACTATCAGAGCGACGGCGTGACGCCAGAACCCACCTCCTTCCTTGCCGTACTGGATGTCGTCGAGGAGCTGATTGGAAGCGGCGCAGCCCTGTCCGTCTCCACGCCGGGTTACGGCGGAGCGGGCGAGGCGATCTTCAAGATGTGCGTTGGCAACCAGCTGGGCATCGAGCTGGAGTGGGACTTCACCGCAGAGGCGCTCCTGAGTCCCGCCTACGGCAGCATGATTGTTGAGCTCTCGGATGATGCTGTTATCGATGAGTCCTCTGAGCTGGTCACCATTGCCGTTCTTGGCGTTACGACCGAGGCCTACCAGATGGTGTCTCGCGATGAGGTGGTCGACCTCGCTCAGCTGCAGGAGGCGTGGGAGGCCAAGCTCGAGCCTGTCTTCCCATATCGTCGTGCCGGCAAGACCGTTGACGCCCCCAGTTTCCGCATTGCCGAGCAGGGCATTGTACGTGTTGCTCCCAAGATCGGCTTTGCCCGCCCGCGTGTCATCATTCCGGTCTTCCCGGGCAACAACTGCGAGTACGATTCCGCACGCGCGTTTGAACGCGCTGGCGCCGACGCGCACGTGCTCGTCATCAACAACCTGACGCCTGAGGCGGTTGCCGAGAGCACGGCCCAGTTGGTGGAAGAGATTCGCAAGTCCCAGATCGTCATGATTCCCGGTGGCTTCTCTGGTGGCGACGAGCCCGATGGCTCCGCAAAGTTCATCACGGCCTTCTTCCGTGCTCCGGCAGTGACCGAGGCGGTACGTGACCTGCTACAGGCGCGCGATGGCCTCATGCTGGGCATCTGCAATGGCTTCCAGGCCCTGGTCAAGCTCGGTTTGGTTCCGTATGGCGACATCATCCCCATGACGGACGCCTGCCCGACGCTCACGTTCAATACCATCGGCCGTCACCAGAGCCGTCTGGTCCGCACGCGCGTGGCCAGCGACCTCTCCCCCTGGCTTTCCCAGTGCGCGGTGGACGACATCCACACCATCGCGATCAGCCACGGTGAAGGCCGCTTCGTGGCGTCCGACGAGCTGGTGGCACAGCTGGCAGCCTCTGGCCAGATTGCCACACAGTATGTTGACGAGCAGGGCGTGCCTTCGCTTGATTGGAACGTCAACCCCAATGGCTCGGTCCTTGCTATCGAGGGCATTACGAGTCCTGATGGCCGCGTCCTTGGCAAGATGGGCCACACGGAGCGCTACAGCGATGGCACCTTCAAGAACGTGCCGGGCAATGCGTATCAGCCGCTCTTTGCGGGTGGCGTAGCCTACTTCGCATAACGACTTTATGGACGGGCCCGGTTGTTTCCGGGCCCGTCTTATGTGCACAGGTTTTACTGCTTGGCAGATACTGCCTGCACAAAGTGCTGGAAGTCGGCTTCGTTCTGGTCGGCGTAGGAGCGCGCAAAGGCAACAAGCGCCTCGTCAAAGGCATCGTTCTCGCCTAGGTACCCCGCAATCCCAAAACGGTCACCTGTTCGGGCGTGTGCATGGGAAAGATGCCAGCCACAGACGGATGCCAGGACAGCCAGCTGCTCGGCTTCAATGGTCGTCAGGTCAATGGACCCCTTGTTGTTCCAGAGCTGGCGCACATAGAAGTCTTTGACGCCCTTGTTGCCAAGGGGGATGCGGCACCACCCAAGGAGAGGATCACTGGTGGACTGCAAGGCGCGCTGCCCCTCGGCAACACGCTGTCCATGCTGAATGTGGCTGTCTTCTCCACAGAAGCGCTCCAGAACGGATTCTTGGGCTTCCTTGACCTGCAGTATGAGCGCATCGTCGTCATTTGCTCCGCGGAGCAGTATTGCCAACGAGACAGTCCCGACGCTTCCAACGCCAACCACCTTTTGGGCAGCATCTATTCCACGATAAAGGCTCACAACTTGGCGAGTATCGGGTGGAAGTGTCTGCCGATACTGTGTAAGGGCCGTTTCGATGATCGTTTCTATGCGGGCACTGTCGCCAAAGCTTGCCGAAGAGGAATCAGCAAGCAGCGCGCTGAGCGGGACCAGAAGCGGCGGATTGCTTTTGAAACGGAGCTGCCCATCCACTACCTCGGTCAATTTGGTTAAGGCTTTGGTACGACCCTTCTCCTTGACGCTCATGAACATGGCGCTTATCTCTTGCTGCTGTTCCTCGCTCACCTCATACGAGAGCTGACCTGATAGTTCGTTGAGGTCAAGTTGGTCGTACCAAACGTCAAGATGGCCCATTGTGGCAAAGTTGAGCATGCTTCTGCGGTAGGCTCTCACGCAGTAACGGACGGCCCGCTCGCTTTCTTCTTGTGAGAAATGGCGGCTACGCGCGCAGATTTCGATGCTGGCGGCCAGGCGCTTCAGGTCCCATTCCCATGGGCCGCGAGCTGTCTCGTCGAAGTCGTTGATATCAAAGACGATGCGCCCTTCAGGCGAGCGGAACATGCCAAAGTTTGCTATGTGGGCGTCTCCGCAGGCTTGGACGTTGATGCCCGTTGACGGCGTGAGGGAGAGGTCCGAAGCCATGACGAGCGCCGCGCCACGATAGAAGGCAAACGCACTTGATGACATACGCTCGTGGCGTAGGGGAACGAGATCTGGCGTGCGCGATGCATCTTGTGAGAACAGAAGCTCGACGGGGTCTGGTCGGTTGTTTGGTGCGACCCAGGCGCCTTGCGCGGCGTGGGGAACCTTCTTGCGCAGGTCCTCACCGTGCGCTTTGCGCTCTTCGGGTGAGCGTTGATCCTGTGCCGAGAGCGCGTCTTGAACAAACCGCGCGATTCTCGCCCTGTTTTCGAGTGCCTTGGGAAGCATACTGTCCTACCGCCTTCAGTGAAGAGACGACAACGCACCAAGGGTACCACCACCTGCCAGCTGTCACGTTGGGGACAGTCCCCAACGTGACAGCTGGGTTACCTCAGGAGGAACAGCGCTACGACATAGAGTGCGATCACCAGCAGCGCGAGCCAGTCACGCAGCTCCATATGCAGGGGGTGCCAATGGCTTCGCTCGGCACCGCCCGTATAGCAGCGGGCATCCAGTGCGCGCGAGAGTCCGTTGGCGTGACGCAGGCTACTTGCGAGAAGGGCCACAATGACGGGAACCACGGCTCGCACGCGTTTGATGGGTGAACCTTCAGCAAGGGCTCCGCCACGGGCCGTTTGCGCATCCAAAATGGCTGACGCCTCGTCTGCCAACGTCGGAATAAAGCGCAGCATGAGCGAGAAGACCATGGCAAGCTCGTGCCCGGGCAGACCAATGCGTGACAGCGGAGCCAGCCCCGCATCAAAGGCGTCAGTAAGCTGCGTGGGCGTCGTGGTAAGCAGGAGCAGCGCGGCAGCAAGGACGGCAGCCACCAGGCGCAGGGAGTAGAGCAGGGCTGCCCATACGCCACCTGTGGTGATGACCAAGGGGCCAAGGGACACAAGTGCGTCCCCTGAACGCACCAAGAGCAGGTTGCAAATGGCCAGCAGGCAGAGCATCAAGACAACCGGACGTACTGACTGCAGCACTTTTGTCACAGGAACGTGAGAGAGCGCCACGAGCAACAACGCCACGGCCCAACTAAAGAGGAGCTGCGGCAAGCTATGGACAAAGAACACCGATACCATGATGATGAGCGCGCAGGCGACCTTGGCACGTGCGTCCATGCGGTGAAGGAGGGAGTCAGCGGGCCAATACTGGCCCATCTTCAGCCGAAAGGCCATTAGCTCACCTCCCCAGCGCAAAGGTCGATAAGGCTATCAACCAGCGCATTCATGGTAAGTGGATCTGTTTCGAGTCCAACTGAGAGGGCGAAGGACAACGGCTCGGGAAGGCCAAGACCCGCATCGTGCAATGCCTGCTTGTTTGCGGGGGAGAAGACTTCCTGCGCAGTACCCTGCATCAGAATGTGCGCCTGCGACAGTACGATGACCTGCTGAGCCTTGGCGGCGTCGTCCATGGAATGCGTCACGCGAATGGTGGTGACGCCGCTTTCGTGAATCCCTTCGAGGATATGCTCAAGCTGACGACGGCCGCGCGGGTCAAGGCCAGCGGTCGGCTCGTCAAGCACAAGGATGTGCGGTCTCATGGCCAAGACGCCCGCGATGGCGCACAGGCGTTGTTGTCCGCCAGAAAGCTGGAACGGAGAGGCGTCCTCCTTGCCCGTGAGGCCTACCACCTCAAGTGCGTGAGCGCAGCGTTTTTGGATCTCGGCATGGGGAAGGCCTAAATTGGTGGGGCCGTATGCCACGTCTTTCAGCACTGTTTCGGCAAAGAGCTGCCGCTCGGGATGCTGCATGACATAACCAACTTTGCCGTGCAGCTTACGGCGGTCTCTGCGCGCGTGGGTATCGACGCCGTCGACCACAATGCGTCCCTGGTCAGGAGCCTCAAGTGCGCAAAGCAGACGCACAAGCGTGGACTTGCCCGAGCCTGTTTGACCCACGATGGCGACAGAGGTGCCGCGTGTGACCCCAAACGATATGCTTTTAAGTGCCTTGTGCATGTCCTCGTCATGGTAGGTGTATGACACGTTATCTACCTGAAGCGCCAAGTCGGACTGCTTTGTGGGGCTTGCCTCAAACTGCGATGTGCCCGTGTTGGATGGCTTCGCAACTGCGAGTGACGCGCTTAAGGTTCTCTCGTCGCAGGTCCAGGGGACGTCGAGGCCCCGATTCCTTAGCTCTGTTGCAAGGCGCGCGGCAAAGGGCATTTGCAGCCCCAACTTTGCCAGCTCATCTCCGTGGGAGAAGACCTCCCCAGGCGCGCCTTCGAGCGTTATGCGCCCATGATCGAGCACAACCACTCGGTCGGCAGCCAGGGCTTCGTCCATGAAGTGGGTGATATGCACGATGGTCGTGCCCTGCTCGTGCAGCTGGCCCATCACACGCATGATGCCGCGGCGTCCGCGGACATCGAGAAGTGCTCCCGGCTCGTCCAGCACCAGCACACGGGGCTCCATGGCAAGGGCACCCGCAATGGCCACGCGCTGCTTCTGTCCACCAGAAAGCCGCGACGGATCACGGCGCGCGTAGTCCGTCAGCGCAACGCGCCGCAGCTCACGGTCTACGCGCCTGCCGATTTCTTCGGACGAGAGGCACAGGTTTTCTGGCCCAAAGGCAATGTCTTCCTCAACGATGGAGGTGACAATTTGGTCATCAGGATTTTGGAATACCAAGCCAAGATCTCGTCGTGCACGCTGATACGCCGCAAAGTCGACGCCATTCGGCCCGAAGACCTGCTGTCCCACAAGGGAGACTTCGCCTTCATCAGGCGCGAGCAATCCGCAGATAACGGAGGCGAGCGTCGACTTTCCTGATCCATTGGCCCCCAGCACACAGACGCGCTCTCCCTCGGCAACACTCAACGTGATGTCGTCAAGTGCCGTCAAATCGTCGTAGCGCAGCGTCACGTGCGAGAGCGACACGACGTTGGACGGTGACAAATGACCCGTCAATTTGTCACGGCCCACGGTCACGCTAGCTCTCGATTGCCTTGGAGATGGGCTTGTATACCAGCGCGGTAATCGTGCAGTTGATGGCGATCTTGAGCACGTTGAAGGGCAGCAGTACCGGAACGATCATGCCGATGACCGTCTCACGCGGGGCGCCCATGTACAGAGGCGTTACCACGATGTTTGCCAAGATGCAACAGACCAAACACACCACAGCGCCCACGACAAGTCCCGTAATGGCACCGCGCATGGTGGTGTTGCGCTGGTAGACGATTGAAGCGGGAACGACCAGCGTGATGGTGGCGACGATGGCCATAAACGTTCCGTACAGGCCACTTTCGGTGGCAAGGTGCACAAAATAGGGGAGGATGGAAACGACGGCGCCAGTACCTGGTCCGAAGGCGAAGCCAGCGATGAGTGCGGGGATGGCGGACGGATCGTACTTGAGGAAGGTCACGCCGGGTAGAATGGGGAACTCGATGAACAGCGTGCAGATGGCGGCAACTGCGCAGAAGAGCGCCGTCACTGCGATACGCTTGGTGGACCAGCCGCCAGAAGCGGTGGTCGAGTGGGTGTCATGTCGTGTGGATGAAGTGGCCATGAGGCGCCTCCGTTTCTTCCGTCCGGACTGTGACCGTTGGTCCTGGAATCTCACCAGGTCAGCCGTGTTTACGGCTCGCGGACTCCGGGCCGTGCCCGTTACCGCCAGTGGGGATTTCCACCCCGCCCTGAAACTATGTATTTTGAGGATAGCCCTTACGGGGGCGTGCGACAAGTAGGCACCTTGAGGTGCGTAATCATTTGTCCGTGTCGCCCAAACGGCGGAAAGCACGCCCGATGGGACAACACGGGCGAGATGCCGTCCCAACCGGCGGGAACCACGCCCGATGGGACAACACCGTCCCCGTGTCGTCCCAACCGGCGAGGGGTCACCTGTCCCAATGCGCGTATGGTTTTTATCTCGTTGCATAGCAGCTACCTAAGAAGCGCTGCCCGCACCCCCTACACTTCAAACAAAGCGCAGGAAAACAAGGGGTGGCCTTCCATGGGCAGCAGAAAGCGTTCGGCGCGACAAAAACAGGTAGAAGCATTCAAGGCACAGCTCGCGAGCGACCTTGATGAGATCTATGCACGCGCAAGAGCCGAGCATTCTGCAGCTGACGAGCGCCGCGAGAATGCATATCGCGCCAAGTCCTGCGAATCAAAGAACCGCTACGCCACGCGCTGGGATGCCCAAGAAGCCATTGCGTCGTGTGCCGCTCACGGTCGTGGTGGTCTGACGTATTATCGCTGCGACTTCTGCGGTGGCTGGCACTTGACCTCACATCCACGATAGGCCTTGCGCTACACTGCTTGCCTGCACGTATCGCACGAACCAAGGAGAAACATGTCCGATACCGGCTATGACAGTTCGAGCCTAACTCTTCATCTCATTCAAATTGTGGGTGAGTACAACGTATTGGTTGACGAGCCCATGGGCAGGCACACTACCTTTGAAATTGGTGGTCCCGCCGATCTGTTCGTTACCCCTGACGATGTGAACCAGGTTGCGGATGTGCTGGCAGTATGCCGCGAGTCCAAGGCGCCCTACTTTGTGCTGGGCTGCGGCTCTGACCTGCTCGTGTCTGACGATGGATACCGAGGCGTTATCATCTCGCTGACGGAGGGTCTCACCGGCGTGTCGGTGAGTGGCAACAACTTGAACTGCCAGGCGGGCGTCGGGCTGCGCGAGGCCGCAGAGACGGCCTACAAGCACGGGCTTTCTGGCCTTGAGTTTGCCTGCGGGATTCCGGGTTCCATTGGCGGTGCATGCTTCATGAACGCAGGCGCGTATGGCGGTTGCATTGCTGACGTACTTACGTCGGTGGACGTGCTTCTGCCGGATGGCTCTGTGACCACGCTTGATGTTGACGAGCTGAATTTGGGTTACCGCAAGAGCCGCATCGCCGATGAGGGCCTCGTCGTGCTTTCAGCAACCTTTACGCTCGAGGAGGCCGATCCCGCAGAGATTCGTGTCACCATGGATGACCTGACGCGTCAGCGTGAGGAAAAGCAGCCCCTCGAGATGCCCAGCGCGGGCTCTACCTTCAAGCGGCCTGAGGGCTATTTCGCTGGCAAGCTCATCATGGACGCTGGCCTCAAGGGTTGGCGGCATGGCGGCGCGGCGGTGAGCAAGAAGCACGCAGGCTTCGTGGTTAACATGGGCGACGCCACAGCAGCTGACGTTCACGCCGTCATCGAGCACGTGCAGGACGAGGTTGAGCAGCAGTTTGGCGTGCGCCTACAGCCTGAGGTGCGTTTCCTCGGATAAGCAGCTTCGGATAGCAACAATGAGCTGCCCCCATCTCTTAGACGCGAGAGATGGGGGCAGCTCACGATTGCGACGAAGCTCGTTCCTGTGGCTAGTTCTTCAGTGAGTTGAGCGGGGCGGGAAAGCGTCCACCGCGGTGAGCCAACACGCTGCCAGCAAACTGATTGATGGGCATGACGGGCGCTGTTCCGAGGAGACCGCCAAACACGAGCGTGTCTCCCACGTTGTGACCAATGGCGGGAATGACGCGCACGGCGGTGGTCTTGGTGTTGATGACGCCAATGGCCATCTCGTCAGCAATGAGGCCGGCGATAGTCTCAGCCGTCGTATCACCGGGAACGGCGATCATGTCCAGCCCAACGGAGCACACGCTGGTCATGGCCTCAAGCTTCTCCAACGTGAGAGCCCCCTCTTCAGCTGCGCGAATCATGCCCGCGTCCTCACTCACGGGAATGAACGCGCCCGAAAGACCACCCACCGACGAGCTTGCCATGACGCCGCCCTTCTTGACCGCATCATTGAGCAGCGCCAAGGCACAGGTGGTACCGGGGCCACCTGTGCGGCCCACGCCGATGATCTCAAGAATCTCTGCCACCGAGTCGCCAGCTGCGGGGGTCGGCGCCAGCGAGAGGTCAACGATGCCCTTCTCAACGCCCAGACGACGTGACGCCTCGCGGCTCATCAGCTCGCCGGCACGCGTGATCTTGAACGCAGTCTCTTTGATTTTCTCGGCTACATCCATGAGGCTTGCGCTCGGGGGCAGCTGACGAAGGGCGGCAGCCATAACGCCAG
>JAUNJR010000233.1 GCA_030533135.1 Coriobacteriales bacterium
AGACAAAGCGCTTGAAGTCATCCGCACCAACCTTGGCATAGGCCTTGTTCTCAGCAGAGATGTTGACGATGGCGATGCGGCGCTCCTCGGCGTAGAGCTCCACGTTGGTGTAGCCCGTCCACTGCGCGTGGTTGTTGGCAAAGCCATGCAGCAGGTAGACCACGGGGAACTTGGCCGGCAGCACATGCGTAGCCGGGCCGTTGCCCATGCCCAGCGCCTCAGGGCAAGTGACCGAAGGCAGTACCACCGTGATGTCCACCGCGCGGTTGAGCGAATACGACAGGAAGTTGCAGACGACCTTTGCCATGGCGGCTCCTCTCATATGTGACCTAGCTACGCGTATTGTAATAACCCGTCCGCAACGTACGCTACGTCTGTCGGTGAGGCCCCCACAGACGGCGGCGCAGGCTCCCGCAATCAGTCGAGCAAGCCAAAGTGCGCGAAGGCATTGAGTAAGCCGTCATCATGGATATCCGTGGTGACCCACGTGGCAGCTGCTTTGGCATTGTCGTTTCCGTTGCCCATGGCTACCGATACGTCAGCCGCGCGCAGCATGGTGAGGTCGTTGTCGGAGTCCCCGCAGGCCATGGTGCGCCACTCGCCCACACCAAGGTAGGTTCGCACGGCCTCCATAGCCGTTGCCTTGGTGACGCCCGACGCGGTGGCTTCGGCAATGCCAGGCATGAGCTCGGTAAGGGTCACGCCCTCGGGCATCGCGGCTGCCACCTCGGCAAAGACGGGGCTGCCACCGTGATAGAAGGCCTTATGGATGTATTTCCACTGCTCCGGCGGCATGTCCTGCACGAGGGGCGCATTCAGGATGGGGTCTGGCGTATTGCCAAGCTGTTCATTGCGCTCCTGATAAACGGCCTGATTGTTGACGCAGATCCAGCTCCCCTCGCCCGCCTCAAGGTTGTAGTTGAGGCCAAAGGAGTCAAACACAGCAGCCAATTGGCGGATGAGCGCCTCGTCCAGAGGCTCGTCCACAATGGTCTTGCCGTCGAGGAGGACTTCGGCACCCGCTGCAAAGCAGAAGCCGTCCAGCCCTAGGTAGGCCATGTCGGGTACCTCGGAACGTGCACGACCGGTGTTAGTCAAGATCTTGTGCCCGTTGGCCTGCGCACGACGAATAGCCTCTTGCGCGGACTCAGGCACCACGCCCCACTCCCACAGGGTGCCATCAAGGTCAAGAAACACGGCAGTCTTCATGCGCGGGCCTTTCTTAAGAAGGGTTCTTGGATTGCAGCATACCGATTCTTGATTGCCGTGCGTTTACATAGGAAGCGCCGCAAGACGTGAACTCCCAAAGGGGACAGGCCCGAATGGGGAATTCCCCATTCGGGCCTGTCCCCTTTGGGGAACGTTATGTGATGAGACTAGACGAGCTTGGCGTACTCCTCGTCGGAAACGGGCTCGAGCCACTCGTTCCAACCATCCTCGCCCTCAATCTCGAGGCCGATGTGCTGGAACCAGCCATCGGCCGCGGCGCCGTGCCAGTGCTTGACGTTGGCGGGGATGTTCACCACGTCGCCGGCATGCAGCTCACGCGCAGGCTTGCCCCACTCCTGATACCAGCCACGACCGAACACGCAGATGAGCATCTGGCCGCCACCCTTGGTGGCGTGATGGATATGCCAGTTGTTGCGGCAACCGGGAGCAAAGGTCACATTGAAGGCGGGAACCTGCTCGTTGGTAAGTACGGCAAGATAGGTCTCACCTGAGAACCACTGCGAAGCCGGGTTCACATCGCCTACCGCGAAGTCGCTCAGCTCAACACCAATACGCTCGTCAATCATGGCAATCCTTTCTTCGT
>JAUNJR010000121.1:0-1224 GCA_030533135.1 Coriobacteriales bacterium
AGATGGTAAGGTCGGGATGAGCCGCTCGCAGCTCCTGTACGAGCTCGAGGCCAAACGTCACGACCTGCGGATAGCCAATCTCAATGATGTCGACGTGGTCGGCGAGCAGGTCGACCATCGCGATAACCTCGTGACGCTTGCCATGGTCAATGTTGAGCTGAAGCTTCATGGATGTACCTCCTAAAGAATCGCCATGGCGAGCGCCAGAACGAGGGGCATGGTGATCATAGAGACGATGGTGGTGCCAATGGAGAGGCCCGTGCCATATGAGTAGTCGCGGCCATACTTGAGTGCGAACATCGAGGTGGCGGACGCGGCTGGCGCAGCAGCGATGATCATCATCACCATGCGCACCTCAAACTGAACGGGCATGAGCATCAAAAGCGGAATGCAAACGAGCGGCACCGCCACCAATCGCAGCAGTGTGGCCTTATACAGACGCGTGTCCGTAATCATCAGGCTGATGTTTGAGGCGCCGAGCGTGGCACCCAGGATAATCATGCCCAGACCGGTATTCATGTTTGCCATGCCTGCCAGCACCTGCTTGATGATGTACGGGAGCTCGATTGGGGCAAAGAACAGGCACATGCCCACGACCACGGCTATCAGGTTGGGGTTGGTCAGAATCTTCTTGACCGAGACTTCGTTCTTGTCGCCACTCATAATGTAGACGCCGTAGGTCCAGAACAGGACCGTAGTCACAATCATGGTCATGGTCACGTAGAAGACGTACTCCTGGCCCACGATGCCCGTGATAAGCGGAATGCCGACAAAGCCCGAGTTTGAGAACAGCACCGCGAAGCTGCCCACGGGATCTGCCTTGCCGCATCCGAAGCGGCCGATAAGAATCGACACGGCCAATATGGCCACGAAGAAAACGATGACCCAGATTCCTATCTTGAGCTGGTTCGCATCAAACTGGATGGCCAGTGACTGGATGACCACGCACGGCGTGGCCACATACAGCGCCAGATTTGAAAGCTGGCCGATGCCTTTCTCGTCAATCTGGCCGATCTTGTAGAGCACCATACCAATCGACATCATGATTAGCATGACCACGATTTGCTTAATAAGGATAAATACCATACGCCCTCCTTCGCTCCTCCCCGCTTTATCGTAACAGGTGAAGACCTATTGATTCCTCTTACATAGGATTACAAGTCGTGATTCCTCCGCCATGTGGCGGGCATAAGGGAAACTATGAGAACATACTGCTGTCGAAGG
>JAUNJR010000121.1:1324-5551 GCA_030533135.1 Coriobacteriales bacterium
CCATTGGGCAAGTCGCCGAGCATGCCGGGTTACTACGAGGAGCACTACGAGGGCCGCAACCTGCACCTCAATGCCTACGGGGAGCTGGTGCCCGCGGGTGGCCCCGGTGATCCCATAGGCCGCGAGCGGGCTTCCAAGGGTGGCGCCCAGTTCTACTCCACAGGGGCGGGTGCAGCCGAGCAATCCATGGTCACGCCGGTCTTTCCCGAATGGGTTGGGAAGAAGGGCGCAGCGGCAAACGTCAGTGACCCCACGGGCGGTAAGGTCGCGCGTGCCTTGGCTGATGCCGGGAAGTCGGGCGGCTCGCAGGGTGCGCCATCGACGCCCGCCACGCGTGGGACGAGCACCAAGAAGCCAAGGCGAAAGCGCAAGGTGCGCGGCTACGTCAAGGCTGGACGCGCTGTTGATGCCGAGGTGGAGGTTGGCCCCGCGCTGAGCGCCGACGGAACCATCCCTACCCCGCAGGAGATTTACGACGCGCTTGGTGCGTACGTGATTGGCCAAGAGGACGCGCGACGCACGCTCTCGGTGGCCGTGTACAACCACTACAAGCGCGTCACGCCCGGCTGGCACGAGGACGCGGCTCATCCGGTGGAGATCGCGAAGTCGAACATCTTGCTTCTGGGACCCACGGGAACAGGCAAAACACTGATGGTGCAGACGCTTGCGCGCATCTTGGACGTGCCATTGGCCATCGCCGACGCCACCACGCTGACTGACGCCGGCTATGTGGGTGACGACGTCGAGCAGATTCTTGCGAGACTGATTGCCGCTGCCGGCGGTGTGGAGAATGCCGAGACGGGCATCGTGTACATCGATGAGATTGACAAGATCGCACGCACAAGCAACGGTGCGCTGATGGCGACGCATGGCGATCCGTCGGGCGAAGGCGTACAGCAGGCGCTGCTGAAGTTGCTGGAAGGCTCGATGACGAGCGTACCCCCGCTGGGCGGGCGCACCAATCTCTTCCAGAAAAGCAACCAGCTTGACACCACCAACGTGCTCTTTATTTGCGGCGGCGCGTTTGTTGGGCTTGCCGACATCGTGCGGAGGCGCGTTTCCAACCACAGTATCGGCTTTGCCACGGTCGACACTGCGGCCACCAAGTTGGCCGACGATGAGCTTTTGTCTATGGTGGAGCCGCAGGACCTGCATCGCTTTGGGCTCATCCCCGAGCTGGTGGGCCGCATTCCCGTAATCACGCACACAAACGAGCTCAGCGTGGATGACTTGGTGCGCATTCTCACCGAGCCTCGTGACGCTCTGGTGCTGCAGTACCAGCAACTCCTTGCCTATGACGGCGTTACGCTTGAGTTTGACCGTGAGGCACTTGAGGCCATCGCAGAGCTCGCGCTCGCGCGTGGTACCGGCGCGCGTGGCTTACGCTCCATCATGGAGAAGGTGCTGCGCGATCCCATGTTTGAGCTGCCAGGACGTACGGACATCGAGCGCGTGGTAGTCCACCGCGCTTGTGTCACCGACGCCGAAAAGCCCGAGTACATACTGCGTTAACTGACGGTGCAAAGTGAACCAGAAAGGGTACGCCCCCTTGAGTTGAAATGACTCAAGGGGGCGTACCCTTTCTGGTTCATGTCTACTGAGCTAGCGTGTAGCGCCGCCTTCGAGCAGGCCACGCATAACCTGTTCAGGACCCGTTCCGTCGTAGCGAGCAAGTGCCGTAATCCGCTCACGCATGCGGTACTCGTGCACCTCGTCCTCAAGCTGGCGTACACGGGCGCGTAGCTCGTCGATCTCTGCCTCGCGCTCAAGCATGCGCTCGCGCATGTCAAGAATGCGCACCACGCCAGCGAGGTTGATACCCTCATCCGTCAGCTTGCTGATGAGGTTAAGCCGCTCGATGTCACGCTGAGAATACAGGCGCGTGTTTCCGCGCGAGCGGCCAGGCGTGACCAAGCCCTTCTGCTCATACACGCGCAGCGTCTGCGGGTGCATGCCCGTCAGCTCAGCAGCAACGCTAATCATGTACAAGGGCTTGTCCTTGTCGCTGCTATGAGGCATCGGTCTTCACGTCCTCTCGGTACGTGCGCGTATCTGCGTCACGAAGGGCCTCCAAGGCCTTGCGCTCGTCCATCGAGAGACGTGTCGGAACCTTAACGCGCACCGTCACGAAGAGCGCACCACGCACGCCCTTCCGCTTGACGTTAGGCGCACCGAGATCGCGGAAGCGGAAGGTCTTGCCATCCTGCGTTCCGGCCGGCACCTTCAGGCGACACGTGGTCCCATCTGGCGTAGGTACATCGACCTCGGCACCGAGTGCAGCCTCCCACATGCTGATGGGGAGCTCCATACGCACGTCAGCCCCATCGCGCTTGAAGATGGGATGCTCGGCCACCTTGGTAGTGATGACCAGGTCTCCACGCTCGCCACCGTTGATTCCAAACTCGCCGCGGCCACGGTAACGCAGCTTGCCTCCGTCGACGGCGCCCGCCGGCACCTTGACCGTCAGGGTCTGCTTCTCACCCGTTGACGGTACCGTGAAGGTAACCTTGCGCTGGGTGCCCTTGAAGGCCTCGTCCGCCGAGACGTCAATGGTCATGGTCAGGTCTCCACCCTTGGTCGGGCGGTTACTGGTGGCACGACCGGCGCCAGCCCCATTGAAAATCTGCGAGAAGTCAAAGCCGGAGAATGCGCCATCGCCGTTGCGGATGTTCTCAAAGATGTCCTGCCAGTCGCCGCCGACGCTGGAGGAGTAGCCATAGCCCCTGCCTCGGCCGCCTGACCCGCCAAAGTCCGCCCCTGGAATGCCTCCAAAGAGCAGCATCTGGTCGTACTCTTTGCGCTTGTTCTCGTCAGAAAGGGTTGTATACGCCTCGCTGACCTCGGCAAACTTCTTCTCGTCCCCGCCGGCGTCTGGATGATACTTAGCCGCCAGCTTGCGGAACGCCTTTTTGATTTCTTCCTGGGTGGCGTCGCGCTTCACGCCAAGCACGTCGTAATAATTCCTGTTTGCCATGAGGCAACGCCTCCTTTCATGAGTCGGCCGAACTCCCCTTTGGGGCCTGCCCCCAACGGGGAGTCACCAACGGGGCGTCCGGCCAGTAATTGGCATTACTCTTCTGCTGGGCGCGTGGGGCCGCCATAGGTCACGGTGACCATGGCAGCACGGATGACCTTGCCACCCATGGCGTAGCCCTTCTGGTACACCTGAGCGACCGTCTCGTCAAAGGCTTCCTTATCTTCGACGCGACCGACCGCCTGATGTACCAGCGGATCAAACGCCTCGCCCACTGGGTCGATAACCTCGACCCCATCCTTACCAAGAATGCTCACCATCTTGTCGTGTACGGCATTGACGCCTGCCACGAACTGCATGAGGTTCTCGTCATCGGGATTGGTAGTCACGGCGTGGTCTGCCGCGCGCTCCATATCGTCCAGCACGGGAAGTAGTGCAGTTACAAGCTTCTCGGCAGCGCGCTGCTTTTCAGCCAGGCGCTCGGCTGCGGTGCGCTTGCGATAGTTTTCCCAATCCGCCTGCAGACGAGTGAGGCGATCCGTTGCGTCGGAGGCCTCCTTCTTGGCGGATTCCACGGCCTCCTCCGCCTCGGCGAGCTTGACAAGCAAGTCGCCCGCTTCTTCGCGCGCGCGCTCTGCGTCAGCCTTGAGATCTTCCTCGGCCGCAGCCTCGCCAGCACGCTTAGCCGCCTCGACCATAGCCTCTTCGTCTAGCTCGTCAAAGTTGACGTCAGCCTCCTGCGCGGCATCGTTTTCCTGCTCGTTGCGGTCCTCGGGAACAAAATCCTGTCCATCTACTTCTACGGGCACTTTCACGTCACCCTCCTCATTTATAGAAGGGGCGGCCACGATGGGCCGCCCCGTCAACACTCAAACCGTTGCAGTGGGTAACGCCCTGATGCTAGTCAACGACCTCGTAGTCTGCGTCGACCACGTCGTCGCCACCGTCAGAGCCGGCGCCCGGAGCGGTCTGGTCGTTCTGGTCGGAGTAGACGATCTCGGCCAGCTTGTAGCCTGCCTGCTGCAGACGCTCGGAAGCCGCCTTGATGGCCTCAAGATCGGTGCCCTCGAGGGCCTTCTTGGCGTCAGCCAGAGCGGCCTCAACGTCAGCCTTGGTGTCAGCAGGCACCTTATCACCAAGCTCCTTGAGGGTCTGCTCGGTGGAGTAGGCCAGGCTGTCGGTCTGGTTGCGGACCTCGATCTCGTCCTTCTTGGCCTTGTCCTCCTCGGCGTGAGCCTCGGCGTCCTTAACCA
>JAUNJR010000234.1 GCA_030533135.1 Coriobacteriales bacterium
CAGCGCGCCCAGCTCGCCGAGCTGCTCAAGTACGCGACCATCATCATCTCGAGCCTCCCGCTCCTGGCTATGTATCCGTTCTTCCAGCGTTACTTCGACAGCGGCATCATGGCCGGCGCCGTCAAGGGCTAAGCCTCTACGGCAACCTCAGTCATTAGTTGGTTCTTCACAGAAAGAAGGATTACCCCATGAGTAACCTCAACCGTCGTTCGTTCCTGTCCCTCTCCGCCGCAGCTGCTGGCGCTTCCATGCTTGCCGCTTGCGGTGGCGGCAGCGGTGCTCCCGCCGGTGGTGGCGCTGACACCTCCGTCGATCCCGCCGACCTCACCCTCCCCCTTGCTGAGACCGCCACGATCACCGGTCTCACCAACTATCCCGTCGGCTCTGAGCCCGAGCCCAACAACCGCACCATCTTCAAGCGCCTTGAGGAAGAGACCAACGTCCACATCGACTGGAGGACCATCCAGTCTGACCAGTGGGGCGACAAGATCTCCCTCGAGATGTCCAACATCAATACCCTTCCCGACATGGTCTTCAACGCCGGTTTCGGCGACACCGAGCTTCTGAAGTACGCCAAGCAGGGCGTCATCATCCCCGTCGAGGAGCTCATCGACACCTATATGCCCAACCTGCAGAAGGTCTTCGAGCAGGCTCCTGAGTACCGTGGCATGTGCGAGGACGAGAACGGCCACATCTGGGCTCTGCCTTGGATCGAGCAGCTGGGCTATGAGAAGACCGCCATCCAGACCGTCGGCAACATGTCCTTCATCAACAAGGACTGGCTGGATCATCTGGGCCTCGCTATGCCCGCTACCGTCGATGAGTTCGAGGCTGTCCTGAAGGCCTTCAAGGACAACGCTGCCGACCTCAAGAGCACGTTTGCCATCGACGGCGACGTCATCCCCATGTCCTGCATCCTCAACGACGGCGACCAGGATCCCTACATCCTGATCAACGGCTTCGGCGAGGGCCTCGGCGATCCCGACCGCGGCAAGCACATCGCCGTGACCGATGACGCCAAGGTCGTCTGCGTTGCCAACACCGAGGGCTTCAAGAAGGGCACCGAGTGGCTGCACAACCTGTATGCTCAGGGCCTGATTGACGCTGAGGCCTTCACGCAGGAGTGGAGCACCTACGTGGCGAAGGGCAAGAGCGGCCGCTATGGTGTGCTGTTCTCTTGGGACGTCGCCAACATCGCTCAGGTCACCATGGACGACCTGATCGCCGGCAAGGGCTGGGTGCCCCTGCCCGCGCTGCAGGCTGATACCAAGAACATCACCCCGCAGACCGGTTCCTTCACCTCTGGCTTCCAGCGTGGTCGTTGCGTCATCACCGCTGCCGCCAAGAACCCCGCGCTCGTGGCCACCTGGCTCGACAAGATGTATGACCCCCTGCAGTCCCCGCAGAACAACTGGGGCACTTACGGCGAGGACGACGACTTCGACATCTTCGAGATGAGCACCAACGCCAACGGCGACCCGATGCTGAAGCACACCTGGCTGGGCGACGCCTCCCCGGTCGAGGTCCGCGAGGCCGAGTCCGTCAATGGCCCGCTCGCCATTCTGGACAGCTACTATGACGTGTACGTGACCTGCCCGGACGACGCTCAGTATCGTCTTGACTGGATCAAGGAGATCTACACGCCCGATATGAACCTCAAGTATTGCTACCCCAACGTGTTCATGAACACTGAGGACACCACCACGGTCTCCAACCTCATGGCTGACATCATGAAGTGCATCAACACCTTCAAGTCCAACAGCATCATGAACGGCTTCACCGACGCC
>JAUNJR010000039.1 GCA_030533135.1 Coriobacteriales bacterium
ACATCAACATCTTGCGCGGCACCCCGCTCTTCCTGCAGATCTACATCATGTTCTTTGGTCTGCCGATGATGAACATCAACATCGACAACAACGTGCTGGGCGTCATAGTCATTGCGATCAACGCGTCGGCCTATCTGGCCGAGATCTTCCGCGCGGGCATCCAGTCCATCCCGCAGGGCCAGTACGAGGCTGCGTCTTCGCTGGGCATGAGCTACTTCCAGACGATGTTCTCCATCATCCTGCCGCAGACGGTTCGTCGCGTCATCCCTACGGTTACCAGCGACTTCATCACCTCATACAAGGACACCTCGCTGCTGTCCTCCGTGGGCGTCATGGAGCTCATGATGTTCGCAAAGAACCTCACGTCGGTGTCGGGCAACATGACCCCGTATGTCGCCGCCGCCATCTTCTACCTGGTGGTTACACTGCCGCTCATTAAGGTCGTTACCTACATCGAGAACCGCATGGCTCATTCCGAGCGCGGTGGCGGCCCTCGTCCCAAGGCTGGCGCAAAGAATACGGTGGAGGAGAAGGCTGCCGACGACCTTGCCGCAGCTGAGCTTTCCACCCACGCTGAGGCGCTTGATCGCAAGCCTGGCGCTTGGACTGGTGCACTGTCCCCCTTGAGCGGCGTTTCTGCGGAGGTGTAGAACCATGGCACTTTTTGGTAAGAAGCAATCCAGCCTGAAGTCCGTCAAGGTTCCTCCCGCGATGGGTGCGGAGGAAGCGGCGCGTCTTGGCTTCAAGCACGATTTGCCGCTGTCCAAGCACATGTTTGTCGAGGGCGAGCATCCCGTGGTGCGCATCGAGCACCTGAACAAGACGTTTGACGGCGAGACCATCGTTTTGCGCGACGTTAACCTCAACGTCTGGAATGGCGAGATCGTGGTAGTGCTTGGCCCGTCTGGTTCGGGTAAGTCGACGATGCTGCGCTGCATCAACCTGCTGGAAACCCCCACGGCTGGTCACATCCTCATCGAGGACGACGAGATTACAGGCAAGAGCGCCAAGGAGGTCAACTTCATCAGGCGCGAGCTGGGCATGGTTTTCCAGAGCTTCAACCTCTTCCCACATCTGACTGCTCTTGAGAACGTGATGATTGGCCAGACCAAGGTCCTCAAGAAGAGCAAGGAAGAGGCTCGCGCCGAGGCCATCAAGCAGCTTGAGGCCGTCGGGCTGGGTGACCGCATGGATTACAAGCCGCCCCAGCTCTCTGGTGGACAGCAGCAGCGCGTGGCCATCGCGCGTGCCGTGGCCATGCATCCCAAGGTGCTGCTCTTTGACGAGCCAACGTCGGCGCTGGACCCCGAGCTCGTGCGTGACGTCCTCAACGTCATGAAGGATTTGGCCCTGCATGGCGACATGACCATGATTGTGGTCACGCATGAGATGGGCTTTGCTCGTGAGGTCGCGGACCGCGTCGTCTTCATGGAGGGTGGCGTCGTGGTCGAGCAGGGGCTTCCGGAGGAAGTCTTCGACCACCCGAAGAACGAGCGCACGGCTCAGTTCCTAGGTTCTATCGAGTAGAGCCACGGTCCGAGAAAAACCAATGCATAGTGAAGCGCCCTTTGCTGTTGCGAAGGGCGCTTTTCTGTAGCTGGGGCTTGGGACACAGGGATACGCTCGAATCCGGGAAGCTCTGCACCTGCGGGCAAGCCCGAAATTCAGAGAAGCGCCTAAACTCGGAAAGCTCCGCATCGTGCGGTTCAAGGCGCATCCTCGAGCAGTGCATGCCGAGGTACGAATCATCACTGGCTCGCGTTCTTCTGCTGCGATTAATAAAACTTCTGATACGATGCCGCCATATATATGTCTCTTCTCACTACAAATGCGCCTCCTTAGTGAGTAGCGTGCTTGCCGACCAGCTTCCCGCTGGGGCGGAGCGCACGGACACCTTTGTGTTGAAGCCCGGTGCAACGGCGTTCGAGCCCTACGCCAAGACGCTCTCATATGCGCCGACAACGAATCCGAGTGCCGTGTGCTCGCCAGATGGCTGGCTCTATGCCTTTGCCGTTTCTGATTACGAGACGTCATCGATCTTTGGCCGCGCAACGAAGGTTGCCACGAGTCCCACGCCGGAGCCCGAGCCAGAACCAGAACCCAAGCCTGAGCCCAAACCCTCGGATGATGATTCGCAAACGCGCCAGCCATCTTCCCGGTCCACCATCCCCCAGACTGGTGATCCAGGATTCGAGGCGCCCCAAACGGAGTTCTTGCTCGCCCTTGCAGGCCTAACCTGCGTCACATTTGGATTGGCAAAAAGACGCGAAAGCTAACGTACGACGGTTACAACGTGGAGCAAATGCGAAGAAAACTGGCTGCCACCAAAATAGTTCCATAAAGCTTCATGGCGCGACAAAGGCGAAAAAGGCCTGCGTCGCGTCACATTTTGTTGATAAAGAATCAAAGGAGATGCAGGTTAATGGCATAAAACCGAGCAAAAGCGTCACTTTGTGCTATGCTCTAGTGATAGTTCTTTTCTATTGTGTATCTTTTTGTCAGCGGCATTGATTTGGAGGTATGCGGAGTGCATCACAAAAATATCCTGCATATTGCCCGCACCTCGCGTCACCACGACCGCATGCGCGAGCTCAGCCACGCAATCGACGTCTCTATCGCTCTTGCGACGCCCATTACGTTCCCTCAAGCCATCGCGTCCGGGCATGAGTTCGATCTGGTCATCCTCGATCCCGAGGGTATGGACCAGAATACCTTAAACGCGGTCGATTCATATGTATCAGACAACGGCTTTATCCCCACGTTGCTTGTCACCGATGAGGACAAGCTTGCCAAGATGCATCTTCCCGTCCAGGGGCGCAACGACTTTATCCTCTCCAACGCTGGTGAGGCCGAGTTCGAGGTTCGTTGCTCGCTGCTTCTGTGGCCGGGCGAGGAAAGCGCTCCTGCCGACATCGTTACCATCGATAACATGACCATCAACCTGGCCACCTATCAGGTCTACATTGACTCAGTGCCGGTTGACCTCACGCTCATGGAGTACTCACTCCTTTCCTTCCTGGCCACGCATCCGTCGCGCGCCTACTCGCGCGAGACGCTGCTGCACCGCGTGTGGGGCTTCGAGTACTGTGGCGGCACCCGTACGGTCGATGTCCACATCCGTCGCGTTCGCTCCAAGGTGGGCCCGCAGGTGGCGTCGCACATTGTGACCGTTCGTGGCGTTGGCTACCTCTTCAAGCTGTAGATAGCGAGGCGCACTCCCTGCGCTCAATTGAAATCATTGGGCCCCGGCGACGGGGCCTTTTTCTCGTACGCTTTGCGCGTTTGAGGCGGTATCGCATCGCATATCTGACACACAGTGCCTGACGTAGGGTATCCTATCTCTGTATGTGAATTCCGGACAGGAATGGATGGCGCGATGAACCTCAGGCGCATCATTTTAAGTGACGTTGCCATAGCGGCGCTTGCCGTCGCCCTGTGGTCGCCCATCGTGGGTCTCTCGCCGTTTGATCCCAACATCCTGCGAGCTGCTGCAGCCATCACCAGTTACGTTGCCATTCCAGCCGCTGCGGTCGTGGTGAACCGTCCGTTGCTGTCCATGGGCGATGAGGAAGTCGAGCCCTCGCATCGCATTGACCCTGCGATTCGTGGTGACGCGCTTGGCAATGGCGACGACCTCCGCCGTGCTCTCGAGGAGCAGGTCAACCTTCCGTATGTTGGAAGCTACGCCCAGGATGCCCTGCGTCAGGTGGACGCAGCACGCCGTAAGCGCCATCAAATCGTGGACATGCTCTCCACCGGCAAGCTGACGCCTGGTTCACTTGCCTGGCAGCGGTTTGTCTCGGGCATCGACGAGGCAGAGTCGACCATTCGGCGCAACGCGGCGCTCGCGAGCTCCGTCTGCACCTCGTTTGATGGCGATGACTATCTGCACCTCTACCAGATCGTGTCCAGCGGTGCGTATCGCAACGACAACCTGGACGACGATGTTCAGGTAGAGCGTCTGCGCATCTACCAGAACACAATTACGCAGCTCAAGGGTCTCATTGGCAACAATGAGAAACTCCTGCTTGAGCTCGACCGCTTTGCCTCCGAGGTGTCCATGCAATCCATGACGCCGTCGGATGAGAGCTCGGAACGCATGCTGTCCGAGATGCGTGTGCTCATAGATGAGGCGCGCCTGTACGAGTAGCGCGCCCCTAGTGAAAGGAAAAAAGATGGCTGGCAAGAAGAACGGGGCGATGGGCAAGCTGTCGTTTGTCCTTGCCTTGGTCTTGGTCTTCGCTCTTGCGTTGGGAGGGTTGTGGTTCTTCAGGAACTTCGGTAAGAGCGACCGTGTCGTTGACGCCGAGGACGCCGCTCGCACTATCGAGCGCCTGTACAAGAGTATTGATCCAGACACCGCACCTCCCATCAAGGAGGCTGTGGATGTCAGCGACATGCTAGACGAGGCGGACGAGCTGCCCGACATCGACACCTGCGCCGTGACCGTTGACGGCGGTGCTGGCGGCACCGAGATTTGGGCCTCTGGAGAGAAGTCCGGCAGCGGCACCGATGGCTGGATGCGCGAGATGGCAGAGGCCTACAACCGAGAGGGCCGCGTCGTGGACGGCGAGGCCGCAAGCATCACCCTGCGCAAGGTGGCTTCCGGTCTTGCGGTTGACTACATTGCGACCGGCAAGGCCAAGCCGAAGGGCTATACCCCTTCCAATATGCTGTGGGTGCGCCTGCTGAACGCGCGTGGCATACCGACCACGACCGTGGCTGAACGTACGGTTGGCAATCTGGCGGGCATCGCCCTTACCAAGGATAAGCGTGACTGGCTGGCGTCCCAGTACGGCACGACCGACCTCTCCGCCATCACGGATGCCGTAGCCTCGGGCGACCTTGTCATTGGCTACACCAACCCCAACACGTCGGCTGCTGGCTTGAACCTCTTGGCCGCGGCGCTTGACCGCTATGACTCGGCCAACCCGACCTCCGAGGCAGCCATCGCGGGATTTACCAGTTTCCAGTCAAACATCCCGTTTGTAGCCATGACCACCCAGCAGATGCGTGACGCAGCCCAGCGCGGCAGCTTGGACGGCTTTGTGACGGAGCTTCAGGTGTACGAGCTCGACAACGACCTGCAGCGCAACTACGCCTTCCTGCCGTTTGGTTGGCGCCATGACAACCCGCTCGTTGCGGTTGATGGCACTTCTGCCCATGATCAGGCAGTGCTCAAGGACTTCGCAGCCTACTGCGCCGAAAACGGTGGCGCCCTGGCCAGCGAGTACGGCTTTGATCAGATGGATTCCTACGATTCCGAGTCCCCCATGCCCGAGGGCAGCACGCTCCTGCGCGAGCTTGAGGCCTACAAGCAGGCCAAGGATGCCGGCTCTGCGGTCGTGGCGGTCTTCGTCTGCGACGTTTCTGGCTCCATGGACGGCGAGCCCATCCAGACGCTGCAGTCCTCGCTGGTCAATTCCATGCGCTACATCGGTGTCAACAACTACGTGGGCCTCGTCTCGTTCAACGGCGACGTGACCATCAACCTGCCGATCGCACGCTTTGACATGAATCAGCAGGCTCTCTTCAAGGGTGCCGTGACCAAGGGCCTACGTGCCTCGGGCAACACGGCCACCATCGATGGCATCATCGTGGGTGTCAAGCTGCTTGAGGACATGCTGCAGGAGCACCCGGACGCCAAGCCCATGCTCTTCGTGCTTTCCGATGGCCAGCAGAACGCTGGACACAATCTCAAGGACGTCCAGGGTGCTCTCACGAGCCTGCGCATCCCGGTCTACACCATCGCCTATGGCGAAGATGCTGACCTCACGTCCCTGAAGGCGATCTCGTCCATCAACGAGGCCACGACCCTCTCGGCCTCGACCGATGACATCACCTATCAGCTGAAGAGCCTCTTCAACGCCAACATGTAGGAGCCCACGCGGAGACCTATCCCATACGTATCGTTTTCCGCACGAATAAGGAGTGTCAACATGACTGACAACAACGAGTTCTCCCTTATCGTTCCCGATGTCGACCAGGTCGTCGAGGAAGTCGAGGCCAAGCTTGCCGTGAGCGAGCGCCAGAAGGAGGCCACGGGCTCCGCAATGGAGAAGCAGGCTGACGCCATCATGGCCATCGACCTGTCCGACATTCAGAGCCGTGACAAGGCCCGTCAGGCTATCGAGCAGCTGGGTGCTGGCACAACGGCGCTCACGGCCTCCAAGAGCCGCATGACGGCCTCGTCCATCCGCTCCCTTGCCGAGGAGGGCTCTGGCGGCAAGGAGATTGCCAGCAACCTTTCTGAGCTGGCTATCCGCATGCGCAAGCTGGATCCGTCCAAGGTTGACTTTGCACGCAAGGGCTTGCTCTCCAAGTTCCACGATCCCGTCGAGCGCTACTTTGAGCAGTTCAAGAGCGCCCGCTCCGAGATCGAGACCGTTATGGTCAGCCTAAAGCATGGTCGCGACACGCTTGCTGCCGACAATGTGGAGCTGGAGCGCCAGGAGGTGACCCTGGTCAAGGACTCTCAGACCCTGGCCAAGGAGCTGGACATGGCCAACCAGCTTGAGGCGGCTCTCAACGATGCCATCGAGCGCGCCGAGGAGGAGGGCGTTGACCCTGAGAAGGTCCGCTTTGTCCGTCAGGAGATTCTCTTCCCGCTGGAGCAGAAGCGCCAGGACCTGCAGACCCTTCTGGCCGTCAACCAGCAGGGTATCGTGGCCATGTCGGTGCTGCGCGAGAACAATCGCGCCCTCATGACCAACATCGACCGCACGAGCCAGATCAGCCTGCGCGCGCTTGACACGGGCGTGATGATTCAGCGTGCCCTGCATGACCAGGCAGCCCAGATGGAGAAGATCAAGATGGTCGGCGAGGTCACGGAGAACATCATCCGCGGCAATGCCGAGGCACTGCGCACCCAGGGTGCCGAGATCCAGCGTCAGTCCTCTGAGGCCATGATTGACCCGGCCGTCATCAAGGAATCCTTCGAGCAGGTCTTTGCTGCGCTTGAGGAGGGCGACGCCTATCGTGATGCCGCCATTCCGCGCATGCAGGCTACCATTGCCGAGCTGCAGGCTATCACCGACAAGGGTCAGGCACGTCTTGACCGTCTGGCACAGGCTGGCCGCCTTGCCTTGGGCGACGGCAAGTAATTTGCGCAATTCCGTACCGAAGCGCCCTTCTGGCGGCTGGAAAGCCGACGGAAGGGCGCTTTGTTCTATAGTTTTCAGGAAACCGAAAGGCTTGTTTTACTGACGTGAGGTTTGCGACGACGCTATACGTATCCCGTGCGAGGGGGTACATTCTCATCTGTACAACCAACACGGGATAGACAGTAATCCTATTGAGGTGATGAATGATGGCAGAAGAGCAGACAGACTACACTGGCGTGCCGACGCCTGATGAGAACGCTCCTCAGGCTACGCCCCGCCCGCTTCAGGAGGGCGATACGACAAGTACGCAGCCGACGCAGGTGAACCCTGCGGCTGCCCATTATGCGCAGCAGGGTGCCCAGAGCACCTATCAGGCGCAAGGTGGGTCATACCAGCAGCCGTATCAGGGCCAGTACCCGCAGCAGAGTCAATACCCGCAGGGGCAGTATCAACAGGGCCAGTACACGCAGACGCAACGTCGGCCGGTGAACCCCTACGCGCAACAACTGGCACAGCAACAGGCACAGCAGCAGGCCTACCAGCAGCCACAGCAGCAGTACGTCCCTCAGCAGCAGACAACTCCCGTGCAGCGTGCGAAGAATCAGCACGTGGGCTTGAAGGCGGGCCTTATGGGCCTTGTGGGTGGTGTCATTGGAGCTCTGGCCGTCGTGCTGACGCTTCGTAGCTTTGGTCTTCTGGGGACTACTCACGTCGTCAACCAGGTCACGGAAAGTGCGGCTGGACAGACTGTCTCCATCACGCCCAACACCCAAGACGTGACCGTTTCACAGGTCGTCGCTGCCAAGGCGCTCCCGTCGGTCGTCTCGGTGTACGTGTCCTCTGATCAAGGTGCAGGCCTTGGCTCGGGCGTCATTCTGGACACGGATGGCAACATCCTGACCAACTGGCACGTGGCTGGCGACGCGACTGAGATCAGCGTACTGATTGGCGGAAAGAGCTACGATGCGACCCTCGTGGGCGGCGACGCCTCATCTGACCTTGCCGTCGTTCATGCGGAGCTCGATGGCGCAACGGTGACCCCCATGGAGATTGGTGACTCTGACGCCCTTGTCGTGGGTGATTGGGTCATGACGATTGGTAGCCCGTTTGGCCTTGACCAGTCCGTTTCTGCAGGTATCGTCAGTTCGCTGGCGCGCAACGAGCTCATGCAGTCCACCTATGGCACCACCATCTATGCCAACCTCATCCAGACTGACGCCTCCATCAACCCGGGCAACTCCGGTGGCGCGCTGGTCAACAGCAAGGGGCAGCTGGTAGGCATCTCGACGTTGTTCTCCTCTGATACCGAGAGCTTTGCGGGCATCGGCTTTGCCATTCCGGGCAACTATGCAGTGGAGATCGCTAACAAGATCATCGCGGGCGAGCAGGTCACGCATGCCTACATCGGCCTGTCCATGCAGACGGTTAACGCGCAGAACGCGGCTGCGAATAACCTGCCCGTGAACCAGGGTGCCTACGTTGCCGAGGTCACCGAAGGCAGCCCGGCTGCAGCCGCGGGCATCCAGGCAGGTGACATCATCATCGCCATGGGTGGCCAGCAGATTACCTCCGCAGACGGCATGATCTTGGCCGTGCGCTCGCACCACATTGGCGAGACGGTCAGTGTCACCGTCGTGCGCGGCGAGGAGGAGCTGACCTTTGACGTGACGCTGGGTTCCGACGAGGCACTGCAGGCACTCCAGCAGCAGCAATATCAGGAGCAGTTGCAGCAGCAACAACAGCAGCAGCAGAACCAGGAGCAGTACCCGCAGGGTTATGGTTACGGCGACGAGAACTACGACGACATCTTCGAGGAGCTGTTCGAGTACCTGTACAACAACAACCATGGCGGTGCCTACCGTGAGTAAGCACACTCACGAGGTCGAGTAACAGCATCATCACAACGACAAGTACGGGAGGCGGTCATTGCAGGGCCGCCTCCCGTCGTTATGGCCATCGTTCTTTCTCAGCACAGGGTGTTCCCACATTTTGTCCAATGGGGAAGGTATCCTTATGGGGAAAGACGTCGACGGAGGGGTTATGAACGAGATTCGCTGTCCACATTGCGGCAAGGTGTTCCAAGTTGATGAGTCCGGTTACGCGCAACTGCTCAGGCAGGTGCGTGATGCTGAGTTTGAGCGTGACATGGCCGAGCGAGAGCGCTTGCTTGAGGAGGCGCATAAAAGTGCTGTTCAGGCGGCCGAAACGCGTGTTCGCGCTGAGGGCGATCGCGCCTTGGCCCAGCGTGACAACACCATCGCACAGCTTCAAGCGCAGCTTGATCGCCAAGGGGATGCGGTGAATCTTGCGCGTGTCACCGCTGAGCGCGAGGCGGCAGAGCGTGCGGCAAAAGAGGCTCGTGAGCTTGAGGGGCGGTTGGCTGAGCGCGAGGCCAGAATTGCTGCGCTGGAGCAGCAGCTTGCCGCGCAGAGCGCCACGGCTAAGGCAGAGCAGGCGCTTGCGGTAACCACGGCAACGGCAGAGGCCGAGCGTCAGGTGATTGAGCTTCAGGGCCAGGTTCGTCAGGCTCAGTCAGAACGTGCGCAGGTGGAGGCTACCATGAACGCGCGTCTGGCCGAGCAGGCTGCTCTCAAGGACCAGCAGCTGCGGGATAAGGACGACCAGATCGAGCGTTTGCGCGACCAGCGCGTGCGGCTCACGACCAAGCTGATCGGGGAGTCGCTGGAACAGCACTGCGAGATGGAGTTCAACCGCTGGCGTGCCACGGCCTTTCAAAATGTCGAGTTCCACAAGGACAACGACGTGGTGGATGGATCCAAGGGTGACTACATCTATCGCGAGGTTGACGAGGACGGCGTCGAGATTCTCTCCATCATGTTCGAGATGAAGACCGAGGAAGAGACCACCACGCATCACCACAAGAATGAGGACTTCTTCAAGAAGCTTGACCAAGACCGCCGGAAGAAGGGGTGCGAGTATGCAGTGCTCGTGTCCATGCTTGAGCCAGAGAGCGAGTACTACAACGCGGGCATCGTGGACGTCAGCTATCTGTACGAGAAGATGTACGTCATCCGCCCGCAGCTTTTTGTACCCATGATCACCATCCTGCGCAATGCGGCACAGCGAAGCGCCGAGGCTCGCCGCGAGCTGGCGCGCGTGCAGCGGCAGAACATCGACGTCACCAACTTCGAGGCCAAGATGGAGGAGTTCAAGCGCGGGTTCAGCGGCAACTACGAGCGGGCAAGCAAGAAGTTCAGCGCCGCCATCCAGCAGATAGACAAGGCCATTGAAGACCTGCGGAAGGTGCGGGATAACCTGACCTCATCTGAGGACCAGCTGCGCCGGGCAAACGAGAAGGCCGAGGCCTTGACCATCCGCAAGCTCACCTGGGGCAATCCCACGATGCGTGAGAAGTTCGCCGAGGCTCGTGCGCTGCAAGAGGCCACGGAGTCTGAGGAGCCCGAGATAGAGGAGTAACGGGCCATCAGGGCTCTCGCAAATCTGATTACAAAAACGGGAGGGTCCCCTGCAGTTGGCAAGGGACCCTCCCGTTTCGGGTTCTGAATGAAACGCGCAGATCTTAGAATGCGGGCAGAACATCCTGGCCGAAGTTATCAGCGAGGTACGCCTTGAACTCGTCGGTGGTGAGCACGGCGATGAGCGCCTTGATTCGGTCGTCGTTCTCGAGCTCGGGACGCGTCGCGATGATGTTGGCGTACTCCTCGAAAGCGATGCCCTCAGCTGCCTCAAGTACGAGTGCGTCGGAGGCATGGAGACCCGCCTGGAGGGCATAGTTGCCGTTGATGGCCGCAAAGTCGACGTCCTCAAGGGCGCGTGGGGTAGCGGCAGCCTCAATCTCACGGAAGGTTACGTTGAACGGATTCTCGACGATGTCGTTTGTGGTGGCGGCGAGGTTCTCGGGATCCTTCAGCGTGATGATGCCGTTGGCCTGCAGAAGGAGCAGGGCACGAGCCTCGTTCGTAGGATCGTTGGGGACGGCAATCTCGGCGCCCTCAGCAAGATTGGAGAGGTCGGTGGACTTGCCAGCGTAGATGCCGAAGGGCTCGTAGTGGATCTTGGCGATGCTTACGAGGTCCTCGTTGTTCTCCGCATTATAGTCGCGCAGGTAGTTGATGTGCTGGAAGTAGTTGGCATCGATCTCGCCGTTGAAGACGACCTCGTTGGGCTGCACGTAGTCGGTGAACTCGGTGACCTGAAGGGTGATGCCCTGCTCGGCAAGCAGCGGTGCGGCGTAGTCATTGAGGATTTCGGCGTGCGGCGTGGGGGTTGCCGCTACGGTCAGTACGGTCGGCGCGGCGTCAGCGGCTGCATCGGCGTTGCCAGAGTTGTCGGCTTTACCAGAACCGCAAGCAACAAGCGCGGTGGCAGAGATGAGGCCGAGGCCGGCGTTCAGGAAGTTCCTACGAGTGATGTTTGACATGTTGTTCTCCCTTGTCTTATGCCCTGTGGGCGATGAACCAATGTTGTGACGGCCCTCTAACGGTGGTCGATGCTCTTGGCAATCACGTCGCCAAGAGTCTGAATTATCTGTACGAGGGCAATGAGCAAAACGATGGTCACGAGCATGACCTCGTCTTGATAGCGGTAGTAACCATAGCGAATGGCGATGTCACCCAGTCCGCCTGCGCCAACGGCGCCTGCGATAGCGGTGTATCCCAGAACGGCGATGAGCGTGATGGAGGCGCCGCGCACCAAGGAGGGGAGGGCCTCAGGCAGAAGAGCTGATACCACGATGCGTGGTACCGTGGCGCCGCAGGCTACGGCCGCCTCGATGGAGTCGGGCGGAATCTCTGCCAGCGACTGTTCGACCATGCGCGCGACGAAGGGCGTGGTGGCCAAAACAAGCGGTGGAACGACGCCACGTACACCAATGGTCGTGCCAACCAGAGCGCGCGTCATGGGCATGACCGCAACGATCAAGATGATGAAGGGAATCGATCTGCCCATATTGACGATCCAGCCCAGGATGGCGTTGGGAATTCGTGCGGGCACGAGGCCGCCCGGAGCCGTGACATACAGAATGATGCCCAGTACGAGGCCAAACACGTACGCGATAGCTGTCGATATAACCAGCATCCACAGCGTGTCGATTGTTCCTTGCGTAAGCAGGGAGCCGTATTCGGCAAGAAACTCGGTCGTGCTACCCATTCCAGCTCACCCTTCCCAAAAGCGCCTTGGTGGTCGTTGCCTGGGGGTCTGCGAAGACCTGGGCGACCGACCCCTGCTCGACGAGGTGACCCCGCTCAAGGACCGCTACGTTCTTGCAGACGCGCTCAACGACGTCCATGGAGTGCGTGATGATGACGATGGTCACACCAGTTTCCTGGTTGATGCGTTGAAGCACGTCAAGGACCGAGACGGTGCTCGCGGGATCGAGGGCCGAGGTCGCCTCATCGCAGAGAATGTGGTCGGGTTCGAGCGCAAGCGCACGGGCAATGGCCACACGCTGCTTCTGGCCGCCAGAAAGCTGGGAAGGATACGACTGCTCCTTCTCGGCCAGACCGACCATGGCGAGAAGCTCACGCGCCCGCTCGCGATCCCCTGCGCTGACGCGGCCCTTTGCCGCGAGGAACGGGAAGCACACGTTGTCCAGTGCCGTCTTCTGTGCGAGCAGTCCAAACCCCTGGAAGATCATGGCGACGTGCTGACGGAGATGCCGCAAGTCCGCACCTTTCAGGGTGGTGACGTCCACGCCGTCTACCAGCACTTTGCCCGAGGTGGGATGCTCCAGTGCGTTGATGCAGCGAACCAGCGTTGACTTACCAGCGCCCGAGATGCCGATGACGCCAAAAACATCGCCCGTCGCAATCTCGAGGTTGATGTCTTTGAGCGCATGCTCAGAAGAGTTGGGATAGACCTTGGAGAGGTGTTGGATGGATATCACGAGAAGAGCTCCGGTTCATGATGGTTACAGGGAGGTCAGCTCCCGCCGGAGCCGACCAGTTGAAGGCGCCCGGTCCTACCACATGCGCACATGCGCAAGGGAAAGGTGCCCGGGCTTGGGCATCTCCATACGGCGCATGCACAACGTGCTCTGTGAGACAAAGATATCCATAGCTAGGCACCATAGGCCTGACGTGGGCATTGTACGGTGACACCAATGTGAATGAAACAAGATGTTCGCATAGAGCTTGATGTCCAGCGTTTGACATATACCCCATGGGGGTATATGCTCTGTCGTGATACGTGGAGGGAGGTACCATGCCTGACGAGATCCAGAGCTGTTGCGCCAAGGCGCATCAGAAGCACACGCCGCGTTCGGAAGAGCTGAAGCGTGACGTGTCCAAGCGCATCAACCGGGCTGTCGGTCAGCTCAACGGCATCAAGGCGATGGTTGAGGAAGACCGTTACTGCGGCGATGTCCTGACGCAGCTCGCGGCGGTGGAGAAGGCTGTGGCCTCCATTTCGCGCATCGTTATGCGCGACCATCTCGAGACCTGCGTCACCGAGCGTATTCAGGCCGGTGACCAGCAGGTTATTGACGAGGTCATGGATCTCCTGAAGAAGTTTAGCTAGGGGGCTGGCATGGCTACCGCTAAGGAAACCTTTGATATCACGGGTATGACGTGCGCGGCGTGCTCGGCACGCGTGGGTAAGGCTGCCGGGGAATGCGCCGGCGTGAGCGAGGCCAACGTCAACCTGCTCAAGAACAGCATGGAGCTCACCTACGACGGCTCACCCAAGACGGTGGACGCTGTGGTCGCGGCCATCGAGAAGGCGGGCTACGGTGCCATTCCGCGTACCCAGCATGTGGCGGCTAGCTCCGCTTCTGCTTCTACAAAGACCGCTGCGCCGGTCACTGACGTGGCCACGAAGGCTATCGAGGAGAAGCGCCAGCAGCTCATCATCAGTGCCATCTTCTCGGTGCCGCTTTTCTACATCGCGATGGGTCCCATGTTTGGCTGGCCCGAGATTCCGGGCATCGCGGGCATGGAAGGCATGATGGGCTCGGCCCTCACGCAGCTCTTGCTGTGCATTCCCATCCTGTTTGTGAACCGCCATTACTTTGTGGGCGGCTTCAGGTCGCTCTGGCACCGCGCGCCAAACATGGACTCGCTCATTGCTATTGGCTCGGCAGCCAGTTTCGTGTTCTCCGTCATCAATATGTATGCGATGGCATCGGCGTTTGGTCACATGGACATGGAGGCTGCGCACGAGGCCATGCACGGCCTGTACTTTGACTCTGCGGGCATGATCTTGACGCTCATCACCCTCGGCAAGTTCTTTGAGGCACGCGCAAAGGGGCGCACCACTGACGCCATCACCAAGCTGATGGACTTGGCGCCCAAGACTGCCACCGTGGTGCGTGGCGGCGAAGAGGTTACCGTTCCCACCGAAGATGTGCAGGTGGGAGACCGTGTCATCGTGCGCGCGGGAGAGTCCGTACCGGTGGATGGCGTGGTGGTCGAAGGCTCCGCGCTGGTGGACGAGAGCGCCATTACGGGCGAGCCCGTGCCAGTGGAGAAGGCTGTAGGCAGCCCAGTGACCGGCGCTACCGTGAGCACGCGCGGCTGGTTTGCGATGGAGGCACGCGCGGTTGGCGACGACACGGCGCTTGCGCAGATCATTCGTCTGGTTGACGAGGCAACCAGCTCCAAGGCGCCCATTGAGCGTCAGGCAGACCGTATTGCGGGCATCTTCGTGCCAATCGTTTTGGCTATTGCGGCCGTGACGCTGGTTGGCTGGCTGGTGCTGGCGCATGACGTTGCGGCGGCGCTCACGCATGCCATATCCGTGCTGGTCATCAGCTGCCCGTGTGCGCTGGGCCTGGCTACGCCTACGGCCATCATGGTGGGCACGGGCCGTGGCGCGGCAAACGGGATCCTCATCAAGGATGCCGAGTCGCTCGAGACGGCGTGCTCGCTCACTACGGTGGTTCTGGACAAGACCGGTACCGTGACCGAGGGCGCCCCACGCGTGACCGACGTGTTGCTCGCTGACGGTGCCACCGAGGGTGACCTGCTGTTTGCTGCTGCGGCGCTGGAGCGCAAGAGCGAGCACCCGCTGGCGTCGGCCATCTGTACCTACGCGGATGAGGTCGCGCCAGGTATTGACCGTGGTGTCGAGCTTGAGGACTTCGAGCAGATTCCGGGCGGAGGTCTGGTTGCTGCTGTTAACGGACAGGTCACGCTGGTGGGCAACGCGCGCCTGATGGAGGAGGGCGAGGCGGATGTGTCGGCGCTTGCGCCGCGCGCTAACGAGCTGGCCGCACAGGCCAAGACCCCGCTCTACGTGGCTTCTGACGGCAAGGCTCTGGGCCTGATTGCCGTGGCTGATCCCATTAAGCCAACGAGCGCTGCGGCCATCGAACGCCTGCATGCGGCGGGCGTGCGGACCGTGATGCTGACGGGCGACCAGGAAGCCACGGCTGCCGCGGTGGCTCGTCAGGTGGGCGTGGACGAGGTCATCGCCGGCGTGCTGCCCGACCAGAAGGAGCAGAAGGTCCGCGAGCTACAGGAGGCAGGCGAGAAGGTAGCCATGGTGGGCGACGGCATCAACGACGCCCCGGCGCTGGCACGCGCGGACGTGGGCATCGCCATCGGTGCAGGCACCGACGTCGCCATCAGCTCGGCCGACGTGGTGCTCATGCGCTCCGACCTCTCGGACGTGCCCACAGCTATCGAGCTTAGCCGTGCGACCATGCGCAACATCCGCCAGAACCTCTTCTGGGCGCTCTTCTACAACGCGATCTGCATCCCCGTCGCCATGGGCGCCCTGAG
>JAUNJR010000040.1:0-12024 GCA_030533135.1 Coriobacteriales bacterium
TTCTCGATGCGATAGCAGCGAATCTCGTAATATGCAACCTGCCTGCGGCTATACGGAGCAACGACACCGCCCTCACGCTGGGCTGTGCCAACGAGCTCGCAATACTGACGGAAGTTGGGAGAGGTCTGCTCAAGCTCGTCGAGAATGGCGACCTGGTCAACCACGCGGGAGGTCTTGGTCAACTTCATGTCCTCGACCATTTGTATCCGAGACGAACCCGTTGTCTTGCCCGTACCCTTTGGCGCGGGAGCTGACGCCGTCGTACTCCGCATGCCAAAGATGACAAATAGCACGACAGCCAAGCAAAGGATAAAGAAGAACATGCCGTAATCCATGGTTGTCTCCTATGGATTGGTGTGATGTGGACGGGGCAGGTTGAGCCAGACGGCCTCACCTACCCCGGATACGCGATCAAATCGCTCTAGTTTTTTCGCTACAGACCAAGCTCAGCCTTCAGGCGGTCAAGCTCGGAGTCGATGGCGGCGTTGTGAGCCATGTCAGCAAACGCGGTCTCGGCGTCAATCTCACCAATCGACACGTCGGTGTAAGCCTCGGCGACGGACTCCTGCTCGATAATCTTGGCCTCAAGGCGGTCAAGCTTGGCGAAGGCGGAATCAATGCTGGTGGAATTCACGGACTTGGCGGCAGACTGGGAAGCCTCAGCCATCTTGGCGCGGGCAGCCAGAACGTTCTGGCGAGCGCGAGCCTCATCGAGCTTGACACGCAGGGTCTGGACCTGATCCTTGAGCTTGTTGACCTGATCGGTGATGTTGTCATAGGAAGCGCGCAGCTGAACGACCTGTGCATCAAGGCCAACCTTGACGTCGAGAGCCTTGCGAGCCAGCTCCTCGTTGCCATTCCTCAGAGCGAGCTTGGCCTTGTCGTTCCAGTCGGCGACCTTGGCCTCAGCGTCAGCAAGCTCCTTGGCTGCAACCTTCTGGGAGCCCATAGCCTGACCCAGAGCCTGAGTAGCCTCGTCAACCTGCTGCTCCATCTCGATGATGAGCTGCTTGACCATCTTCACGGGGTCCTCGGCCTTGTCAATCATGTCGTTGATGTTAGCCTTGAGAATGTCCGCGATCCTACCGAAGATTGCCATTGTCTTCCCCTTTCTGTGGGACAGCCTACATCTAGGCTTATTTCCAGCACCTTTTACACGTATCAAGGTGCTGAGGCACCTACGCAACAAACATATATCACTATGCAAGATGATTTGCGATGCTTTCGGCAAGGAGTATCATGGGACGGCGCGAGTTCCGAGGCATTGTCCAACTCGTTATATAATGTTATAGTTGAAAAGAACCCCAAGAACGTATATGCTTTAAAAGTTGCACTTTCCACCAAAAGTGCTCATAAACTGACCGAATATGCTGGTAAGGACGTCAAGTAAACGTGACTCGAGCTTCTCACAATTCTACGGACTGGGTGGATAACGACACCGGTACGCTATCAGGTAACGAGATGCGGCTCAAGCCAACGGTCATTGCTGTGTTCCTTATCTGTTGCGCCATAGAGGTTTACTTGCTTTCCATCTCGATGGGATCGCTCCCGCTTGTCATATGGCTGGTTCTCGCCATGCTCTGCCTTTTAGGTGTAGGCCTCAATGCGCGCTGCCTACTAATAAATGGCCCCACCATGGGCATGATTCCCATATCTATCTTCTCACTTGCCCCTGCATCCCTTGCTGGGTCTCGAGCCCTATTACGGTATTCCCTGCCTTGGTGGGTCTGCGTGGTCGTCTCATCCATTTCCTTTGCTGCTTGCGCCTACTTCGCCTGGTGGTTTAGGAAGCTTGAAGGTGCTTACGAGAAGATGCCTGACATCCATGGTGACGCCATTCTTATCGTTCTTGGCGGACCAACTCGAAATGGAAAGCCCAGCTTAACTGTGCAGAATCGCCTTGCCGTTGCCGCACAGCTCTGGCGAGAGGGGCCAGGCCGGATTATCGTCGTCACCGGTGGCCCAACGCAAGAAGACGACATCACCGAAGCTGAGTCCATGTCCCGTTGGCTGCAAAAAGCAGAAGGCGTTCCCGAAAGCTCCATCATTGTCGAGCCGAAGGCAATCAACACCTCGCAAAACCTCAGGCTCTCGCTTGAGGCCATCAAGGAGGCGGGACTCGCAAGGCGTCAAATATGCGTGGTCTCGAGCGATTACCACCTTTACCGAGCTCTGGCGGTCGCGCATCGGTTTGACCCCGAAATCGTTGGCATCCCCGCTCCGGTTCCTTCGAGCACCCTGCTGCAACAGTGGTGCCGAGAGGTCTTCGTCATTCTCTCCAAGGGACTGATTTAACGACTGCTTGCCGAACCCATCGGCGTTGAATACCAACGCAGTTTGAGAGCTTTAGAAAACACCTGACGCACTTTGGGAGCTTTTCTCCTCAATTTGAGGCGATAACCTCCCAAAGTGCGTTTTGTATCCGTCAATCTTCTCAAACTGCGGCAAGTTCATCAGCCAATGTGGCTACCGCATGGAAGGCTCGTCACAAACGAGCTCTGCCAGTGCGTTTGCCCAGCGCTCCGTATAAAACGAGTAGTACGAGACATGCTTGCGTAAACGGCGCCGCTCAAACGTGGGGACGCCTGCCCAGGTAAGCGAAGGCAACACAATAATTGGCAGGTACAGGGGCCCAAGGATAAGCGCCTGAACGGTGTGGCCGTATTCGTGAATCAGAAGCCGCCGCGGACAGCGACTTGGCAAGAAGATGAAGGGACCAAGCGACAATCCGCGCCGAAGCCGCCATTCCGTAACGATTGCCGAACGAAAACGAAAGTGTGGTGCCTTTCGCCCCGTCATGGCGAGAATCGAAAGTCCCACCAGACTTTGTGGCATCCCCCAGGTAGCATGAAGCACCGTTGCCATCCCATATTTGAGAGCATCCTTCATCCGACAAACCTCAATCGTCGTAGGCCAAGCAAGGCTCACGTTGGTAATTTACCCATCCAGCTTCTGTACCAACAACTGACTAAAGAGCTTTGGGTTGCCCGCACTTCCTGTGGCTTTCATGCACTGGCCCACCAAGAAGCCGACAACCTTCTTGTTTCCCGAACGATACTGCTGAACTTGGCTAGCACAGCGAGCGAGGACCTCGTCGACTATGGCTCCAAGGGCATCAGCATCGGTCGATTGGCGCATGCCGTGTTCGTCCACGTACGTTTCTGGATCGACATCAGTACCTGCGGTTGCCTCAAGTACCTCATGCGCCTGCGCAAAGGTAACAGCGTCGGCCGCCAGAAGCTCAGATATGACCCTAGCCTGGTGCACGTCGACGCCAGGGTGAGCTGGAACGATATTGAGCACGACGTTCGCAACCACGCCCGCCAGCTTCTCATCGGCATCTGCCACAGTCTCTTCGAAGAAGCGTGCAACCGCCGGGTCCCCCGCCAACCGAGCCGCATGATCACGTTTGAGCCCAAATGTTCTAACGTACCGGTCTCGCTTGGCATCTGGCAGCTCAGGTACCCGAGCGCGACACCGCTCAATGAACTCGTCTGAAAGATCAAACGGAGCCAGGTCTGGGTCAGGGTACATGCGGTAGTCATCGTTGGTCTCCTTGACCCGCATGACCACCGTACGGCGCTTGCTAGGCTCCCAATGCCTGGTCTCCTGATAGACAACCCCACCCTCTTCAAGGACCTCAGCCTGGCGACGAATCTCATACTCAAGTGCATCATGGAGGCTTTTGAACGAGTTGAGGTTCTTCATCTCGGTCTTCGTGCCAAATGTCGTCTCTCCTCGCCTGCGCAAGCTGATGTTGCCGTCGCAGCGCATCGACCCCTTCTCCAGCGAGCAGTCGGAGATGCCCAGCGTAAGAAAGGTCTGGCGAAGCTTCTCCATAAAGAGGCGCGCTTCCTCGGGCGTACGCAGATCGGGTTCAGTCACCAGCTCAATCAGGGGCGTACCACAGCGGTTGTAGTCAATGAGGCTTTCGCTCGCCCCACCAATGCGTCCCTCGACTCCCCCAAGATGGTTCATCTTGGCAGCATCCTCTTCCATATGGATGCGCAAGATTCGGATTGGCGCCACATAGCTGCCGTCAGAAGCCTTTTTGACCGTCGCGTCCGGACGCTCTTGTGCGCCTTCACCGTTGACTTCTAGATCAAGATGGCCGTGCATGACAAAGGCGATGGGTCCCTGCGTAGTCTGGTAGTTCTTGGCCATATCGGGATAAAAGTAATGCTTCCGATAGAACATGGAGCGGCGCATGACCTGGCAGTTGGTGGCAAGGCCCGCCATGACAATGGACTCGATGGCCTTCTCGTTGGGGACGGGCAAGGCTCCCGGCAAACCCAGACAAATCGGGCACACGTTCTCGTTGGGCTCGTCATCATGGGAGAGGCGGCAGCCACAGAACATCTTGGTCTCGAGCGTCGTGAGCTCGGTGTGGACCTCAAGGCCAATGATGGCCTCCCAGTCCTCCAGGACCTGCTGGAGTGTCTTCACCTAGAGCTCACCTCCCCTTCCGGAAAACCCCGGTGCGACGACACCCTCCATCGAGCAGGAGCGTTCAAGCGCACGGGCAAAGGTGAGCAGCTGCGCATCAGCAAAGACGGGACCTTGGAGCTGCGCGCCGATGGGCAAGCCGCTCTCAGCGCCAAGGCACACAGGCACGCTGATGCCGCAGTTGCCGGCAATGTTGTTTGAGATGGTGTAGATGTCTGCCAGATAGAGCTCGGCAGGGTCCGAGATCGCCCCGTGCTTCCACGCTGGTGTCGGGCTGGCTGGCATCAATATGGCGTCAACCTGCTTAAATGCACGCCGGTAGTCCGCTGTGATGAGCGTGCGCACCTTCTGCGCCGCCAGATAATACTTTTCATAGATACCGCTGGACAACAGATAGGCACCAAGCATCTGACGACGCTTTGCCTCTGCCCCAAAGCCGTGGGCGCGCGATAGCGACGACTGTTCGGCGAGCGTGGAGCAACCAGGCTCCTGATAGCCGTAGCGCACACCGTCATAGCGGGCCAGGTTTGAGAAGGCTTCGCACGGAGCAATGACGTAATACGCGGCTATGGCCGAGGCCATGTTGGGAAGGTCCACCTCAATGATGTTCGCACCCGCATCCGCCAACTTGTCCGCAGCCCTTTGCAGAGCGGTGCGGACTTCTGGCGCTAGCCCCTTGGCCTCGAAAAGTGCGGGGATGACGCCAACCGAGCGCCCCTCGATGGAATCATTCAGATGCGCCAAAAAGTCCTGCTCACCGTCTTGGCTCGTCGAGTCAAAACGATCGTGGCCACCAGCTGTCAACGCGTTCAGTGCCAGGGCAACGTCCTCGACGTGGCGACCGAAGGGACCAACCTGGTCAAGCGAGCTTCCAAAGGCCACCACGCCAAAACGCGACACCATGCCATACGTGGGCTTCATTCCAACCACACCGCAAAGCGATGCCGGTTGGCGGATGGAGCCACCCGTGTCGGATCCCAAGGCAATAGTGATCTCGCCCGACGCAACTGCGGCAGCGCTGCCACCGGAAGACCCACCTGGCACGCGTGTGGTATCCCACGGATTGTTCGTAGGATGAAATGCCGAGGAGTCCGTGGTCGACCCAAAGGCAAACTCGTCCATGTTGAGCTTGCCCATAGGTGTCACGCCAGCATCAAGCATGCGCTGCACGCACGTCGCGGTATAGGCGCTCTCATACGTTTCGAGCATGCGACTTGCGCAGGTCGTACGAGTCCCCATGAGGTTCATGTTGTCTTTGAAGGCCACGGGGACTCCCGCTAGCGGTGGGAGTACTTCTCCCGCAGCGCGCGCCGCGTCCGTCTTGGCGGCTGCTGCAAGCGCTCGGTCCTCACTGAGCTGCAAAAAGGCCTGTACCTGGCCATCTCGGGCAGCAATGGCATCAAGCGAGGCCCGCGCAACCTCGGTGGCGGAGAAATCGCCCGCAACGATGCCGGCGGCAATCTGTCGCGCAGAAAGGGCGTCGAAGCATCCCATCACGCGGCTCCCCCATCTGAAAGAATGGCTGGTACACGAAACGCACGACCTCGCTTACTACCTGCATTGGCTAAAGCCTCTTCCAGAGAAAGTCCCGCCACCACAACGTCATCGCGCACTACGTTGACAAGGTCACCGATGGGGTGGAAGGTCGGCTCAACGTCCTCAAGATCGTACGCAAGAAGAGGGTCGAGCAAATCGACCGCATCGTTAAGGTAAGAGGTCATCTCGGTAAGCTCGTCGTCCGTGAGGCCAATGCGCGCATATTCTGCGATGCCCGCCACATCTTCTCTGGTAAGGGGCATGACGTCTCCTCTTAGATAACCAGAAACGGAGTGGGGCACCGTCACGAAGGCGATGCCCCACGTGGCTGTCTAGCGTACTGGAATTTTCAACCGACGCCCTACCAAGTTGGGCCACAGGCGCGAGCGCCTGGCGGGATTTGAACCCGCACCTTCGGTCCCCCTGAACGAAAAGTAGCCAGCACAAACGACTGCCAGCTCTATGATAGCGCAACGCATGACGTAAAAAACGGAGCACCCACAAAGGGATGCTCCGCCCGTGGCTGTCAAACGCACTGGATGACTAAGGCGCTCTAACCACTGAGCTACGGGCGCATGAAAGGAGCGCCCGGTGGGATTCGAACCCACGACCTCCTGCGTGAGAGGCGAAAAGTAACCAGCGACAACGACTGCCAGCTCTATGATAGCGCACCGCAAGAGTAAAAAACGAGGCGCTCGCCAAAGGAGCGCCTCGTTTTAGCTGTCCAACGCACCGGGTAACTAGGTGCTCTACCACTGAGCTACGGGCGCATGTGAGAAGGCGCGCCCGGTGGGATTCGAACCCACGACCACCGCTTTGAGAGAGCGAAAAGTAACCGGCGACAACGACTGCCAGATAAGGGATACCGCATCGAAGCACGCGCGTCAAGGACTGGACCTCGTGCTACTCTAGAATAGGAAGACACGTGTTACCCTCTTGTCCGGCCAAGGAGGAGTCACCATGACCAAAACGCAGAACGCCACTTGGTATCAGGCTCGAAAGGCCCCATTCGAGGCCTTTGGCATCCTGTACTATCCCCTCTTCGCTCATCGTGCCGATCTTGAAGGCGTCGAGCTCAATGACGCTGACATGGCCTGGGCAGTAACCGCCAATACGAATCTCGAAGGCACGGGGTACACGCTTTCGCAGCCCTCGATTCTTGCGCTGGCAGCCTATCACCATCACATGGCAAAGCTCGCTGAACAGACGAGCTTCCTGCCGCTCTCCGAGAGCCTGGGCAATCAGGGCGTGAATCCGCTCTCCGACATCCAGCGCCTGGTACCCAACGTCACTGTCGCGCCCATGTATCCCGACTTCCCCAGCCAAGTCATGGAGATGGATGAGGCAACCTTCCGCTATCACCAAGCCATGCATTACCTGTCCACCTACGGTGTCGAACTCATAGCGGGCTTCATGGGTCTTGACGTGACGGTTTCTCAGGGCTGGATGCCTGATGTCGAGTCCACGCCCAAGACCGAGGAAGACGAGCGGCTCGTCGAGTCAAAGGTACTGCACCTCATTCTGACTGTGGAGGACCTGCGCGCCGTTGTGGAGGCGCGCCTTGCACGCGCCACGCGTATGCATCCCGCGGAGATTGAGACAGCCATGCTCGTCTTCGCTGACCTTGGCGAGGAGGCAGATGAGGCCTCCTTCCCCAAGGTTGCCTTCCACGAAAACATGATGGAGCTCATTCGGGTTGCGTCCGAGTCCGATTCTGCTACGCTTGCACGCGTCGCGGGCGGGCTGGCACAGCACCCTGGTGACTTGCTGAAGGCCACACTCTTTCTTCTCAACGCCACGCAGAAGGGCCATTTGGCGACTCGCCAGAAGAAGGGCCTCTGCCGAGCCTTCGAGCGTTTCAGCACCATGTCTATCGCGCACAACATAGCCGACGCAGGCAAGAAGGAACGCCGTGCGCCGACCTTCCTCTCGATTGAGCGCTTTGCGGGGCCCCATCTGAAAGAAGCCTGCGAGCTGGTATGGTCTGGCAAGGTGGTTTCGTGGGCTTCCGAACTCGAGAGGCTGTGGGCTGCTGTGGAGGAGGCAAAGGCTCCAAAGCCAGCACCCCAACCTGAACCCAAGCCCGTGGAAGTTGCGCTGTCATCCCATAAGACCACACTTCCCGAGCGACTGCTCGACAAGTTCTCCAAACTCATGAAGCACGACGTAGATAACAAGGCGGTGGAACCCGAGCCTGTTGCTCAGCCCGCCGAAGAGCAGGTTTCTAAACCGGAAGGGCCCGATGAGCTCCAGCTGGCTTGGGAAGCCCTCCTCGCCCACTATGGTAAGCGACCGGGCATGCTCTTCCGCTCGCTCACACGCCTTGCCAAGCACGGGTGTCCGAAAGACCTGCTTCGCCCCATAGTCATGGAGAACGTGGGCAGCTACTCGTTGCCGACCCTCGTGCGCACGATAACCATCATGAGTGAGACCTCTCCCCAGTTCCACCTGGTTCAAGGTGGCTATGCAAGCTGGACCATCGAACCCGTGACCGAGGAAGAGCAATCGAGCAAGGTCGTCAGCGAAATCATGCGCGAGCTGCTTGTACCACGTCTGCGTATGATTGACACGCCGCTTAAGGGCAAGAGCGTACATCTGGACACGCAAGGCATCTCGTTGGTGGGATCAATCCTCATGCCCAACGACACGGGCGACACCGGCACCGCTTGGCCGCCCGTAGGGATGGCGTACGACCTTCCTGATGACCAGATCGTACGCTTCTTCACCTTCTGGGACGAGCGAAGGAACCGCGTAGACGTTGACCTGCACTTCATTGGTATCACGACAAAGGGGGAACGCCTAAACATTGGCTGGAACTCAAACTTCAAGAACGACAGCATGGTAACGAGTGGCGACGTCACGACCAGCACGAACTCTGTCGAATACCTCGACGCTCACATGGGAAAGGCACGCAAGTCTGAGGTGTACCTCGTAGTCCAGGTGCAGCATATCTATGCTGGCGCAACGCGTTGGGAGGACATCACCACTTGTTTCTCCGGCGCGCTCGCCGTCAAGAATACCGGTGCTGCCGTTTCGCAATACAACGCGCAGAACCTTCTCTTCCGCGACGACCTGTCTGGCAAGGGAACACGTCTGCCGTACGCAATCGTGAACTTCCCCAACCATTACGTCCGCATCATGCGGGGTGCCAAACTGCCAATCGGCGACGTGGACTTCACGCTCGGCGACTACCTTGCGGCACTGCTCGAGGCACAGGAATGCACCCTGGCTGCGACGCCTGATGAGGCCGACGTGTGCGTCTGCGTTGGCCGAAGTGATGATCCAACCGTCATCAGCCTCTTTGACGAGGGATTCTATTTGGGGTGATGCGGCTCTCCAGCGGGCAGGGTAGTTGGATCAAGACATCTCTAATGCTTTGTGAGGTGGTGTCATGAAGAAGACCTTGATATATGGTACAGCCACGGCTGCTGTGGTGCTCGCGCTTGGCTCAGGCATTGCCGTCACCCAGTGCGGTCGCAACATCGAGGCGGTATATGGGCCACCACCCATCCAAGACCACGATGACCCCATCGAGGATGTCTATGGCCCCCCAGTCATCCCTGAAGATGACAACGAGCCAATCGAGACCGTCTATGGTCCACCGCCAGAGTATGAGGATGAGCCCATCGAGGATGTCTACGGTCCTCCCGTGGATTCCGAAACAGATATCGTCGTAGAGGATTCTGGCGATACCGAGACGGAGGCAATCCAGCCTGCGCTCTATGGACCGCCCGTCAGTGGTTAGAGCCATGCAGCAAAGCAATTCCCTCAAGCTCGCCGGTCTTGAGCGGCAGCGCAACCGCTTTGAGCGCAATATCCACAGGCCGACGCTCCAACAGCTCTTCTTTGAGGTCACGCCGCGATGCAACCTTTCATGCGTGCACTGTGGCAGCCACTGCGACGAGCACACCTTGACTGACGAAGTGGCGCTCGACGAGTTTTACGCGATTCTCGAACGCGTTCGCGAGGCCTTCGGTACCAGCGTCTTTATGGTGCTCACGGGTGGCGAACCCATGCTGCGCAAGGACATCTATGAACTTGGCGACCGCATTCGTGACCTTGGGTTTGCCTGGGGTATGACCACTAATGCCACACTCATTGACCGCGCCGCGGCAGAGCGCCTCGTGCAGAGTGGCCTGCGCACCGTTTCGGTCAGCCTGGACGGGACTGAAAAGACGCACGACTCGGTACGGCGCCATTCTGGGGCATACCGGGCGGCCCTCGAAGGCATCCGCAACCTTGCCTCCACAGGTGGGCTCAAGGCGCTGCAGGTCACCTCGGTCATGAACCATCAGACCATGAGTGAGCTTGACGACCTCTTTGACCTCATGGTTACCCTGCCCATCGACAGTTGGCGACTGGCAAGCGTCGAGCCCATTGGCAGCGCGCTGCTTCACCCAGAAATCCTGTTCCAGCCAGAGGATTATGCCCAGCTTTTTTCATTCATCAAGGAGAAGCGCGAGCAGGAGTGGCCCGTCAGTTACGGTTGCTGCCACTATCTGGGACTGGGATACGAGGGCGAGCTCCGCAACTGGTTCTTTCTCTGCAACGCCGGCATCCACGTGATGTCAGTCATGCACAACGGAGATATTGGCAGCTGTCTGGACATCGAGCGGCGTCCCGAAACCGTCTTTGGCAACATCCGCACCGATGACATTGTCGAGGTGTGGCAAAACGGCTTCGAGATCTATCGGCAGGACAACGCTCTCGCTGATCGCAACCCCACCTGCGCAGCCTGTTCACAGAAGCGCTGGTGCCGGGGTAATTCTGCTCATAGCTGGGATTTCTCACGCGATGTGCCGCGCATCTGCATGCTGCGTGACCTACCTGGCTTCATCCCCGCGCCACCAACGTGAGTCCTGGGGATATACTCTCAGCGTTACCTGTTTGACGGGAGGTTATCGTGGCTGGCTGCTCAATCGTAATGCTCATGCTGCTCTTCTTTTGGCCTGTAGCGCTACTTGCCTATGTATTGACCTTGGTCTTTACCGTAATTGAGTCCATTGTCACGAGCGTCGCCTTCCCCGCCATCATCGTCTGCATGCTTACCGGGTTCCTTGGCTTTGTTGACGCGGTCATTACCCTCTGGCGCTGGCATAAGGACCCCGAGAATCACCCACTGAGCATCAAGGCGTTCACTCGGACCATCGTGTTGTATGCCATCTCGTTCATTGCACTCTGCGTTGCCTGTTACTTTGCGGGGATTGCGCTCATTGGGGTCTTCACAGCGACGGGTGAGTAGCGCAAGTGCCGTTTAGCCACGAGATTAACCGACAAATTGCATCACACGTTCGTATACATGTCAAAATGGTTGTCAAATCGGACTGACCAGGAATGGAGAGAGCCATGACCAAGGACGAGTTCATGCTCATGCGCATGCGCGAGGACACGCAGCTTTACAAATACCTCTACGTCGTTGACGCAGCTGTGGTGGTGGGGTTCATCGTGATCTTTATCGCCATGGTAGTGACGGGACGAATCGGCGCAAACATAGGCCGCATCGCATTTTGCGCCTGCATTGTGGCCCAGCTGATACCGATGTTCAGGCGGAGCGATGCCTATAAGGAAGCGCTTGCTGAGCTCGAGGCGGCTGCGGTAGATCCCGATGCCCCCATCTCTGAATCGACCTATCAGTTGACCCAAGACCTCGTAACTTCATCCAAGGCGCTCTGGTCCCAGGTGTTCGCCTATGGCATCATAACCTGCGTCATGGTTGCTGGAGCGGTAGTTATTTTCCTCGTAGCCGCAGATGAGCCGGTTCTTTTCATATTCGGCGGAATCCTCTTGGGAATGGCCATCCTTCTGGCAATCCTTGCGTTCCGGGCCTATCGTGCATGTGGCATCGCAAAGCAGTTTGAGGAGACCAACTAGCACCTACGTGTGTACCTAGTTCAAGGCGCGACGGCAGATTAAAGCCGTCGCGCCTCTTTTCTTTCTCGAGATGCTTTAGCGATTGTCGATGCGAGCCACGTTGGAGATGGTGATGGTAAGCCGGCCATCCTCCCCACGCGTGAACTCGAGGTAACCAGGCCGATCAATCAG
>JAUNJR010000040.1:12124-15683 GCA_030533135.1 Coriobacteriales bacterium
TGACACTTGAGGAACTCGTCGGCAATGACATTGACCTCACGGCCCGCAATCAGACGCGGCTTATCAGAGAAGTTGATCTCGAGGGTTTCCTCATTCACCAGAAGATAGCTGATGACCTTCTGCGTAGGACTGGGCAGCATCCCATCATGACGATAGATGCCGTTGGAACTCTCCCCCACCTCGTGAGCAAACGAGAGCTTACGCGGCAAGACGAGCACCGCAAACCATCGCGTGCCACCCGACTCGAAGGCCGCCGCAAGCGCGTCGTCATCCATCTTGCCGGTGACCTTCATCTCGCCCGTATCCTCGAACTCTGCGACCAGCAAGTCACACTGCTCAACGCTGTCCGCACGGCGAAGCTCTTCCCAAAACCACTGCGCAACCTGCGTGGATATGCCTAGGAAGGTATTCTCTCCCGCCAGGTACTGCGTCAGCTGCTCGGCAAAGAGGCTTCCTTCAGAAAACACGCCATGACGGCTCTCGGCACTGCTTGTGATGCGCCGCAGATGTCGCTGTACGTATGATTTGACCTGCCTATCGCCAAGCAGCAGCTCATCCTCAGAAAGATAGGCGCTTCCCGACTCGAAATCAAAGGCGTGCAGAACAGCATGGTTGGTCCTTATCATGCGAATACCTCTCTTGTCGGCTTGCGGGGTAAACATCGTAACGCATCGCCCAGACAAATCGGCATATCACTGTTCGTCTGGAACCGTCGACCACAAAACGCGATTATGTGAACAAAATGGCCTATCAGGGTCCGCATAAAACCAAAAAAAGCGATGTTATGTACGTCTTTTCAAGAACAAATGCCCAAATCCGTTCACAATATCGCGTTTTTTGGTTTTTGAGGCGCGTTTTGTTCCACTTTTGTACACATCATCGCTTTTTATGGTCAAGGACAGCGTAGCGGAGGGAACACCCGAACCAGAGTCAGACACTTAGATGCAGGGGTGCGGAAGCAAAGCTGACCCGTAGGCACCAAGGCTCAGTACGGAATCTCCCACCCCAGCGTCGCAGCTTGCTTTATGAGCTTGGGATACACGCGCTCGACAAACCATGGCTCGGCGGAGCGGGCAAGTGCCTCTTCAGGCGTCATCCAAGCAACGCTACTGTTCTCGTCCACCTTTGAGCGCACTGGCTCGGCAGGGTCAGCCTCGACCAAATAGGTCACATTCAGATGCAGGTGAGAGGAGACGTACTTGCCGCGTTTCTCGTGCCCATCGACCGTCAAGGCCTCGCATGAGATGATATGCGGCCACCCTAGGCGCACCCGCGTCAGTCCACTCTCCTCCATGACCTCACGCAAGGCAACCGCAGCCAAATCGCGCTGGCCATCAGCATGTCCACCCAGCCACGCCCAAGACTGATACAGGTTGTGATAAGCCATGAGAACCTGGCAACCGTCACGTGACACCACCCACGCAGAGGCCGTCAGGTGCCACGGATCGCCACGACCCCACAGGGCCTCGAGGGCAGCGGATCCCTTTGCCTCTGCAGCGTCAAGGGCAGCCAGCATGAGCGCACGATCATGGATTTCCTGCTCGCACGTGGGGACAAAGAGCGTAAGCTCATCTCTCAGTGACGTCACATCAACTATCCTTCCGCCCGACGCTGCATGGCCCGCCCCACGATGGCGGCAAACAGCTGCTGGAACAGCGTGCCCACCATAACGGGAAAGAGTGCCTCGGCAGGAAGGTACGCCGCTGCCAGCACCGCACCTGCAGAGATGTTTCTGATGCCGCAGTCAAACATCATGGTGAGCGTCGTCTCGGGTGTTTGACGCATAGCCCGCGCCACGAGCCAGCCCACCACCAAGCTGACCGCCGTCACACAACCCACGAACAAGGCAACGGCAACCAGGCGCGGTGTCAGATTGAGCATAAAATGCGAAATCCCGGTGGCATTGGTGCCGATGATGATGGGAACCAGAATGCTCGAGAGTGGCGCCATCACGGGCGAGAGCTTCTCTTTGCCCCAGCCGTGGCTCAACTGGTTGAACGTCACACCCAGCACGGCCGGAATACCCACCATATAAAGCATGTCGCCCATCATGGCCAAAACGTCTACCTCAACCGACGCGCCGACCAGCAGTCGTAAGGTCCAAGGTATGGTGAACGGCGCAATGATGGTCGAAACGAACATCATGGCCAGCGCCAGCGCGACATTGCCCCCATAGACGCCCGCCCACATGACGGTGGTCGCCCCAACGGGTACGCTCGCCTCGAGCACGGTACCCACGACCGTGTCGGGAGAGTCCCCAAACAAGAGACCGCTCACCAGCCGAACCACCACCGGCGCTGCCACATGCACGATGAAGATCGTCATGAGCAGCGCGGATGGCTTGCGGAGCGTGTCGTGCAAGCTCTTGAAATCATTACCAAGGGCGTTTTGAAAGGTGACGATGGCGAAGAGCGTCGGAATAATAGGTTTCAGGGGGATAAGCAGCTCGGGAAAGAGAACTCCGAACGCAATGCAGAGCGGCACAATAAAGAGCATGTTCCGCGAGAGCCACGTCCCTATGTGCTTCCATGTCTGCATGTGCCACCTCCCTACCAAAGATGCTAGCACGATACTCGCGTATCAAAGGGGCCGCCCCACGCGGGAATCTGTAGACTGTCCGCCTCAGATGGCTTCGCGGTCATGTACTTGCGATGGCACCTCAATAACAACAATTGAAATTATCCCCCATATCGGGGTAAAATCCCGCACCGTAGCTAGGAATTACCAACCGCGATACGCAGACTCACAGGAGAGGCATCATGCCAGACACGCTTCTTTCCATCCAAGGGCTCTCGGCTGGAACCGAAGATAAGCCCATTCTTCACGACATCTCCCTTTCGATCTCCAGTGGCGAGACCCACGTCCTCATGGGCCCCAATGGTGCCGGCAAGTCAACCCTTGGCCACGTCATCATGGGCGACCCAAGTTATCAGGTCACGGACGGAACCATCACCTTTGACGGTACTGACATCACCGACCTTTCGCCTGACAAGCGTTCGCTCTCTGGTATCTTCCTGTCCTATCAAGCTCCGGTCGAGGTTCCCGGTGTCCCCCTGTACAGCTTCCTGCGTACCATTTGCCAGATGCGCCCCGAACTCAAGACCACGGCCCGCAAGTTCCGCCAGCGCGTTGCAGACATTTGCAAGCAGCTCGACATGGACGATTCCTTCCTTACGCGCGAGCTGAACGTCGGCTTCTCCGGTGGCGAGAAGAAGAAGATCGAAATGCTCCAGCTGCTCCTTCTGCAGCCCAAGCTGGCCATCTTGGATGAGACCGACTCCGGCCTTGACGTCGACGCACTGGCCATCGTGTCGCGCGGTATCGAGGCGTATCGCCAGGAGTGCGACGGCGCACTGCTCATCATCACGCACAACACGCGCATCCTCGAGCGCCTCGACGTCGACCGCACCCACGTCATGGTGCATGGTGCCCTTGTGGGCGAGGGCGATGCCTCGCTCATCGACGAGATCGACGCCAACGGCTTCGGCCAGTTTGAGGCAGTCCTGGCCGCGAAGGGCGGTGCGAACTAGTGAGCGAGACTCCCGAGAGGAAGCGCTCC
>JAUNJR010000235.1:0-1498 GCA_030533135.1 Coriobacteriales bacterium
GCTGACCATGCTGCTGACCGCTTGTGGTGGCAGCGCACCTTCAGGTGACGCGGGCGGCGGAGATACTCCGGCCGACACCTACGAGGTCGTCCTTGGCGGCACGGTCACTGACGCAGGTATGTACGTTGACCGCATGGTCATCGACTTTGGAGACAACACGGTCTCTGGCCTTGAGAACGATACCTTTGAGGTGCTCATGACCTCGACCGTCGACTACGGCGAGGCCAAGGACCAGCCGTATGCGTACTTTGACGCCACCGCTCCCCTCGAGGTCGTCAAGACCGAGACGAATGGCGGTGTCGCCACTGTGTACTTCAACCAGGCACAGGCCCCCGTTCTCACCTGGCTTGCTGAGGGCCGCAACTATCCTGCCATCCTGAGCTTTACCATCAACCAGACCAAGGATCTCACGCTCACCACCAAAGATGGCCGCGATCTTGCCTTTACCGGCACGTTCACCTCTGCCGCCACGTCCTACAAGGATCTTGAGAACGCCGAGCTCGCCAAGTTCGAGGACGTCCAGGACGAGATTAACTACCAGCTGCACAAGGGCACCAACGACAAGCTCATCGTCTGGTTCCACGGCAACGGCGAGGGCGACTTCCCCGTCAAGGACACCAACAACAACGTCGCCCAGCTGCTGGCCAACCGTGGCGGCGTGGCATGGGTTTCCGACGAGGCCCAGGCCGTCTTTGGCGACGCCACCGTCATGGCGTTCCAGGCGCCCAACATGTGGTACTTCGCCGTCAAGGACAACCTGCTGGAGCCCTGCTACAACGAGATCCAGAAGGTCATCGCCGACTGCGGCGTGAACCCCGACGAGGTCTACGTGTCTGGCTGCTCCGCAGGCGGCTTCATGACCACGCGTATGCTCATCGCCTACCCCGACCTTTTCAAGGCCGCGATGATCAACTGCCCGGCGCTCGACGCCGCCAACGCGCGCTCCGAGTCCGACGACGCCATTCCGACCGACGAGGAGCTGCTCAAGCTCAAGGACGCCAAGACCGCCATCTGGCTGGTTCAGGGCGAGACCGACTCCTCCGTCGACCCCGAGCTCTGCTCCAAGCGCATCTGGGCTCTCATCACCGAGGGTGCCGAGGTCACCGATACCCACTTCGACGGCGACCAGGGCATTGCGTCCGGCTTCACCACCTCCGAGACGGCCGACGGCCGCTACAAGCTGTCCCTGTACGAGACGTCCGACCTGGCCGAGGTCACCGGCATCTCTGGCGAGACCCGCCAGGGCGGCAAGCTCACGTTTGCCGAGGACTACAACCAGGACGGCACATTCGAGGAGGTCAAGTACAGCGACCACTGGAGCTGGATCTACACCCTGCGTGACAACCCGCAGGCCGCTGACGGCACCCACATCTGGGAGTGGGCCGTTCAGGCATAAGGGCGTTTGACCAAGCTAGCAAAGGGGTGGGGCCCCCAGGGCGAAACGCCCATTGGGGCCCACCCCGCTTTTTTGGCAGGTATTTCTATTGGGCGGGACCCG
>JAUNJR010000235.1:1508-1759 GCA_030533135.1 Coriobacteriales bacterium
CGGGGAGTGGGCCTTACTGGAATACGGGCGTTTGACCAAGATAGCAACGGGGTGGGCCACAATGGCATACCCGCATTTGGGGCCCACCCCTTCTTTTGTCGCAGTAATTGCTAGAGCTCGGCACCGTTGGACTTGCAGACCTTCTCGTACCAGAAGAAGGAATCCTTGCGGTAGCGTTTCATCTCCTTGAGGTCGAACTCATCGCGGTCCACGTAGATGAGGCCATAGCGCTTGGAGATGCCCTCGTGCGT
>JAUNJR010000236.1 GCA_030533135.1 Coriobacteriales bacterium
GAAGATAAGGAATCTCACGAATGCAGGGAGGGCATTCCGTACCCCAGACATTGAAAACCGTGATGCGGGCATCCTTAAGGTTCTCTGACGTAAAGTGGGTACCATCGAGCGCCTCGAGATCCATCGTCTTGAAGACGTCACTCGATGACAAAGCGGCAAGCTGATCCATGCGCTCGCCCCACGCCGTCGTAAGGGTGAACGTAAACAGAAACGCCAGAAGCGTCATCGCAATGAGCGTTATGTACAGCGTGGAGACGTGCAGGCGTCTATCAGGCTTCTTCTTGGTAGCCGTCACGTCATACGTTCGGTCAAGTACTGCTTCCATGTCCCTCACCTCTCTTTTTTGAGCATCATACCACGGCATACAAGTCAGCTCTGTGCCTACCAGCCTGTTGCTTTGTGATAGGTAAATGAGGGACACCTGTACCCTTCGTCGCTACTTGTTCACCAAGCCGTGACGGACATTCCACTTGCGACGCTCGGTCTCAGTCAGAAGGCGCTTGCGCATGCGAATGTTCTTGGGGGTAATCTCCACCAGCTCGTCGTCCATGATGTACTCCAGTGCCTCTTCCAAGGTGAAGGTGCGCGGTGGCGTCAGCTGCACGGCAATATCTGCCGTCGATGAGCGCTGGTTACCCAAGTTCTTCGTCTTTGCGATGTTGACTACCATGTCACCAGGCTGGGGGCGCTCCCCCACCAGCATGCCTTCGTAGCAGTCGTCGCCGGGAGCCACAAAGAGCGCACCGCGCTCCTGCAGGCTGCCCAGAGCATATCCAACGGCCTTTTCGGTAGTCATGCTGATCATGGCACCATTTTGACGACCACCAATATCGCCCGCAAACGGTCCGTACTCAAGGAACGTGTGATAGAACACTGCCTCGCCGTGTGTGACGTTCAAAATGCGGTTCTTGAGGCCCATAATGCCACGCGTGGGAATCTTGAACTCAAGGTGAGTCTGCGAAACACCAGATGCCATGTCGACCATGGTTCCGCCAGCATTTCCGAAAACCTCAATGACCTTGCCCGCATAGTCGTTGGGGCATTCGACGACAGCCTGCTCGATGGGCTCGAACATCGTACCGTCCGGGCCTTTCTTGAAGAGTACGCGCGGGCGACCAACTTGGAACTCATAGCCTTCGCGGCGCATCTGCTCCATGAGCACCGAGAGATGCAGGATGCCGCGTCCGGCCACCTCGACGCCCGTCTTGTCCTCAAGTTCCTCGATGCGCATGGTGACGTTGTTCTCACGCTCTTGATCGAGGCGCTCCTTGAGCTGACGCCCGCCAACAATGTCACCATCGCGACCGACAAGCGGACTGGTTGATGCCTCAAACACGACGGCAAGCGTCGGAGGATCAATCTCAATGGGATCAAGCTCGACAGGATTATCGGGATCAGTGTAGACGTCACCAATGTCAGTGCCATCAATACCAACTACCGCAGCGATGTCGCCCGCCTGGACCTCCTTGCACTCCTTACGACCCAGGTAGTCAAAGGTGAAGAGCTGCTTAACCTGCCCCATGCTGCGACTTCCGTCATTTTTCACGACCAGGACTTTCGTGCCCTGGCGGATGGTGCCTGACCACACGCGGCCGATACCAATGCGGCCAACGTAGCTTGAGTGGTCAACGGTCACGCACTGCATGGCCAAAGGACCGTCAGCATCAACGTCGGGTGCGGGAATACCCTCGATAATCATGTTCAGCAAGGGCAGCATGTCCTCGCCATCCTCGTCAGGATCGAGACGTGCAAAGCCCT
>JAUNJR010000041.1 GCA_030533135.1 Coriobacteriales bacterium
TCAATACCTCTCCGTTTGCTTGGACGGTTATCTGCAGCGCTCCGCCGTCAAGCTGTACAGTGATGGGCTCTTCTTTGGGGCAGAAGCCCTTGCTGACTGCTGCAGCAACCGACGCGCAGGCGCCGGTGCCGCAAGCCAACGTGATGCCGCTCCCGCGCTCCCATACGCGCATGCGGAGCTCGTGCGACGAGAGTACCTGAACGAACTCAGCGTTAACGCCGCCTGGAAATAACTCGTGATGCTCGACACGTGGTCCCAGCACGGTCAAGGGAACTGCCTCGGCATCGGATACGAAGAACACTGCGTGGGGGTTGCCCACGTTGACTGGCGTGCAGATGAGCGAGGAGTCCTCGTCGCAAGACTCAATCGGTATAGGCAACTCGTCGCTCACGGCCACGTGGCCCATGCTCACGGTTGCTCCGCATGCTTGGCCGTCTTCTATCTGCAGTACGAGGTGCTTGATGCCCGAGAGGGTTTCGATATTGATGCAGGTCTTCTCGGTTAAACCCTTGTCGTAGACGTATTTGCCCACGCAGCGAATGCCGTTTCCGCACATCATGGCCTCGCTACCGTCAGCGTTGAAGATTCGCATCGTGAAGTCTGCGGCGGGTGACGTGGCGGGCGTGATGAAGATCATGCCGTCTGACCCCGCGCCAAAGTGGCGGTCAGATAGGCGTATCGAAAGGTCCACGACGTTGCTGGGGACCTCTCCGTATACGTAGAGGTAGTCATTGCCCAAGCCGTGCATTTTTGTAAAGTGCATGTGAGAAGCCTTTCTTACAGACCAAGCGTCTCGGCAACCTCCGCAGCGCACGCGAGGCCGTCAGCAATGGCGTTTACTACAAGTGAGGAACCCGTACGGCAGTCTCCCGCCACAAAGACGGGAGTGTCGCTCTCTGAGACGGTGAGATGTGATCCCCTTTTTGTCTGGGGCAGATGGTGGCCGTCATCCGAGCGCGTCACGCCAAATGCTTCGAATACCTGGCTCTCAGGACCAACAAATCCCATTGCCAATAGTACGAGCTGCGCCGGGATGAACCGCTCCGTCTCCGCGAGGCGCTCGGGCTTGCCGGAAGACCAATCGAGTGAGACGACACGGAGGCCGCTGACGCATTCCTCGTCGTGCAGAACCTCGAGTGTGTCGACTGCCCATTGCCGCGGGTCGCATCCCTGCAAGGCCGAGGCCTCGAGCTGGCCATAGTCATCTTTGCGCACCTGGGGCCACTGTGGCCAGATATCGCCTTCAAGACGGGATGCGGGCGGCTCGGGGAGGAACTCCAGCTGCGTCACGCTGTGCGCTCCCTGCCGCAGAGCCGTTGCCACGCAGTCGGTCCCGGTGTCTCCTCCGCCAATCACCACCACGTCACGGCCTGCAGCGCTGACTTGCGCACCGTTGCCATCAAGGAGTGCCTTGGTCGCGGCGGTGAGGTAGTCCACAGCAAGGACTACGCCGTCCGCATCTGAGCCTGGCACAGTGAGCATGCGAGCCTTGCGCGCACCGGTGGCGATGACCACGGCGTCGTGGGAGGAGGCGAGCTGCCGCGCGACGGCTGGGTCGGTCACGTTGGTGTTGCAGAGCACGTTGATGCCACGGGACGCCATGAGCGATGTGCGGCGCTCCACCACCTCTTTGGGTAGCTTCATGTTGGGAATGCCGTACATGAGGAGGCCACCCGCTCGGTCATCACGCTCTACCAGCGTCACTTGGACACCATGTCTCGCAAGCTCCCAAGCACAGGCAAGGCCGGCAGGTCCCGATCCGATGACGGCGACTTTCGGTGCGCCTTCGGGTGGCGTCTCAAGGCTGAGCGTGCCAAGTCCTTGTGCCCATGCGTGGTCCGAGATGGCGCGTTCGTTGTCCCTGATGGTGGTTGCACCGTCGTGCAGACCAAGGTTGCAGGCAGCTTCGCAGAGCGCGGGGCACACCCTGCCCGTAAACTCGGGGAAGGGATTGGTGAGTGCGAGCCGCTCTGCCGCCTCGTCCCACAGCCCACGAAATACGAGGTCATTCCATTCAGGTATGAGATTGTGCAGCGGGCAGCCCGATGGGCGGGCACCCCCAAAGCTTGCCCCCACCTGGCAAAAAGCCACGCCGCAGTACATGCAGCGGCTTGCTTGCACCCGCTGCGCCTCGGCAGTAAGCGGCAGCGCCAGCTCGTGGTAATCGTGCACCGCCTCGCTTGGCGCACGCATGGCATGTTCCTGCCGGCTGACCGTAAGGTATGCTCCTGGCTTTCCCATGGTCTTACGCCTCCTTCCTGAGTGACTCAAAGGCGAGCTCGATGGCTTCTTCTCGACTTACGCCGCTTGCCTGCTCGAGGTTCGCGCGATCTATGATTCGCTGGTACTCATGAGGCACCACCTTCAGGAAGTGCCTTCGTGCGTCGGCAAACTGGTAAAGCAGCTTGATGCCGCGTGGGCTTGCCGTCCGCTCCACATGCTCTTCGATGAGCTTTCTGATCTGCTCGAGCTCGGCGTCAGTTGGGCGGGAGAACTCGACCATGTCCTTGTTGCAGCGTGCCTCAAATGTGCGGAGCTCGTCGTAGACATAGGCTGTGCCACCGCTCATGCCAGCGGCAAAGTTCTGACCCACCTCTCCAAGGATGAGGACGGTACCGCCCGTCATGTATTCGCAACCGTGGTTGCCAACGCCCTCAACTACCAGCGTCGCGCCGGAGTTGCGCACGCCAAAGCGTTGGCCGGCGAGGCCGTTCACAAAGCCCTTGCCACCCGTTGCCCCATAGAAGGCAACGTTGCCAACGCTGACGTTCTCGTCAAACTTGTAGGTCGCGCCTGAGCGAGGTCGCACGGAGACGATGCCACCCGAGAGGCCCTTGCCCACGTAGTCGTTGGCGTCGCCCTCGATGTTGAGCGTGATGCCCCGTGGGAGGAATGCCGCAAAGCTCTGTCCGCCCGAGCCCTCGCAGTCGATGGTGACAGCACCCTCGGGTAGCCCCTCGGGATGTGCCTTGGTCACAGCCGAACCCAGCAAGGTGCCCACGCAACGGTTGACGTTGTCAATGTCTGCATGGAAACGCACGGGAACCATGTGCTCTCGGGCGCTTGTGGTGTATGGGACGAAGAGCGTTGCGTCAAGCGTCTGGTCAAGGTGAAGGTCTGCGGCCATTTCGGGGTAGAAGCGCACTCCGTCGGCACCCGGTATGTGCTCTGCGAGTTGTGGCGTTGCCTGATAGAGAAGGGCGGAGAGGTCGCAGGAGTTGGCTTTTGGATGGCCATCGACCGCGCGTTGCCGCAGGCATTCGGGATGGCCGACCATCTCGTCAACCGTGCGGAAGCCCAGACGCGCCATGTGCTCGCGCAGGCTTTGTGCCACAAAGGTCATGAAGTTGACCACATGCTCGGGCTTGCCAGCAAAGCGCCTGCGCAGGCACTCGTCCTGGGTACAGATGCCCACGGGACACGTGTCTTGGTGACAGTCCCGTTGCATGAGGCAGCCCATGGCCACAAGCGGCATGGTGGCAAACCCAAACTCCTCGGCCCCCAGCAAGGCTGCAATGGCTACGTCTCGCCCGTCCATAAGCTTGCCGTCGGTTTCGAGCGTTACGCGAGAGCGTAGGCCATTCATGAGCAGCGTCTGCTGCGCCTCGGCAAGGCCCAACTCCCAGGGCAGACCTGCATGGTAGATGGAGTCGCGCGGCGCGGCGCCGGTGCCGCCGTTGGAGCCAGAGATCAAGATCTTTGAAGCTCCACCCTTGGCAACGCCGGTGGCAATGGTGCCTACGCCAGCCTCGCTCACGAGCTTGACGCTGATACGTGCCTGTGGGTTGGCGCACTTTAGATCAAAGATGAGCTCGGCGAGGTCCTCGATGGAGTAGATGTCATGATGGGGCGGGGGAGAAATGAGCCCGACTCCAGGTGTCGAGTGGCGGATCCGCGCAACCCATGGCCACACCTTCCGCCCGGGGAGGTGGCCGCCTTCTCCGGGCTTCGCGCCTTGGGCCATCTTGATCTGGATCTCGGCAGCACTCCTTAGATAGCGGCTCGTTACGCCAAAGCGTCCCGACGCCACCTGCTTGATGGCGGAGTTCATGGAGTCGCCGGATGCCAGTGGCGTCTCGCGGGCGGGGTCCTCTCCGCCCTCGCCCGTATTGGAACGTCCTCTCAGGCGGTTCATGGCGATGGCGAGGCACTCGTGGGCTTCCTGGCTGATGGAGCCAAAGCTCATCGCACCCGTGTTGAAGCGTCGTACGATGGAGGAGACGGGCTCCACCTCGTTGATCGGGATTGGTCCGGTTGCCAAGGGAATCAGCTCGAGCAGGTCACGTAGCTGCGTTGTTTTGCCGGGACGGTGCACTTCGGCGCAATACTGGCCAAAGAGGTCGTAGTCGTTCTCGCGACAGGCGCGTTGCAGAAGGTAGATGGCTTGCGGCGTGATGAGGTGCTCCTCGCCCGCCGGCCGCCACTTGGTGATGCCCGAGCTCGATAGCTGCCACATGGTTGACAGCCCACGGGCATGTGCCTGGCGGTATCGCTCGCTGGCCTCGCGTTGAATGCCCTGCAGGTCAATGCCGCCAATGCGACTCGTCGTACCCGCAAAGCAGCGGCTTACCACCGAGTCAGCGAGCCCCAGGATCTCGAAGATTTGGGCAGAGTGATATCCCTGCATGGTGGAGATGCCCATCTTGCTCATGATTGAGACGATGCCCGCGATCACCGCGTGGTCATAGTTGGCCTTCGCTTCGTGGGCACTAAGCGTAATCGCGCCCTGGGCGGAGAGGGCATCGATGCATGCGTGGGCGAGATACGGATGGATGCCGCTTGCGGAGTAGCCGACCAGCGCAGCAAAATCGTGCGGCGAGATGGCATCACCCGTCTCGATGATAAGGTCAGTACGCATGCGTACCCCCGCCCTGATAAGGTGGTTATGCACGCTACCCAATGCAAGCAGGGACGGAATGGGGACCTCACCTTGGCGTGCGCGGTCAGAGATGATGACGATGTTGGACCCTTCTCGTACCGCTTGCTCTACGGCTTTGTCTAGTTTGTCTATCGCTTGTTCGAGTGCTCCAGGGGCATCACCGGCAGGATAGGTGGCTCTGAACATTGCCACGTGGAACCCAACGCGATCGATGCTGCGAATCCGCTCAAAGTCCTCGTCTGACAGGATGGGCCCCGCAAGGCGGATGAGGCGGCAGGCGTCGCGGCAATCCTCGAGCAAGTTTCCGTGGTTGCCCAAGTAGAGCACGCCTGAGGTCACCAGACTCTCACGTAGGGCGTCGATGGGTGGGTTGGTCACCTGTGCAAAGAGCTCGTTAAAGTAGTCGAAGAACGAACGGCAGCGACGCGAGAGGATGGCAGGCGGCACGTCGGTGCCCATGGAGGCGAGTGGCACCTCACCCGTTTGCGCCATGGGCCTCACGACTTCCTCGATGTCATCGAAGTGATAACCGTGGCAGGCAAGGCGAAGGGTCAGAGGCTCCTCATCGTCCAGTGCCGCTCCTGAAGGACCGCGCAGCGGCAGGTCGGAGACCTCGACTGTCTCGGTGTCCAGCCAAGTGCGGAAGGGCTTCTGGGCGGCATAGCCATCGCGCAGCTCGTCGTTCCAGATGACGCGCCCTTGGCGCGGGTCAACCAGGAGCATCTCACCTGGCCCCAGGCACCCCGCCTGTAGGATGATGGTGGGATCGACGTCAATGGCGCCTACCTCGCTTGCGAGAATGAGGCGGTCATCACGGGTCACATAGTAGCGAGCTGGACGCAGGCCGTTTCGATCGAGCGCGGCGCCCATGCGCACGCCATCAGAGAAGGCTATCGCAGCTGGTCCGTCCCACGGCTCCATCAGCATCGACTGATAGGCATCGTAGCTACGTCGTGCGTCAGAGAGCTGGTCGTTGCGTTCCCAGGGTTCTGGAATCATGAGGGTGACAGACCGTGCGAGATCTCGTCCGTTCATCACAAGAAACTCGAGCACGTTGTCCAAGATGGCAGAGTCTGAGCCTTCGCGGTTGATGACGGGAAGCACCTTGCGGATGTCTGATCCGAGGATCGGCGAATAGAGATGTGGCTCGCGCGCACGTAGCCAGTTGACGTTGCCGCGCAGGGTGTTGATTTCCCCGTTATGGATGATGATGCGGTTAGGATGTGCCCGCTCCCAGCTTGGGGTGGTGTTGGTTGAATAGCGTGAGTGAACGAGAGCTAGAGAGCTCTCCACCGCAGCGTCATTGAGATCGAGATAGAAGCCGCGCATCTGTGTTGCCACGAGCATGCCCTTGTATACGATGGTGCGCGAGCTCATTGAGCAGATATAGAAGATTTTATCCTGCAGTTCATGGGAAGCGTCGCCCCGCTTCTCTATGGTCCGACGGCACACGTAGAGCTTTCGCTCGAAGGTATCCCCTCGATCCACCTCTGCGGGACGCGCTACGAATGCCTGCAGGATGGTGGGCATGCAGGCACGAGCGGTAGCCCCCAGGTCATGATCGTCAACAGGAACCTCACGCCAGAAGAGTACGGGGACTCCCTCAGAAGCGCACCCGTCTTCAAAGATGCGACGTGCGTCGGTGATGCCTTGGGGGTCTTGGGGGCAGAAGAGCATGGCTACACCGTAGTCGCCCTCGTCAGGCAACAAATGGCCACATTTCTGTGCCTCCTTACGGAAGAATCGATGCGGAACTTGGAAGAGGATGCCTGCCCCGTCACCAGTATTTGCCTCAAGACCTTTGCCACCGCGATGCTCGAGATTGACGAGTACACTGAGGGCGTCATCCACCATACGGTGAGATCGCTCACCCTTGAGATGCGCAAGCGCCCCGATGCCACAGGCATCATGCTCAAACTCTGGCCGATACAGGCTGCTTGTCTCGGTCTGCTTCATGTCCTTCTCCTTGCGTGCCTTGCCACGATGGCAGCTGATGTCAATAAACCGCACGTGAAAAGGGTAGGCGCTAAGCTTTCCCAACTCTGGCGTTTGAACCAAACCGTCTACCTCCGCGCTATGCAACTGTCACTCGTATGACACGCATGCGTATTCGGTCATAAACGCTCTTGAAATACTTGAAAACCCGCTTGGCTGTCTGATGCGTCACAATGAAGGAGACGTCTGCGCGAAGGAGGTGGCACATGATAGAGACGGTCTTCTCGGCGGCGCTGCCCATAGGCGAGCGACTTATTGTTAAGAAGAACCGCATAGAGGGGCGCGGGGGCCGTGGTCCTCGCATTGCCGTTGTGACGGGAATTCACGGTGATGGCCTGGAAGGGCAGTTCGTGGCCTTCGAGCTCGCCCAGCGCCTGCGCGAGCGCATCGGTGACCTGCGAGGCATTGTCGACATCTACCCGGCGCTCAACCCGCTGGGCATCAGCGCCTCCGAGCACGGGGTTCCGCTCTTTGACCTGGATCTTGACCGAACCTTTCCAGGTAATCCAAAAGGCAACATGAACGAAGCCCTTGCCGCCGCCATCGTGGCCGACATCAAAGGCGCTAATGTCTGCGTGGACATCCATGCGCCTGACGCGCACTTGCGTGAAGTGTCGCAGGTACGGATCGAGGAGCAGTTCTCCAAGACGCTCTTGCCGCTCGCGCAATTCCTCAACACGCAGCTTTTGTGGGTGCAAGCTTCCTCAAACCCCCTGCGGTCAACCCTGGCCCATACGCTCAATGCCAAACGTACGCGCACGCTCGTGGTGGAGATGGGTGAGAGCCTACGCATCACTGAGGATGCCGGTAGCTGGCTTACCGAGGGAATACTACGCCTTGTGGAGTACTTGGGCGGTTGGACCAGCTCGTCGGTTGCGCTGCCTTTCCCGCGGTTAGTTCGTGATAGCAACGTGACCTCAGTTTCCGCGGAGGTTCCAGGGGTCTTCTTGCCTCGACTCGATCTGGGCACGTCGGTTCGCTATGGGCAGGCAATCGGTGTGATTGCGGACCCGTTGGAGGCCGAGGTAAAAGCCGAGGTTCTTGCGCCTGTCGAGGGAACCGTGATTTCGCTCAGGGCACAGCCGCTGGTATATCCAGGAACACTACTCGCTCGAATCTTAGGAGGCGCGCGATGAGGAGGCTCACCGTATATCGACTTGAGGTCCCCTATCGCGAGCCCTTGCGCGTGGAGGGTTTTGAGTTTGGCGAGCGTCAGGGCATCCCAACGTGCTCCATTGTCGGTTCCATGCGTGGCGACGAGGTGCAGCAGGCTTATGCCTGCGCGCGCGTTGTGGAGCGGCTTGAGCATGTCGAGGAGCGAGGGGGTCTGCGTAAGGGCGTGCGCATCCTGGTTATCCCCTGTGCAAACCCGCTCTCCATGAACGTGGCAAGTCGCTTCTGGCCGGCTGATGGCACCGATATCAACCGGCGTTTTCCTGGTGACGCCCATGGGGAGACGACCGAACGTGTGGCTGCAGGCATTTTTGGTGCCGTACACGGCAGCGCTTTTGGTATCCAGTTTGCGAGTTTCAACCAGCAGGGAGACTTTTTGCCGCATGTTCGTGTGACGAGGGCCGGGGCTGTGAGTGACGAGTCGCTTGACATGGCTGAGGACTTCCGGCTTCCCTGTGTGGTCTCGCGTGAGGCAACCCCCTTTGATACTGGCACCCTTAACTACAGCTGGCAGGAATGGGGCACGCATGCCTTCTCGGTGTACAGCCGCACCACCGACCGTATTGACCGGCCAAGCGCCACACTGGTCGGCAATGCCGTGATGCGCTTCTTGGGTACGAGGGGTTTGATCTCTGGCCGCGTGAGCGGGGGTGCCGATGGTGTACGCCTTGACGAGGCGGAGCTGGTGGACGTGCGTACTGAAGGTTCGTCAGGCTATTTGGATGGACAGGTCAAACCTGGTGACTTTGTCGAGAAGGGCCAAGAGCTGGGCTTGGTGCTTGATGCCTTTGATGCCCATGTGCGCGAACGTTTGGTCGCTCCAGTTGCGGGCCGCATCTTTTTCTGCCGCGTGAAGGCACTTGTGCAGCAGCGTATGGTTGCCTATCGCATCGTTCCAATGCGATAGGTAGTGGAGACCGGTGATTACCGAAATGAAGAACGGCGCGTCTTGGATTATCCAAGGCGCGCCGCCTGTTCTGTAAAACTGCTCGAATGCGGTCTTACTGGCGGTAATACTTCAAGAATTCCTCGAGCTTGTCGAGCGCCTCGCCAAGCACCGCGCGACGCGGCAGGTACACGATGCGGAAGTAACCCGGTGTCTCCCAGTTGAAGCCTTTGCCTGGCACGATGAGCACGTGCTGGTCCTGGAGAAGATCAAGCTGGAACTGCTCGTCGTCGGTGATGTTGAACTTCTTGGGATCCAGCTTGGGGAAGATGTAGAACGCAGCCTTAGGCTTGACCACGCTGACACCATCCATAGCACACAGGCGCTCGTAGACAAAGTCGCGCTGTTTGCACACGCGGCCAGTAGGCACCACGTAGTTCTTGACGCTCTGATAACCGCCAAGAGCCGTCTGTACGATGGACTGTGCCGGCACGTTTGAGCACAGGCGCATGTTAGACATCATGTGGATGCCTTCCATAAGGCCCTTACCCAGGCGTTTATTGCCACTGATGCTGATCCAACCGATACGCCAGCCAGCAATCATGTGACTCTTGGAGAGGCCATTGAACGTGATGCAGAAGAGGTCGGGCGCGAGACTCGCGATGGAGACGTGCTCTTCGCCATCCATGACCAGGCGGTCGTAGATTTCGTCCGAGAGCAGGATGAGCTGATGCTCGCGTGCAAGTTCGACGATCTCTTCCAAAACCTCACGTGGATACAAAGCGCCCGTGGGGTTGTTGGGGTTGATGATGACGATAGCCTTGGTGTTGCTCGTCACCTTGGAGCGCATGTCGGCAATGTCGGGCAGCCAGTCGGCCTGTTCATCGCACAGGTAGTGCACGGCCTTGCCGCCAGCCAGCGTCACGCACGCCGTCCAGAGTGGATAGTCCGGGCTGGGCACGAGTACCTCGTCGCCAGTGTCAATCATGGCCTGCATCACGAGGTTAATGAGGTCAGACACGCCGTTGCCGGTATAGATATCGGTCATCGTGACGTTGGGGATGCCCTTAAGCTGGTCATACTGCATGATGGCCTTGCGTGCGGCAAAGAGTCCGCGGCTGTCGGAGTATCCCTCGGTGTCGCGCAGCTGAGAAGCCATGTCTTGAACGACTTCGTCAGGTGTGCGGAAGCCAAACGGCGCGGGGTTTCCGATGTTCAGCTTGAGGATGTCGATGCCATCCTCTTCCATACGCATTGCCTCATCTAGTGCGGGGCCGCGGACGTCGTAGGACACGTGATCAAGCTTGCTCGACTTGCTGAACTTTCGGACGGGCATGATGGGGACCTCCTGAGCTTGTGGTGTGGTTGGTTCAATTTCGTGTTCTTCTGCGATGAGCCACTCCTCAGTGACATCGAGGGCTTTGGCAAGGAAGGACAACATGTCCGGACGAGGCATGGTCTTACCAGATATATACTGACTGAGCTGGGATTTTCCCAACTTTTGACCCCGAGATTCGGCATGGCGGAGAAGGTCGACCTGCTTCAGGCCCTTCTCGCCCATCGCCTCTTTGAGCCGTGTTGCAAAGGTCGTGTCTGCCATGAGTACCTCAAAGTTCAATTTGAACCAATTAGTTCAAACTAGTGTAGCATCAAGGGGCTCACCGTCAAGGCAAGAGTTCAATTTAGAGTCTGCCCTAACGCTAACGGTTCAATTTATGCCTTCTCGGAACATTAAGCGTACTGTTCGCGCATGCTCCGCAGGAAGAGGTCGCAAGCCCGCGAGTGCGGCTGGTAGCGTTTCCAGATAAGTCTTGCTGGCACCCGAGGCATGTCCTCCAACGGAATATAGACAAAGGGGGTACCTTCACCTGCTGAGACGATGCCGTCAAAACAGAGGGCAACGCCCATTCCTGCCTCAACGAGAAGTGAGCCGTTGTAAAGCAGCGTATACGTTGCCGCCACATCAAAGCCCTGCGCAACCAGCCCTTGTATCATCCCAGCGGTGTTGTCGCTGAGAGTGTCTTTATCGCCACTCACAATAAGACGCTCTTTGCGCAAATCTTCCAAGGTCAGAGACTCCCGACGTGCCAGTCGATGATCCCTGCGCATGAGTACGCCCCAGCGGTCTTCGTGGGGAAGCAACAGGGAATCATGATGGCTCCTCAGCTCTGTTCCGAAGACGACTCCAAAATCCAGCAATCCCCGTTCAATGCGCTCGGTCACATCAGTACCATTTCCAGAATGGATGTGCAGACGGATGCCAGGATGTTCACGCTCCAGACTTGTTGCTACTTGCGCAACAAGCTCCATTGCTCGTGACTCGCCCCCGCCGACCCATATGTCCCCCTCAATTTCAGCTACAGGAGAACGTAACTCACGCTCCGTACGGTCAGCAAGGCTCACAATCTCATCTGCACGCTTGCGCAGGAGCATGCCTTCCTCGGTAAGCGTTACGCCACGGGGTTCTCGAATAAACAACTCACAGCCCATTTCGCGTTCAAGCTCTGCAAGTTGGCGAGAGAGCGCCGGCTGCGTGATGTGCAGGTGTTGAGCAGCACGTGTGACGTTGCCTTCGCGGGCAACCGCAAGGAACGAGCGAAGGGTGCGGAGTTCCATGAAGCCCTCCTCAGAAGAAGTCTAGGAAGCATGCAGACTACTTATAGCTTAGCATGATTGATAGGAATTTGTTATCTACTACCTTCTGGCGTATCGTTGAAAGCGTCAAAACAGGTCGTCGTCGAAGTCCATGCGACACCAGAACACGGAGGAGGGCTCATGGGGCAGATAAGTGCGCGCAGCTTAAGGGATGCTGGGTGTGACGCCACGCTCATTGAGCGCTTCGAGCGGCATCTTGAGGCCGGCGATATCGAAGCCTGCCTGCGTGTACTCCGTGCTCATCGCTGTGATTTGGTTGAAGCGATGCACGAAGCCCAGAGGCCTATAGATGTTTGCGACTGGGTCATACGCGAAGTGGAGATGCAACATGCCTAGTACGTTCATTACAACTGTTATCAGCAATCAGACGCTTGATGAAGAGCGTGCGCTCTATGGTCTTACGCACGCCCTGATCGATCACGTGCGGTTCGCGGGTCCCGCCGACGGAGAGTCCGCCCTCAAGGAATGCCGTGACCTGCAGGTCCGCGACACCATCTTTGAGCTGCGCTACCCCCTCTGGCATGTGGATGGCGTGACGATCGAAGACTCACTGTTCACCGATACCTGCCGCGCGGCCCTGTGGTACGCCAACGACGTGCGTATCAAACGCAGCAAGCTCTTGGGCATCAAGGCGGTACGAGAGTGCGAGAACGTGTCCCTTGAGGACAGCGAGGTTTCGTCTGAGGAGTTTGGCTGGAAGAGTCGGCATATCAGCGTGCGCAACAGCTCCATCAGCGGTGAGTACGCCTTCTTTGATGCCCAGGACCTGCGTCTTGAGAACGTCTCCTTTAGCGGCAAATATTCCTTCCAGTACGTGGAAGGCCTGACGATTGAAGGCGGCACCTTCGATACCAAGGACGCCTTCTGGCATGCCAGAAACGTGACCGTGCGCGGTGCCACGCTCAAGGGTGAATACCTTGGTTGGTACAGCGATGGTCTCACGCTGATTGACTGCCGTATCGAGGGTACGCAGCCGCTCGTGCACTGCAAGAATCTCACGCTCACCAACTGCGAGATGGTTGGCTGCGATCTGGCCTTCGAGGGCTCGGACGTACAGGCGACGGTACGCGGTCGCGTCGACTCTATCCGTGAACCGCGTTCCGGCCGCATCGAGGTGGGCAGCGTTGGCGAGATTGTGCATGACACGGTAGCCGGCGGCGACGCCCAGATTGTGATTGCCAATGCGGCTGGCACGAACCCGCATTGTCAATCGCTCGAAACAACGCAAAAGTTATGTGCTGCTAATCCTCAACTTTCTGCAGGTAGGCGTACGCCTAACGACAATTGGGCTTGCTACTCAACAGTGAGCGCAAGGTTTCCGAGGCCGTCCTCTCTAATCCGCCAAGCAATGTTCGTAGTTGCTCCCAACAGTGCCGCGTCGTGAGAAACGAGTAATAACGCGCCGGGATATGCGGCGAGAACGCGTTCGAGTGCTTCGGTAGAACCCAAGTCCAGATGATTGGTGGGCTCGTCCATGATGATGAGCTCGGGCGAATCAAGAATGCCGAGAGCCAGCATGAGCTTGCGCATCTCGCCCGGACTGATAACGTCCCCCTCGAGCAAGCGCTCGGGTTCGGAATTGAGCTGGGCCACGATGGACAGCACACGGCCACGCGCGACACTGTCCAAGTCGCGAAGGCTCCTACGAGCTGCGCGTTGTTGTTTCTCGCTTGGCTCTTGTGGAATGTAGAGCACACGCACTCCCGCAGGCATACAGGCGACAAGGTGCTTGACCAGCGTGGTCTTGCCAAAGCCGTTATCACCGACCAGACCAATGTGGTCGTTGCGGCTGATGTAGAGATGCGGAACTGAAAGTCGCCGTTCTCCTAAAAGCAGTTGAGTCGGTTCCAGACGGATAAGTACCGGTCGTCTGCTGGGCTCCGCCTCGAGCCAAATATCAGCGTCGTAACGCTTCTCCACCCGCACCTGGTTGAGCTTCTCTGTCACACGTCCGAGTCGAGACTGCATAATGCCAGCCTGTTTAGTCGCGATGCCATCGGTCCCGTGCACGATGGCGAGACGCTTCTTGTGACGAGCATCCCCATCGTGTTTACCAATGCCGCGAAGGCTTCTCTGACCCTCCTTGCGATCTGCGGCCTCGCGTCGTCGCTGTGCTTCCCGCTCGATGCGTGTCTTCTCGCGACGTGCCTCCTCCCGTGACCGCACGGCACTTTCACGCTCGAGGGTCGCTTGGCCCGATGCCTGTGAATAGCTGCCAGGTCGCATGGTCACAGACCCATTCCCCATAAAGAGACACTGGTCACAGAGGCCGTCGAGCAAGGCGCGGTCATGCGAAATGAGAATACCGATGCCATCAAAGCTCGCCAGTGCGTGGATGATTTCTTCACGGGTGGTGGCATCCACATGGTTGGTGGGCTCGTCCATGACGAGCACATCAGGTTCGGTCCAGAGCGCACAAGCTATCTGCAAGCGCTTTTGCTGGCCGCCCGAAAGCGTGCTATAACGCCAAGGCCAGTCATCCTCGAGGGCAAGTGCTTGCTGTAGGCGCATGGCCAATCCATCGTAAGCTAGCGCGAAGTCCTGCAGGTTATGGGGTGGATTCGTCGCATCTTGCGCACAGTAAGCGCTCACTAGCGCGGGACCAACTGCACCTGTGTCAGGAGCGACAATGCCGCAGGCAATACGCGCGAGCGTCGTTTTGCCACAGCCGTTATCGCCTACGACACCAGTCCAGCCCTGCGGGAACGTCACGGTTATACCGCGCAGAATGGGCTCTGTGGCTTGGGGATAGCAATACGCGATGTTTGAAAGATTGAGCTGCATGGGGCACTCCTTCGATGCATGCCTGTCCGCGAGCCATGACGGCCCTTCCGCGAACACAGGCGGATTCTCATTGCATCGACTAAGCCCTCATACACCGTTCCTCTCTGTAGCCGGAGCTTGGCATATGGGCTCCGACGGAGTTATTGGTTTCATTATAAACAAAGGGCAGGAAGACGGTCCATGCGGAGCGTCTTCCTGCCCTTGTGCCTATGATGCCGTTTGTACCTTGGTAGCTACTCCTCGTCGGGCTGCTGACCGTCGTGGGCAAGCCAAGCGCACGGGCCAAGATCGAGGTGATCAAAGCGTGCCGTGAACGAAGAGTCCTCGGGCGAGCACGCATAAATGCCCACCTTGATCGTGCCGCCGCCTTCATGCAGGTGGCACACGCGCATCTGATGCCACACCTTGCCGTCCTCGGAGCAGTCGATGCGATAGTCATCGTCGCGACGACTGAAGCGATACCACATCTCGCGCTTGTCGGCGGGAATCTCGGTGGTTGCCCAGTCGGACCAACCATGGTTGGTGACGACGCTACCCAAATGCTGAATGACACCATCCTCGTACTCAACTGAGCCCTTGATCCAGTTTTCGGAGTCAAGGTACATCACTACGCCGCATTGGTCGAAGCGATGGTGTGCGCCAGAGAAGTCAGTGCGTACGACCAGTGAGAAGAATCGCTCGTCAGTTGTCAGCTGAAGGGCCGGTGCGTTGTCGTTGCGGAAGTGATAGTACGTGCGCTGCCACAGGTCGGTTCCCGGCTCGGTCGTAATGGTGACAACACCGTCAGCGGCCGACCATTCTTTGGGCTCACGTGTCCATTCAAGCTTTGATACATCCAACATAGTGCGCCTCCTCACGGCACGGGCTCCCTTTCGGATTAGTGTAAGCCATAAAAAAGAACCGACTTATCACACTTTAGGGAAAGGGGTAAGCGTACGAGATGGTCAGACGCGTTGTGCGGGCCATACAAGGCGACATTTGAAGACGTTACAATCATTCATGAATGGAATTACGTTAAGAACAGGCTGCCGAAGGTGGCGACAGGCCCGATGTCCCGATGATTGCATGCGATGGC
>JAUNJR010000122.1 GCA_030533135.1 Coriobacteriales bacterium
AGATGCTGCGCCAGCGCTACGAGGGCGTCAAGAACGAGAAGGGCGTCTGGATCACGCCCGCCTTCCCCAAGCTCATCTACGTGCTCGAGCCTGACAACCTGACCGAGGGCACGCCGTACTTCTATCTGACCAAGCTCGCCGCCAAGTGCACCGCCAAGCGCATGGTGCCCGACTACATCTCCGAGAAGAAAATGAAGGAGTACAAGCTCTCCAAGGGCGAAGTTGTGGGAGAAGGCGATACCTACACCTGCATGGGCTGCCGAAGCTTCCTGACTCCTGACCGCTCGGGCAACGGCTTTAACAACGTAGCGCGTGCAAAGAACTACGAGCCAGGCAAGCCCAAGTATTACGGCCGCTTCAACCAAGGCGTCGTCACCATCAACCTTCCTGACGTGGCGCTGTCTTCTGGCCGTGACATCGACCGTTTCTGGCAGATCTTCGAGGAGCGTCTGGAGCTCTGCCACCGTGCGCTGCGCTGCCGTCACGATCGCCTGCGTGGGACGCTTTCCGACGCGGCTCCCATCCTGTGGCAGTATGGCGCGCTGGCGCGCCTCAACAAGGGTGAGAAGATCGACCCCCTGCTCTATGGGGGCTACTCCACCATTAGTCTGGGCTACGCAGGCCTGTATGAGTGCGTCAAGTATCTGACCGGCTATAGCCATACCGACTCGCAGGCCACCGAGTTTGCGCTGTCCATCATGCAGAAGATGAACGACAAGTGCACCGAGTGGAAGCTGGCCGAGGACATCGACTACTCCGTCTATGGCACTCCCATCGAGTCGGTCACCTACAAGTTTGCCAAGTGCCTGCAGCGCCGTTTTGGCATCATCCAGGGCGTTACGGACAAGGGCTACGTCACCAACAGCTATCACGTCCACGTCACGGAAGAGATTGATGCCTTCACCAAGCTGCGCTTCGAGAGTGAGTTCCAGCGCCTGTCCCCGGGCGGCGCCATCTCGTACGTAGAGGTTCCTGACATGCAGGACAACCTGGCCGCCGTCATCAAGGTCATGCAGTACATCTACGACAACATCATGTATGCCGAGCTCAATACCAAGAGCGATTACTGCCAATGTTGCGGCTACGACGGTGAGATTCAGATTGTCGAGGACGACGGAAAGCTCGTCTGGGAGTGTCCCAACTGCGGCAACCGTGACCAGTCCAAGATGAACGTCGCACGCCGTACCTGCGGATACATCGGCACTCAGTACTGGAACCAGGGTCGCACCGAAGAGATTCGTGATCGTGTGCTGCACCTGTAGCCTGTGCCAAGCATCAAAGTAAGGGCCTGCCCCTCCCCTGTATGCTCAATCGCGCACAGAGGAGGGGTGGGCTTTTTTCGATGATTGGCCCATCGCGCTAGTATTGGCGATGTTTTCGGATCCTGCTGCCCTTTGGGAAAACATCAGGCCCTGAATCGTCACGAGTTTCGGAAGCGCCGACTCCCACGTCGTTTCGCGCTCACCAATCGTCGTAAGTTTCGGTAACGCCGAAATCATCTGGCCGCATTCCACAAACTAGCGACCTCATTGACTTCAAAACGGTAACCCTTTTCGCGAGAACGGGAGTTGTCATGGCCGCCATCGGGTTTGCATTGCGTAAGATGAAGTAAGAGCAACTTGAATGGCGATTGTCTAGGGAAGGAAAGGTCAGATGAACTACCAAGAGGCACTGGCCGCAGCTAAGGGAAACATCGGTCCTTACTGCAAGGCTTGCCCAGAGTGCAATGGTAAGGCGTGTGGCAACAAGATCCCTGGCCCTGGTGCAAAGGGGTTTGGTGACACGGCAATCAGAAACTATGACGCATGGAAGAGCATTCGTGTCGTCATGGACACCATCGTCGAGAACACCGAGCCAGACACCAGCGTGGAGCTGTTTGGACGTACGTTCAACTTCCCGTTCTTTGCGGGACCCGTTGGTGCAGTGAATCTGCACTACGGCGACAGCTTGGACGACATGGCGTACAACAACATCCTCGTACGTGCCTGTGCAGAAGCTGGAATCGCTGCCTTTACTGGCGACGGCACGAACCCCAAGGTGGTCGAGGCTGCTGCTGAAGCCATCAACGCCGCCAAGGGCTGTGGCATCCCCACTATCAAGCCGTGGGACCTTGTCACCATTCAAACGAAGTTTGCCCTCGTGGAGGCAGCGGAGCCCTGCGCAATAGCCATGGACATCGACGCGGCGGGACTCCCCTTCCTGAAGAATCTCAATCCGCCCGCCGGATCGAAGACCGTGGAAGAGATGAGGGAGATTGTCTCCCTGACCAATCGTCCCTTCATCATCAAGGGCATCATGAGCGTCAAGGGCGCCCTCAAGGCACGAGAAGCCGGTGCGTACGGCATCGTTGTCTCCAACCACGGTGGCCGCGTCCTGGACGGCTGCGACGCGACGGCTCACGTGCTGGAAGAGATCGCAACAGCCATCGGTAACGACATGAAGATCTTTGTGGACGGCGGCATTCGGTCTGGTACCGACGTCTTCAGGGCACTTGCGCTTGGCGCAGATGCGGTCCTCATCGCGCGGCCGTTTGTCGTCTCCGTCTATGGCGGAAAGGAAGACGGCGTCAAGGCGTATATCCAGAAGCTTGGTGCGGAGCTCGCCGAAACCATGAAAATGTGCGGCGCTGCAAGCTTGGCCGACATCACCCGCGACATGATTTGTGTTAGGTGACCGACGTGAACTACTCCGACATCAAATACTGTGACATAGCCAACGGAGCGGGAATCAGGACCACGCTCTTTGTCTCGGGATGTCGAAACCATTGCCCGGGATGCTTCAATCCCGGGACGTGGGATTTCAGCGCCGGCGAACCGTTCACACCAGAAGTCGAGGACAAGGTGCTGGAAAGCCTCAAGCCTGACTATGTGGATGGCGTCACTCTTTTGGGTGGCGAGCCGTTTGAGCCCGAAAACCAGAAGGCGCTCGTTTCTCTGCTCCGTCGCGTACGAGCGGAGCGCCCTGGCAAAGACGTATGGGCTTTTACTGGCTTTACCTGGGATGAGTTGGTCAACAGTCCAAGCCGCGCACACACGAACGAGGCGCTCGAGCTCCTTGGACTCATTGACGTGTTGGTAGATGGACGTTTCGTCCTAGAGCTCAAGGACATCACGCTGCGTTTTCGCGGATCGTCCAACCAGCGCATCATCGACGTGCCGCGCTCACTTGAAGCGGGCGACGTGCAACTCTGGGAGGACGACCCGGTCTATTCCACCCACACCTGGTAACCATGAGCGACGCTGGGTCCCAAACCCAGCGTCGCTTGCTTTTACGCAAGATTGCAGAACATGACCTTCGCGCCAAAGCCCTCAAAGAAGGGCAGCACGTCGTCCATGTGCACGTAAACCGTTGCTGTGTTGACCAGCGGATGCGCGTCAAAGCGTGCGTGTCGCAACCCCTCGTCAAAGACGAGCGTAACCTCGTGCGATGGATCGTTCAGCACACCGAACGGCGTGACGGAACCAGGCTCAAGCCCAAGCTTTTCACGCAACAGGTCCGCACTCGCAAACGATAGCCGACGACTTCCCAACTTCTCATGCAGGTGCCGTAGGTCGACGGTGGTCTCGACCAGCGCGGTCACCAAGAAAAACTGGCGCTTCTTGTCGTCACGTAGAAAGAAGTTCTTGGTCGGCGCGCCATGGTCTGGCACAACCTTGGCAGCCTCAGCCACCGTCATAACCGCCGGATGGTGCGCCACTTCGTAGGCAATACCGCGCTGGTCAAGCAGGTCGTACAGCTCCGTCTCTGTCATGGTTCTCCCCTGCCCTGCCTCACGCAAACTGCGAGTTGTAGAGTGCGGCATAGCGGCCATTCAACTCCATGAGCTCATCGTGCGTACCGGTCTCCAAGATGTCGCCGTGCTCCATGTAGAGAATCTTGTCCGCGTCACGAATGGTGGACAGGCGGTGCGCAATCACAAAGCTTGTGCGACCGCGCAGCAGCTCGGCCATCGCATCCTGAATCACCTGCTCAGTTCGGGCGTCAACGTTTGAGGTTGCCTCATCCAGAATCATGACCTCGGGATTGGCCACCAGCGCGCGTGCGATGGTCAGGAGCTGCCGTTCGCCTTGACTGACGTTTGAAGCACCCGAGGACAGCACCATGTCATAACCACCGGGCATCGTACGGATGATGGAGTCAACGCTTGCTGCCTTGGCGGCTCGAACAATGTCACTCTCGGTTGCACCGTCACGACCGTATGCCAAGTTCTCGCGGATGGTTCCCTCGAAAAGCCACGTGTCCTGCAACACCATGCCAAAGCGGCTTCGCAGCTCCTCGCGCGTCATGTCGCGCGTAGGCACGCCGTCAACCACAATGCTGCCACCTTCCACCTCATAGAAGCGCATGAGCAGATTGACCAGCGTGGTCTTGCCCGCGCCCGTGGGCCCGACGATGGCCACCTTCTGGCCTGGCTCCACCGTGAAGTTGACGTCGTGCATCAGCCGCTTGTCGGGCGTGTAGCCAAACTGCACGTGGCTGAAGCTGACCGTACCCTCGTGTGTGGCGGGCACCTCGCCCGGCGTGGGATCAGCCACCTGCTCCTCGGCATCAAGCAGGTCAAAGATGCGCTCCGCCGCCGCCAAGGCCGCACCAAGGCTGCCCGCCATGGCGGCAATCTGCGTAAACGGCTGCGAAAACTGCCGCGTGTACTGCAGCATCGCCTGCACGTCTCCCACCGCAATGCGTCCCTGAAGCGCAAACAGGCATCCAAGTGCCGCCGAAAGCGCATAGCCCAAGTTGGTCACGACCATGGTGATGGGCCTGATCGAGCCAGCCGCCACCGACGCCTTGCGCGCCGTCGTGGCAAGCGTCGTGTTCAGCTCCTCAAAGCGTTGGTTCGCGCGCTCCTGATAATTGAAGGCCTGCACCACGTTCTGGCCGTCGTAAAGCTCCTCAATGTACCCGTTGAGGTCACCTAGCTGGCTCTGCTGAGCGGCAAAGTAGGTACGGCTCTTCATAATGACGCCCATGGACGCGAACAGCGAGATGGGAACCATCGCCACGGCAATGAGCGTCAGCCAGCCAGAGATGCGCACCATCATGATGAAGATGCCGATAACCATGACCAGCTGGCTCACCAGCTGCGTGAGATTGCGGCTGATGGCGCCGTCAACCATGTCCACGTCATTCGTGATGATCGAAAGAATCTCGCCGCTGGCACGGGCGTCGTAGTAGTTGAGCGGCAGACGATGGACCTTCTCGTCGATCTCGTCACGCATGCCCTGCAGCACCCGCGTGGTCACGCGATTCATGACAATGCCCTGAATGGCCTGGAACGCCTGAGACGCCACGAAGATGCCTGCCAGCGTCACCAGCAGGCCCGTAATCCTGTTCCAGTCAAAGGTGCCACCAGAGACGCCCTCATAGAGGGCCGTGGTGATGCCGCCCGTGATAGTGGGCTGCAGCACCGAGAACAGCGAGGC
>JAUNJR010000237.1 GCA_030533135.1 Coriobacteriales bacterium
GCCGAATCCGACGATTCCCTGCAGAAGGCGCACGACATGGCCCTTCACTTTGATTCCATGCCGGATTACAGCGTGAGAACCATGCGGTTTGCGGATGACACGGAGCAAACGGCGTTCTTCGACGTCTTCGGTACGACCGCCATGGAAAGCATCGCCACATTGGTTGGACTTTTGGACGACAGGCAGCTGGCCGTGCGATGGAGCGAGGCGACGGAGAATGAGTAGCGCGGATCGCGTGACGGACAACGTGTTTCTCAACCGGAACTATCGCCTGGTCTTCTTGGGGGCGTTGGTGTCAGAGCTGGGAGCAATCCTGTACAGCTTCACCGTCGGCTTTTACATTCTGAAGGCCACCGGAAATGACGCTTTTCTCCAGGGGTTGTATCTGGCGCTGTGCGGCGCGACCATGCTGGCCTTCACCTTAGTGGGCGGCGTGCTGGGCGACCGCATGAGCAAGGCCAAGATCATGTATGTCTGCGACTTCTTCAAGGGCGGCATAATCGTGCTGGCTACGGCGCTGATGCTGGTGTTCACATCGTCAGGCGCACAGCTTGCAATCCTCTTCGTGCTTGGGATCGTGGGCAACATGGCGAGTGGCGTTTTCACTCCCGCTGCGGGGTCGCTCCTGCCCCACATCGTGCGGGAGGACCAGCTGCAGCAGGCCAATGCGTACTTCGCGATGAAGAGTGCCCTGGAGAGCGTCCTGGGCATCGTTCTCGCGGGAATGCTGTATGCAGTCCTGCCGATCCATGTGCTCTTCTTCCTGGTTGGCTCATGCTATGTCGTCTCCGGCATCTCCGAGACGATGATCCAATACGAGCATCACTCGTCTTCTGAGCGCCTCACGCTGAGGACCGCCGTCAGCGACATGGCTGATGGTGTGGCGTACCTCAAGACGAAGAGGGCGATCCTTGCGATGCTCGTCGCCGTCCTGTTCGTCAACTTCTTCATCACTCCCATAATGGGTAACTTCCTGCCCTTCTTCGTCAGGACAAACCTGGCGGAGTCACCGTCCTACCTGCTGGACGGTGTGCTTACGCCCGAGCTCTGGTCCTCTGTGGTCCAAGTGTGCTTCGGGGCCAGCTCTCTTCTGGGCGCGGCCATCCTCAGCGGGGGTACCCAGCTGGACAGGTGCGGCAGGAAGATCGCGAGGCTTCTCTGCGCGATGGCGGCCGTGGTCATCGGCCTCACGGTCTGCTACCTGCTCTTTGTTGACCTCGGCTCCCAGGTGAGCGCTTTCCTTGTCGCGCTCTGCCTCGGGTTTCTGGCGCTGGGCTTCCTCGTCGCCAGCATCAACGTCCCGGCAAGCACGGTCCTCATGCGCGTCGTGGACCGGGACAAGCTGAGCAAGGTTAGCAGCCTCACCAACGTTGGCTCCCAGGGCATGGTTCCCATCGCCTCCGTGCTGGCCGGCGCGATTCTTGGAACCTTCGGCTGCACCGCTCTTTTGGGCCTCTGTTCCCTGGGTTTCACGGCCACTGCCATTGCGCTGCTGTTCAACCGGCAAATCGACGATCTTTGATACCCGCCGTGGTAGCATTCGGGCATCGGAGATAAAAACACGACCCCGTTGGGTAGTCGGGGTGCGGCCTGCGCCGTCAGTAACCTGCCTCCTTGGTTGTCCCTTCTCCGCGTGGCATCAACATAAAGGAGGAAATCGCCATGCGGAAGATCGGGGTGTCCTCCACCCTGACCGTCTATCACGACGGCCAGTTTTGGGTGGGGATGTTCGA
>JAUNJR010000042.1 GCA_030533135.1 Coriobacteriales bacterium
ACCAACCTGCAGGCCATCATCGACCGCATCGCCGAGGGTACGCTTGACGCAACCATCGAGCTCGTGGTCTCGTCACGACCGAGTGCTTACGGCCTCAAGCGCGCTGAAGCTGCGGGGTTGCAGACCATGACGCTGTCAAAGGACATCTATGCAGACCCGCTGCTTGCTGACGAAGTCATTGCCACCGAGCTTAAGATGCACGACGTGGACTACGTCATCATGGCTGGCTACATGCGCATGGTGCGTGAACCGCTGCTTGCCGCTTTCCCCAATCGCGTCGTCAACCTGCATCCGGCGTTGCTTCCGAGCTTCAAAGGCGCTCATGCCATTCAGGACGCGTACGATTACGGCGTCAAGGTGACGGGTGTGACGGTGCACTTCGCGGATGACAAGTACGATTGTGGTCCCATCATCGCGCAGCAGGCCCTGGCGGTGGAAGAGGGCTGGACCGTCGAAGACCTTGAGGAGCACATCCACGAGATTGAGCACGTTTTGTATCCTGACACCATCCAACTGTTGGCCGAAGGCCGTGTCCACGTACGAGAAAACGGTACGGTTGAGATCAAGAAAGCATAGCCTTAGGCCGTCTGTAGAAAAAAGAACAAACACCATGAAGGCAATCGATGGATTGCCTTCATGATTTTGTTGCGTATCGCCACCAAATTGGGGTGTAAGGGAGACCTCTGGTATCATATCTTCCCAGCATTACGCACCAAACCTAGGAGGTCGCGCTTCCGCGCATGGACATATTCCTTTCTCTTTTCGTAACGTTTTTGCTCACACTAGCCAACGGCTTCTTCTCGGCATCCGAGATGGCCGTGGTTAACGCCAAGCGCGCCATCCTTGAGCCTGAAGCGGATGAGGGTGATCGCAAGGCGCAGCAAGCGCTTGACCTTGCGACCGATTCCAGCCAATTTCTTGCGACCATTCAGGTTGCCATCACGCTCGTCGGCTTCGCTGCATCTGCGTTTGCGGCGACAAGCCTCTCTGGACCCTTTGGTACCTGGCTGGTGAGCGTCGGTGTTCCCGCTACGTTTGCGGGAGCCATCGCAACTGTGCTTATTACCCTCATGGTCTCCTATTTCTCCATCGTCATTGGTGAACTCGTCCCCAAGCGCATTGCCCTTGCCGATGCCGAAGGCGTTGCTAAGGCTGTCGCTGGTCCGGTCAGGGCATTCATGACCGTGGCAAAGCCACTTGTTTGGCTGACCTCAAAGTCCGCCGAGGGCCTTGCGGGGCTGATGGGCATCGCCAATCCCGATGATCGTCAAGGAGCCTCGGAAGAGGAGATTAAGTACCTTGTGACGGACGCTGAAGACCTCTCAGACGAAGAAAAGTCCATGATTCACGACGTCATTGACCTCGGTGACACCATTGCGCGTGAGGTCATGATTCCGCGTGTTGACATGACGGCAGTGGAAGATACGGACTCGCTCTTCGAGGTCCTGGACGTCATGCGTAAGACGGGCCATTCACGGGTTCCCGTCTATCACGGCTCCGTTGACAAGATCGTGGGAATTGCGCACATCAAAGATCTGCTCGCCCCCATCCTCGATCAGCGCGCAGAGGCTGACAAGGTCAGTCGCTACATGCGCCAGGCAACCTACGTGCCCGACACCAAGGACATCATCCCCCTGCTCTCAGAGATGCAGAGTGCCCACGACCAGATGGTCATCGTGGTGGATGAATACGGCGGAACTGCTGGTGTCATCACCATCGAAGACATCGTTGAAGAAGTCGTCGGTGAGATTGAGGACGAGTTTGATCCTGACAACAAATACCTTACGCAGCTCAATGAGCGTGAGTGGTTGGTAGACGGGCGATTCTCCATTGATGATGCGATGGAGCTTGGGTGGCCTATCGAAGACTCCGACGAATTCGAGACGGTGGCAGGCTTCGTTCTTGATCTCGCAGATAAGTTGCCAAGACCGGGCGATACCTTCGAGCGTGACGAATATACCTTCGTCGTGCAGAGCATGCGTGGACGTAGGGTTGCTTTGCTTCGTGTGATTGCACCTGAGCCAAAGGCATCGCAAGAGGACGAGGCCGCAAGTAAAGCAAATAAAACGAGCAAATAGAACCGATTCCCGCCGACAGAGCGTGAGGACAATCGCTTATGACAGCAGACATGCACTACAATGTGTGTTTAGGCATTTGTCAGAAGCGGAGGATGGTGGTTTTCCGTGGCACAGCTTATTGATATCAAGCGAATCGAGATTGGCCCCAAGTATCTGACGGCGCGCGTACGCGTGGCCACGGCTGCACCGCTCATGACGAGCGAAGACCTTGAAGGGACCACACGCGTCTATCGCCTGCTCCCGCACATCATTGAGCATGTGTGCCTTGGCGATAGCGGTGAAACGTTCAAGGATGTCATGGGTGATACGGAGATTGCCCATCTGCTCGAGCATGTGACGGTGGAGATACTGGCTCAGACGAACATTGCCGGTGACGTCACGTATGGACGCACGTTTGCCGTGGAGGGTGAGCCGCGTACCTACGACATCGAGTTCCCCTGCCCTGACGATGCACTGGTCATCGGAGCGCTTTCCAGTGCTGCGTGGATCTTGCAGTGGGCCTTCACGGGTGGTGGCGAGCCAATGCCTGACGTGCTGGCAACGGTTCATGGTCTAGTCGGACTCGTGGAAAGCCTGCCGGAGCCCCCGCAACCGGCGCCCTCCGTGCGTGAATACGTTGTGGAGGGCGAAGAAGCGCGTGCCATCCTCGAAGAGCTTGGCTATTTCGATGAGCCGACAGGAGATTCAGTCGCAGGGGAGGACGAGGATCAATTTGCGTCTGTTCCCGCGTGGATGACTGGTTCTTTTGCCCCAGTTAGCGATGATGATGCGTACGATGCAGGCTCCCCTGGTGTTGGTACGCAGGAAGCAAATGGCGAGGATTTGGGCCAGGATGAGTATTTCGACATCGAGCTTGATGAGTACGAAGACTAACAAAGCGGTAATTTCCTACCGCTCCGTTAAGATTTAATGCATCTGAGCAAGACGTCGTAAAAAGTTGATAAGAAGGCGGGTACTTTAGTAGTATCAGCATGTATGCAGGTTAATGCCCCGATGGGTATGAATCAGGAGGTATTCCATGAGCATCAAGAGCAAGATCGCTATCGCCTTTGGTAGCGTTATTGGCGCTGTCGTTGGCGTTGCCGTCGGCACCCTCATCGCCCCCCGTTCTGGCGCTGAGACGCGCGCTATGGCAGCCGACGCCATGAACGACGCGTGGGACTCTGCAGTTGATACCTACGAGCGTGGCGCTAGCAAGGTCGGGGAGAAGATTGGTTCCGTCCGTCCGTCTGTTGATGCTACGACCGATGACCTTCGTGCCAAGGTTGACCTCGCGCGTGAGCGCATGGACAAGCTTCGCGAGTCCCTGTCTGATGCCGTCGCTACCACGTCCGCACAGGTCAGCGATGCCGTAAGCGCAGTCACTGACAAGGTTGTCTCCGTCGAGGAGGCCGTGGCTGATCAGATGAGCACCGAGGCAGAGGGCGTCCAGGTCGAGGCTGTCGAGGACGAGACTCCTGCCGATGCCGCTGAGTAAGGCGACTAACCAAAACGTAACGAATGGCGGGACGTCACCGGTGCGTGGCGTCCCGCATTGCGTACGGAGGAACTATGCGCAAGGTAAGTGAATACAGCGGCAAGCCCGTCTATGTGCCCAAAAAGGGGAAGACGACCGCATATGAGCGTTTAGGCAAAGTCCACATGGCTGTTTTCTCTCCTAAAGGAAAGAGAATAGTTGGCTTTCTGGTGAAGCGTCCCGATATTGCTGGCATGATCAAGCGGCCTGATACGTTTGTGGCGCTTGACGCAATCTCTAAGGTGGACGGTGGCTACCGTGTGTCAGGTGACGAAACGTCTTTTGACGAGAAGGCACGCAAACGGCTGCAGCTCGACTGGGACCATTGCATCATGTGGTCGGGTATGGACGCCAAGACCACCAAAGGAAAAGTTCTGGGATATGTGAGCGATGCAGTCTTCAATGAAACTACTGGGGCAGTCGAATCATTCTTGATTGGTGACGGCGGTATGGCGGAGTCCCTTGTGGGTCTCGTTCAGGTACCTGCTTCGATGCTCGTCGGTTATGAGAAAGGCTTCATGATTTTGACCCCTGAGGCTGCAGAACAAAAGCTAACAGGTGGTCTTGCTGCAAAGGCTGGAGAGGCAAGTGCGCGCGCAAAGGCCGAAGGAGCCAAGGCGGCAGAGAAGGCTGGGAAAGCAGTCGATAAAGGATCAAAGGCATTGGGCCGACAGCTCGGTAAGACCAAGGGTATGTTCGGTGCATTCGTCGATGAGTTTAAGAAGGCATCGGAGTAGAGCACATAGCTCAATAATCGAATCATTCAGCACAAAATGATTTGATATGATTCGATAATGACGCGGTTGAATCGGTTCAATCGCGTCTTTTTTTGACTAATATGAATCGATGCAATCTCACTATTCAAGACAAGATACAGTTAGCGTTTATCAATACGCTTTCTCGTTTCTTTAGTTACTCGTTTGATTAACTTGCAGAGAAAGTCACTCTATTTATAACGAGCAAGACCTATGAAAGCAGCCATATATGGTCGCATGCTTACAAGTAAAAAGCTGAAAAGACGCTGCTAGACGTACTAATACGTTATTAAGCTCACCACAGTTACGAATTGCCAAGATGTTAGATACAAGGTAATATGTGCCAATACAAATTTAACCATATTTGTGAATAACCTTGTTTCGTTTGGAATCGAGAGAAATATGAAGCGAGAGCAGAGTCGTAGCGAACTGGAGGCACATGCGAAGCAGTACGAACGACGGAATATGTGTCTCATCGCATCAGACCGACCGAAAGCAAACGCTATGCCCGTGCAGTAGCTGCTGGGAGGTTGTTGCAGCCTGTCCCTCGGTTATTTGTTCGTTCAGAATATTGGGACATATTAGATGAGCCTGATCGTGTCATGCATTGTATGCGATCGCTCCAGGTTCTCCATCCCAACTGGGTATTTGTTGGGTCATCCGCTGCGCTTATCTATGGACTTCAAATACCCCTTACGAAAGAGTATTTATGGCCCATCCGCATTGCAGCACGGTGGGGATCACGCGGACGCAGTACCCCAGCTGTTATGAGGCAGGTAGTCGAAGGTGATGAAAACTCAGTAATCGACCATCTGCGCGTGACGTCGCTTGAGCGTACTGCCTTTGACTGTATGCGTGAGATGAGCTTTGCTGATGGGCTTGCGGTGGCAGATTCCGCGCTCGCCATAAGTGGGAAGACTCGTGAGCAAATGATCAACGGAATGAATGAGTTCCGAAGAACGAGTCGAGGTGGGCGTCATGCTATGGAGGCTGCAAGCTACGCAGATGGCAGGGCGTCTGATCGGGATGAGTCTCGTGTTCGTGCAGTCATTATTGAGAATGGCTTCGAGGTACCAACACCCAATCCTGAGGAGCTTGTTGTGGACGGCAAGCAAGTGCCGTGTGCGATGGGGTGGCATTTTGATGATGGTGCATGGCTTGCATTGCAGCTGTCTGGTAAACGATTCAAGGATGCACTGCCGATCGACATTCCTGGTGTCCGACAGCTGACGCTGCCGTGTGGGATTTCCGATGATCCAGAGATGCTCGTCAAGAGGCTCATTGCCGCTGGTGCGCCTCGTGCGTCTGAGCCACCAGCTATAGGAAAGGCCAAGGCTTTCAAGCCGGTTCGACAGGAGCTTGGTGCCAACGACGAGTAGGCATGCATCATGAGCTGATTGCTTAGTTTTGAAGGGCTGTAGGCTGGCACACAGTCTATAGCCCTTCTCAGTATGTGCAGATTGTTTTACTGACAAGACAGTAGACTTGACATGCGACTTGCCAATATGCCATACTACGCATGCTCGCTTGACGAGAGGAGGATTCGCTATGGACTTCACCACGCTTGCAGCGGAGATTGGGCGCCTGAAGGAAGAGAAAGACGCTGTCATCCTTGCTCATTACTATGTTCCGGCCGAGACCCAGGCCCTCGCTGATTACGTGGGGGACTCGTTCTATCTGGCACGTCTTGCCCGCACCCTTCCGAATCAAACCATCGTGCTGTGTGGCGTCAACTTCATGGCGGAAAGTGCCAAGATGCTTAATCCCACGCGTACGGTTCTGCTTCCGGATCCAACTGCCGACTGCCCCATGGCGCATATGGTTCGCAAGGAAGATGTGGAAGCGGTGCGCGCACAGTATGACGACTTGGCTGTGGTGTGCTATATCAATTCGACTGCTGAGGTTAAGACGTGGTCGGATGTCTGCGTAACCTCGGCAAACGCCGTCAAGGTGGTGCGCGAGCTGCCGCAGAAGAACATCCTGTTCATCCCTGATATGCACCTGGGCCATTACGTGAGCTTGCAGGTGCCTGAAAAGCACTTCATTTTGAATCGAGGCTACTGCCCCATCCATCACAAGATGGTTCCTGCAGAGGTCGAGGCACTCGAGATGGCCCACCCAGACGCCGTCGTCATCGCGCATCCGGAATGCACGCAGGAGCTCCTTCAGGAAGCAGACTTCATTGGCTCCACCAAGCAAATGATTGACTATGTGGCAAAGAGCGATGCAAAAGAGTTCATCGTCTGCACGGTTATCGGTGTCCAGCGAGAGATGATGCTTGCTACACAGGGTGCCGACAAGCGCTTCTACTTCCCGGAGACCACACCTATCTGCGTCAACATGGCAAAAGTCACGCCGGACAAGGTGCTCGCCTGCCTGCGTGACAACACGGGGGAGGTACCCATGCCAACCAATGTCCAAGCAGCCACGATTCCGCTTGAGCGCATGCTTGAGCTTTCCGCAAAATGAGCGCGGCAAAGCTTGGCGCTGGTGCGCCTGAACCTCAGTTTGATCTAACTGGCAGCGAGGAGACCTACTGCGACGTGCTCGTGGTTGGCTGTGGTGTGGCCGGCTTGTACGCGGCTCTCAACTTGCCCAGTAATCTCTCGATTGAGATGATTTGCAAGGATGACGTTGCCAGCTGCGACAGCATGCTGGCTCAAGGTGGCATCTGCGTGCAGCGTGACGACGATGACTATCAGCCTTGGTACGACGACACCATGCGGGCTGGCCACTTTGAGAACCGTCCCGCAAGCGTAGACATCATGATCCGTGAGAGCCGAGCGCTGATTGACGACCTCATGGCGTTGGGCGTCGAGTTTGACCGGACGCCAGCGGGGGAGTTGGACTACACGCGCGAGGGTGCGCACTCGCGCCCTCGTATTCTGCATCGAGCAGACCTGACTGGTGCGGAGATCACGACCAAGCTGTTGGCTGCGGTGCGTCAGCGTACCAATATCAACATCAGCGAATACACCACTGCCCGTGACTTGCTTGTTGCCGAGGATGGCTCCTGCGCAGGCGTTTTTGCAGTGGACGGCTCGGGCGAGCCGCTGCTCATCCATGCGCATGACGTCATCCTTGCAACGGGGGGCATTGGGGGCCAGTATCCGCGTACAACCAACTTCCGCAGCCTGACGGGAGATGGCTGCCGAATCTGTGCGCGCGCGGGCGTCAGGCTCGAGAACATGGACTACGTGCAGATTCACCCAACAAGTCTCTGGACGCCGGAAGCTGGACGCGCGTTTCTGATCTCAGAAAGCTGCCGAGGAGAGGGAGCCATCCTGCTCAATGCGGCAGGCGAGCGGTTTACCGATGAGCTGCAGCCGCGCGACGTGGTAAGCGAGGCGATCTGGCATCAGATGGACCTCGACCAGCTGCCCTACGTGCGTCTCTCATTTGAGAACGTGCCAAAGGACGTCATCTTGAGCCACTTTGCAAACATCTATCGCCGTTGTCTGCAGGAGGGTTACGACATCACGCGCGAGCCTATTCCGGTGGCACCGGCACAGCATTATCTGATGGGTGGTATTTGGACTGATGAAGAGGGTCATACCACCATGAACCATCTGTATGCTGCTGGTGAAACTAGCTGCAACGGCGTGCACGGGCGCAATCGCCTTGCTTCCAACTCACTTTTGGAGAGCATGGTATTTGCCCGTCGTGCTGCACTTGATATTGCTGCCAATTGGGATGGCAGGAAGTGCCAGCAGTTAATGACGAGCGGAGCAGAGAGGAGCCTCGCATGAACCCTATTACGCTGAAGCTTCAGGCTGAACCGCTCGTGCGGTTGGCACTTCAGGAGGACATCACGAGTGAGGATGTCTCGACCGCCTCAGTCATGCCAGGTCCTGCGCGTGGAGAGGTGCATCTCATTGCCAAGCAGGACGGTGTTATCTGCGGGCTCGACGTGTTTGAGCTTCCCTTTGTCCTGTTGGATCCAACGGCAGAGGTACGCGCAACGGTGTCGGACGGGGATGAAGTCACTGCTGGCCAGGAACTGGCTGTGGTGGAGGCAGATGTTCGCGCGCTTCTCTCGGGCGAGCGTGTGGCGCTCAACTACCTGCAGCGCATGAGCGGCATCGCCACCTATACGCGGAACATGGCAGCACTCTTTGCCGGTACGAAGACTCGCCTTGTGGATACGCGCAAGACGACGCCCAACATGCGCGTCTTCGAGAAGGAGGCGGTGCGTGTCGGTGGCGCGGGCAACCATCGCTACAACCTGTCAGACGGTGTGCTTCTGAAGGACAACCATATTGATGCGGCAGGCGGGGTGGCTGCGGCCATTGCAGCGGCACGCGCGCACGCGCCTTTTGTGCGCAAGATAGAAGTTGAGGTCGAGACGCTGGACATGGTTCGTGAGGCCGTTGAGGCAGGAGCCGACATCATCATGCTGGACAACATGGACGTGCCCACCATGCGAGAGGCCATCGCGCTCATTGATGGCCGTGCAGAGGTGGAGGTCTCTGGCAATGTCACGGCTGCCAATGTGGCGAGGCTGGTGGACCTGGGCGTGGACTACGTCTCTTCGGGAGCCCTTACCCACTCGGCACCAATCTTGGATCTGTCCCTTAAACACCTGCGGGTGATTGGATAGCATGTCAACAGGGAACCTGCTCTTATATTAGTAAGGGATTTGATGACATCATGACTGGTGAAATGCGCAGGGCGCGTATTGTCGAACTGCTTGAGGACGCCACCAAGCCCCTGTCAGGAACAGCCCTTGCGCAGGCGTGTGGGGTGAGCAGACAGGTCGTGGTGCAGGACATGGCCTTGTTGCGACGTGATGGCATAGAAATCGCCTCGACCAACCGCGGGTACGTGCTGCAGAACAAGTCAGTGAGACCAACAAGGCTCTTCAAGGTGCGCCATACCGACGAGCAGATAGAAGAGGAGCTCAACGCCATCGTTGACCTGGGTGGCATTGTGGAAGATGTCATCGTGAACCACCGCACATATGGTCGTCTGGAGGCGCGTCTGGACATTGCGAGTCGCCGTGACGTACGCAACTACCTGCAAGAGCTTGCGGCAAGTAGCTCATCACCGCTTATGCACGTGACTGACGGGTACCACTTCCACCACGTCAGTGCCGACAGCGAGGACATACTGGACGAGATTGCCCTTGAGCTCGGCGCGCTCGGTTTCTCTGTTGACCGCATGCCTTATGAAGAGGATTTGGCGTAACGTGCTAAAACGTGACAATTTATCCGCCCATCCGCTGCATTTGAGCGTTTTGGGTATGAAGTACAGCCGACTATAACGGCTGCACCATAATGGAGGTGCCCGAATCTACGTCAAAGGGGGCATCGTGAACGAGAAGACCCCTCGTTTCTATATAGCACTCGCAGTGGGAAAGCTTGCGGCCAGGGCTTTGACGGCTCTTGGACGCAACGGTGGACAGATACCCGGCAAGATTGCAGAGACCATTGATCCCGACTTTCTTGCGCACATCGACAAGCCGGAACGCATCGTGTTCGTCACCGGCACCAATGGCAAGACCACGACGTCGAACCTGTTGGATGACCTGTTGGCTGACAACGGCTTCGAACCGGTGACCAACCGAGCGGGCGGCAACGTGGCCAATGGCATCGAGAGCTCGCTCATCAAGAATGCGCGTTTCTCGGGCACGCAGAAAGCGCAGTTTGCGTGCATGGAGCTTGACGAGCTGTCCAGCCGTCTGGTCCTTCCGCACGTGAAGCCAGACATCCTGCTGGTCTGCAACCTGTATCGCGACTCCTTTATGCGCAACGCCAACCCTGACTACATCTTTGATGTCATCTCGCGCAACGTTTCGCCCGATACCGAGCTGATCCTCAATGCGGACGACCTGATTTCGTGTCGGCTGGCACCGCAGGCTACCAAGCGCACGTACTTCTCGATCGGGCGCCTGCCTGAGGATACCGATCGGCCCACCGGTATCGTGAGCGACCTGACCGCTTGCCCGCAGTGCGGAGCTGCGCTTGATTATGAGTACTGCCATCTGCGTCATCTGGGCAAGGCACGTTGCGTCAAATGTGGGTTCACTAACCCCGAGCCCGATTTTGAGGTTACGCGCGTCGATCGCGAGGCTCGCACCTTTACTTTGCGCGAGAACCGTGAGCCCGGCGCGCCTGAGCAGGACTATCGCATCGAGACCTACTCCCTCACCAACCTCTACAACCTTACTGCGGCCGTGGTGGTTGCACGTCGACTTGGCGTGCCCGCAGCCGACATCGCCGCATCGCTGGACCACGGCATCAACATCACCAAACTGCGCTACAGCGCCGACGAGGCCGCGGGCGTGAAGCTGGTCAACGTTGCCGCAAAGGGCGAGAACAGCACGGCGACGTCGACAGCCATTGGCAGCATATGCGTTGAGCCTGGCCCAAAGGCAGTCGTGCTTATCATGTCGGATGCCTATCTTGCGGGCAGCCCGTATTCTTCAGAATATGCGGGATGGTACTACCAGACGGACTTTGAGCAGCTCAATGACGAGCAGGTCAAGCAGATAATCGTAGTTGGCGCGCGCGGAGAAGACCTGATGCTGCGTCTGAGGCTTGCCGGTGTCGATTCCTCACGTGTCAGCCTTGTGCCGGACGCCGAGACCGCCGCGGCGAAGCTTGCTTTGGGCGGCATCGATGGCGCCTACATTGCGTATGACATTTTCAATGGCGATCAGGCGACACGCTGTCGCGAGGCACTCCGCGCGCGTCTGGAGAGTGGGGAGGAGCGCGTGCCCCATAGCACATCGCCCCTTGCTCCGATTGATACCGTGCCGACTGACGTGTCGGCAGATCAAGGCGCAGGCGCTGTGGTCGAGGTGCTCTTCCCGGAATTCGGAAACCAGGCGGGAGACAACGGAAACGCGCTCTACCTGCGGAGTTGCCTACCTGGGGCAACCTTCATCGAAACGGCGTATGGGTCAGAGCCCGCGTTTGCCACCCGTCATGTCGACGCGGTCGTGCTGGCAAGCATGACCGAGAGCCACCAAGCGCTTGCCGCACGCGCCTTGCGTCCGTACGCAAGCCGGCTGGCAGAGCTTGCGGACGAGGGCGTTCCCATGCTCTTCACGCACAGTGCCGCAGAGATCTTGGGCACCACCTTCGGGCGCCCGGGCGGCATGCGCGAGCAGGGGCTTGGTGTGCTGGACTTCTCCACGCGCCAAGACATGCCCAAGCGCTACCTCTGCTCCTTGGTCGGGGAGTTTGACCCGGGTGATGGCAGCGAGGCCATGACCATCTTGGGATTCAAGATTCAGTTCACGCAGATGCGCGGCAACAATGCCACGAGGTCCTTCATCAAGGTCGATCGTGGTTGGGGCTTGGCCGAGGGAAGCACCTTCGAAGGTTTCCGTCGAGGAGGGCTCATTGCCACGTGGGTGCTTGGGCCTATCCTGCCAACCAACCCCAGGTTTGCACGGTGGTTCTGCGAGCAGATTACCGGCAGGCCCATTAAGCTGGCGTTCGAAAAGGATGCCCAGCTTGCGTATGACGTGCGTTATGAAGAGTTGACCAAGCCCCTCCCAAAGGGCAAGGTCATCAATCCGTAGGTCTCCTATTCATCCACAGCAAGCACCCGTATCTGCAGGATATGCCTCTTGCGCCTTCATCTCAGGGCTCAACAGGTTAGAATGTCTTTTGTCCCTCACGCAACCGCACATCAGGAACGCCTAGGACTGTGAACCCTGTCATCGTCATACCCTCGTATTGGACACGAGACGACCGGCCCACCGATATCGGTGAGCTCGGCGTCTATGACCATGCGACGCCTGTTGATAAGCCGCTGCCCGAGCTCGAGACCTGCCTCTCGTCGCTTGACCAGGTGCGTGGTGTCCTGAGGGTCATTGTGCTCTTGGTTTCCCCGCCGGATTGCGAGGCGTCTGCCCGGGCGCGTGTCGAGGGCATCTGCCGCATGCATACGGCTCTCAACCCACTCATCATCGGCCAGGCGGAAGGCCAGCTGGTACAGCGCGTGGTCAACGACATTGCACCGAGCCTGTCCGCCGAACTCATCTCACTGCGCGGTTATGGTGCCATTCGCAACATGGGCCTGGCTGTCGCCGCGGTGCTCGGTCACGACGTCGTGGTCTTTTTAGATGATGATGAGGTGGCCCTCGACAAGGACTATCTCTTGAACGCCGTCTACGGCTTGGGAAAGAAGAATCGTCAAGGCATTCCCATCCAGGTTAAGTCGGGTTACTACCTTGATCGCAAGGGGTCGCCTTTCGCCGACGTGAGTGGCCAGCGCTGGTGTGACCATTTCTGGTCAAAGCGCGAAGAGTTCAACGATCTCATGAATCGCATGATCATGGGCACGCGCATTCAGCGGGCCAATCATATCTGCGGCGGATGCTTTGCCATCGGTGCCCAGGCGTTCACCCGTGTGCCGTTTGACTCGTCCATCACGCGCGGAGAGGACCTCGACTACCTCTTCAACCTGCGTATGCATGGTATCGACGTGTGGTTTGACAACCAGTGGTTCGTGCAGCACCTGCCACCAGAGATTCCCAGTCGTGCCGCGCGTTTTCTGCAGGACGTATATCGCTGGACGTACGAACGCAAGAAGCTCGAGGTCTGCAATGCGACCATCGGCCTGAGGCACGTGACACCCGAGTCGCTCATGCCGTATCCTGGCCCGTGGATCTCGCCTGACATCAATCGTCGCATGGCCCTTACGGCACTGATGCGTGCAATAGCAGGACCAGAGCGAGGCGAATACCTCAAGATCTTCCTCCGTGGTCGTGCTCAGGCACACGCTTGGGCCGATGGTGTCGCAAATCGCTATTTGGCCTTGGAGACCTATTGGTCCCGTATCATGGAAGGCCTGTGGGACAACCATCTGCTAGCACGGCGTCTTGTCAAAATGGGCACGGCGCGCCTGTCGTGGCGGCGCACGGTCACCGAGGAGGATTCATGAGACGATGGTTCGATGAAAACCTTGGACCCGTGCTGTACGTGTGCCTCGGCGTCCTGACCATCGTTCTCATCGCCATCCTGACGTGGGGTATCGGTGCTCGTAACCTGACGGCGGCCATGATTTCTGGCGGTGGCCTGGCCGTCGTAATCGTCATTGGCGGAAGCCTTCTGTTGGTGCCTGACAACATGCGTTCCCAAGAGACTGAGCGCATATTGCGTCTCGCATCCGTCACGTTGGTGCATATGCGTGCCGGACTTACCCCCATCAGCTGCCGCGCTGTCTGCCAGCTACTTCTTCCGGAGACCCAGGCAGCGGCCATCGCCATGACCGACACCACGCATACCTTGGCTTATGTGGGCGAGAAGGTCTCGCTGTACGGAACGGGCACCTACAACAGCGTCCCGACAAGAGAGGTCCTGGAAAGCAAGCGTATCCAGACCTTCTCGGGCCTCGACCGCCTTGAATGGATCGAGGTTGTGGACATCGACCAGGACAACGAGGCGAGCAGTAGGGTCCAGGCATACCCGGCAGCCATCTTCGTGCCGCTGGTGGTGCTTGATCAGGCGGTTGGTGTGCTCAAGCTGTACTACCGCCGAGGCGCCGAGGTTGACCGGACGCAAATGGCCATCGCACGTGGTCTTGCCGACCTGCTCTCGACACAGCTGACCGTCTCAGAGCTTGACCGCCAGGCCGAGATGACGGCGCGGGCAGAGATTAAGGCCTTGCAAGCGCAGATCAACCCGCACTTCCTGTTCAACACGCTGAATACGATCGCCTCGTTCACGCGAACCGACCCTACCAAGGCACGCGACCTGCTGCGCGAGTTCTCGGTGTTCTATCGTCGCACGCTGGAAAACTCGCAGGAAATGGTGCCCCTCTCAGCCGAGATCGACCAGACGCAGCGCTATCTGCGCATTGAGAAGGCGCGTTTTGGCGAGGACCGCATCGTGGAGAGCGTGCGTATCGAGGAGGGGTGCGGTGACATCCTGGTGCCAGGGTTTATCGTGCAGCCCATCGTGGAAAACGCGGTGCGCCACGCCATGAGCGAGGAAGGTCCGCTGCACATTGATGTGCAAGTTGCCACGGACGGCAATGATGTGCTGGTAGCGGTCGCGGACGACGGTCTTGGCATGGACGAGCAAGTTGCGCGGCGCTTGCTTGAGGAGCCATCGCAACAGACGAGAAGCGCCAGCCAGGGAACAGGCATCGCCTTGCGCAACGTGGCCGAGCGCATCGAGCTCTTCTACGGAAAGGGTTCCGGCGTCGAGGTCATATCCCGTCCGGGCGAGGGGACATGTGTGACGTTGCGCCTGGCAGACGTTGCTCCGTACGCTGACGACGACTTGGATGACGACTTCGACGACGAAAACCTCGTCTGACGCGCTTTCGAGAGGTTCCGTAAACTCATCCCAGCTCAGCGCGTTTTTTGCCGAGTTAAAAACCAGAGATGCACAAGAGTTATACGTGCGCTATTATGGCAGCACTGTCTGTATTCGGTCAGCCCTCTTGTGCGGCGCGTAAAGAAATGAGAACCGACAAATGCTGCATGCCCTGATTGTCGATGATGAGGCTCCTGCACGCTCTGAGCTGCGATTTCTTCTTGAAGAGACCGGTCGCGTAGAGTCTATCGAGGAGGTTTCCAGCGCACGTGACGCCGTTCAGCATCTGGTCCACATCAAGGAACATGATGACGAGCGCTGCGACGTGCTCTTCCTAGACATCTCCATGCCCAAAACGTCTGGCATGCAGCTGGCAGAGGCGCTGCACAAGCTCAAGAACCCGCCAGCGGTCGTGTTTGTGACGGCCTATAGCGAGTATGCGCTTGAGGCCTTTGAGGTTGATGCCGTTGACTACCTCATGAAGCCGGTCGAGACGGACCGCCTGGCCCGTGCGCTCGACAAGGTTGAGTCACGCGTCAAGCCCACGGCCACGAGCCATTCCTCCGTCGAGCGCATTCCGGTCGAGAAGGGTGGTCGTAAGGTCCTCGTACCTGTGGACCAGATTCGCTATATCGAGGCCAAGGACGATTACTCTTGCATCTACACCGACGTGGATCGTTACCTCTCGACCATCTCGCTGGCCAAGCTTG
>JAUNJR010000043.1 GCA_030533135.1 Coriobacteriales bacterium
GGACAAAAGGGACTGTCCCCTTTGTCCAACCTAGAAGCCTTCGCGCCAGATTCCACTTGCAAAGTAGGTCATCGCAGCCCATGCCACCATAGGATAGAAGTGACCACGTGGGTCACGGCCCGTGGCAAGAATGTGCCGGACCTCATCACGCGTCAGCAGCTCAAAGTCACCAAAGCGCTCAGACCCCTCGGCACCAGCATGAGAGAGAGATGAGAGATCATCAAGATGAGCGACCACGCAGAGAAGCGCTGTGCTCTCATCGGTAAGTCCTGGCGTGTTGAAAAGGAAGGGGTTGATGGTGGTCACCGTGTCGCCATCGCGCAGCGTAATCCCCGTCTCTTCGGCTATCTCGCGCACCATGGCAGCGGCGCAGGGATCTTCGTCCCCCGCATCGCGTGCATCGATTAACCCCGACGGAATGGACAGCAGATACTGACCCGTAGGATAACGATACTCATAAAAGAGCAGTTGGCGAGGCTCGTCATTAGGTGTCACCAACACGAGGCACGCGCTCACGGCATCAGGCAGCGCAGACGTCAGCACGTCATCATCCTTGTCCGCAAGCACCTCAGCCTTGTCGCGTCGCGAAGCCTCGAAATAGTGGGCGCCTTCGTCATAGACCAAGTCGTAGAGCTTGACGTACTTAGTGTAGTACAGCTCATTGACTTGCAGGTTATTTGGTTTGGGCATAATCGCCTCCGTCGTTTATAGCTCGGTCGGAACTCCTGAAACAATACGCAGCACATTGGGGGCCTTGGTGTTCAAGCGCAAGGACCCATGCCCTGGGTACAGCAGCTTAGTCAGGCAGGCCTCCTCATCGTGTGGTTGCTAGCTACCGCACACGGTCATGGTTGACGGGCCGATAGAACAGTTCCTCGAGCTCCTGATGGTCGTGCGCCGAGGCAAGCGCCCACATTGTCTTGGCAACCAGCGCCTCAAGGGTCATATCGTCAGCCAGAAGGATGCCCGGTCGGTCTGCATATGCCTTTCCGACCTCATAGACGCCCAGGTCAAGGCCCTCTTCGGGCACCTGCGTCGTGAGTACGAGCGTCCGCCCCGCATCAACCCACCGAAAGAGTGTGCGCTCAAAGCCTTCGGGAATGCCTCCGATACCAAAGGTCTCCAAGATGGCAGCTTTGCTGGCGGCGGCAAGTGCTTCGAACACGGCGGGTTTCATGCCTGGTGTCAGCTTCAGTACCACGACACGTTGGTCCAACTTATGATAAAAGCGCGGCCCTTCAAAAGTGCGAGGAAGCTCGCCAAAGGAAACCCCACGCTCCCCCACCACGCGATTGCCCCGCACGAGTGCCGCGAGGGGCCAATTGACGCTGGTAAAGGCGTTGTAACTCATCGTTCGTTGCTTATGCGCACGGGTACCTACGATGACCTTGCCATCAAAGACCACATGAACGTCGTGAGCGCGGTCGTCACATGCCCACACCAGGCTCTGGTACACGTTGAGCTTGGCGTCGGTGAACGGTGCTGACATGGGCTGCTGAGAGCCTGTCAGCACGATGGGCTTGGGGCTGTCCTGAACAAGGTACGAAAGCGCCGCGGCGGTATAGGCCATGGTATCGGTGCCGTGCAGTATGACAAATCCGTCATAGGTGTCGTAAGCTTGCTCAATCTCTGCGGCAATGGTAAGCCAACCAGCTGGTGTCATATTGGTAGAGTCGATATTCATGGGCTGCACCACATCGATGTGGCAGAGCTCTTCGACCTCCGGCACTCGCTTGACCAGATCTCCTCCGGTCAAGACTGGCGCCAGCGAGCCGTCATCCTGCGGCATGGAGGCAATGGTTCCTCCGGTAGCGATGACTAAGATGTGCTTCATCGCGCGTCCTCCGAATCATGCCTGGCATCAGACATAATATGCTGCCGCAGCGCGTCAACATCTCCGTCATAGTGGTAGCCCTGCATACCCGCACGCTGAGCACCAACCACATTACGCAGCAGGTCATCCACAAAGAGGCAACTGGCCGGCTCAAGACCATAGCGCTCACAAAGCAGCAGGTAGATAGGCGAATCAGGTTTAACCACATGCTCAAAGCACGAAACGAGCACTCCGTCAAAATACTCGATAGCCGGAATGCGATGCTGATACACCTCAAACGACGGCCCTGCATTGGAGAGGAGATACACGCCATAACCTGCCGACTTGAGCTCGCGCACCAGCTCACCCATAGCGGGCAGAGGCTCGAAGACCTCATGCCAGCGCAACGCAAAGGTATCTGCTAAGTCGTGCAGACGATCGGGCAGTTTGAGCTTTGCGGTCCACGCCACCGTTTCCTCGCTGATGGCACCCGCGTCCACCCAGCCCCACTCGCGAGAGTCAAAGACCGCATGAGCAACGAGTGCGGCATCTTCTGGATCTGGGCACAATGCGTGACTAATCTTGACCGGATTCCAGTCCATGAGCACACCGCCCATGTCCAGCACCACATTCTTGATACGTGACATTGTGGCCTCCCTCACGCAGCAACGTCATGCACCGATCTCTGTCACCAGTGTAGGTGAGTCCATGACATTCGTCACGAAAGACCTATCTGTTATCGTGCATCTTGTATTCCATTAGGGAGGTTGCATGTCGGTTGCCTTAGTCCTGACCGGTTGCCTGTTCATTGCCTATGGCATCATGCTCAAGCGACGCAGGTCTGGGACGTTCTTCTATACGGTGTGGTGCGCGCTGGGGACCTGCCTTCTTGTGGCTGCAGGGGCAGTACATGCTGGCATATGGGAGACACTGCCAGCGGCACTCAAGCTCGTCATCGCTATCGTTTTGGTAACGCTGTTTTGTGTGCTGGTCTTTGTCAACGCGCTCATCTTCAGCCAGTTTGGAGCATCGGGCGAGCCTGATTTGGACTATCTCATCGTGCTGGGCGCTCAGATCTATAGCGGAGGAAGACCAAGCCCGGTACTGCGTTATCGACTTGACGCCGCCTCGACATACCTGCACGACAACCCAAGGACCCTGTGCATCGTTTCAGGAGGTCAAGGACGTGATGAGCCCTTCCCTGAAGCACAGGGCATGGCAGCATACTTGGTGTCACAGGGCATATCTCCCAGTCGCATCATGCAAGAATCGTCGTCAACCAATACCGTTCAAAATATGTCATATTCTTTCAAGCTCATTGGCAGCATGAGTCCTCGCGTCGGCATCGTCACCAACAACTTCCACGTATTCAGAGCCATGCGCCTTGCACGCAGGATCGGTGCTCAACACATCAGCGGCATAGCCGCGTATTCAACCCTCTGGAATCTACCGAATAACCTGCTGCGCGAGAGCTTCGCAATCATCAAGAACTTCATGGTCGGAAACCTATAGCGCTTCATGTCGAGCTTGTCCAATCAAAGCTGCAGGTTGTATCCTGTTGTTGCCTGAGAGGAGTGGCTATGCCGTGTATGAACGTTTTTGACATGAGTTTTGCCAAACTCTATCAAGCCTTGGTCGCAAAGGCCGAGCGAAAGGGGCGCGCACGCTCAGAGGTAGATGAGGTGACGGGCTGGCTTCTGGGATACGCTCCGGAAGACCTTGCCAAGCTCGCCGATTCTGAAGTCACCTACGGGTCATTCCTCTCTGATGCTCCGTTCGTCAACCCGAACGCCGACCTCATAAAGGGCACTATCTGCGGTGTCCGTGTTGAGACCATAGAAGACCCGCTCACTAAACGAATGCGACAGCTCGACAAGCTTGTGGACGAGCTCGCAAAGGGTAGACCCATGGAGAAGATTCTGCGCACGTAAACGGGAGTATTGAGCACATGAACCATCAAGGCACAAAGACCATCCTCACCAGCCGCCTTATCCTTCGACGCTTTCAGCCCGAAGATGCTGACGCAGCGTATCGCAACTGGTGCTCCAGCGACCAGGTGACCCGCTTTCTCACGTGGCCAACGCATCTCAATGTCAACGTAACGCGCAGCGTCATTGACGATTGGGTAACAAGCTACCAAGATCCCAGGAGCTACCAATGGGCCATCGAGCTGCGCGAGCTCTGCGAGCCCATAGGATCAATTTCAGTCGTGAACGTCGATGACGATGTCGACGCCATCGAGATAGGTTACTGCCTTGGCCAGCCCTGGTGGCACCGGGGCATTATGACGGAGGCCTTAGCAGCTGTCACGAACTACTTCTTTGACGAAGTCGGCGCCAACCGCGTGTGCGCCAAGCATGACGCTGATAACCCACGCTCTGGCGCCGTCATGAAGGCATGTGGACTCACATACGAGGGCACGCTTCGCCAAGCGCATCGCAACAACCAAGGCATCGTTGACACCTGCGTCTACAGCATTCTGAGGACCGAGTGGCAAGGGCTCATTTGAGGGTCTTCACATCCTTGGAAAGCTTCAGTTCCATACCGCTATGGAGATAAGAAACGAGGCAATGACGCCCGCTAGCGGGTCATCATTGCCTCGTGCTTCACACGAATGGACGCAGCCTCTTTAGAGCAGCGATCCGTATCGCTTGATGTATACCTTTCGCACGATCATGACACTAAGGGCATAACTGGCCGCAATCAGGAGAACCGCACCAACCGCCACAAGCGGGAGGACCGAAAGGTCAATGACATGACCAGCCGCGGTCAGGCACATGAATGCTGCAACCGCGATACCAGCAGCGCCAAGCGCGCAAATCTGCCACGAGGCACAGCTCTCGATGAACGGGGTGTGCTCGGTACGCAGCAGATGCACGGCCAGAACCTGTGTCAGCATACTCTCGAGCAGCCATCCCGCCTGGAACATGCCCGCAAACTGCAGCTGTGTCGCAGAATCAAGGCTTGCCCACGGGCCACCGCAGGCCATCGGGCAGATTACCAAGAAGAGCAACGCAAACGTCACAATGTCAAAGACGGAGCTGATGGGGCCCATCCACCGCATGAAGGATGAGATGGAGCCAGGATCCCAGTTGCGCGGCTCACGCAGGGCATCGGCATCCACGTTATCCCACGGCATGGCAATGCAGGTAAGGTCGTACACAAAGTTGAGGAACAGCAGCTGCACGGCAGTCATCGGCAGGAAGGGCAGGAACGCGCTTGCCACCAGCACGCTGAATACGTTGCCAAAGTTCGAGCTTGCGGTCATCTTTACGTACTTGTTCATGTTGGCAAACGTGCGTCTGCCAGTCTCGACTCCACGCTCCAGGACCATCAGATCCTTTTCGAGCAGGATGATGTCGGCTGCTTCCTTGGCGACATCAGCGCCTGTGTCAACAGACACGCCGCAGTCAGCAACGCGCATAGCCGCAGCGTCGTTTACGCCGTCGCCCATGAAGCCAACCACATGCCCGTTGACCTGCAGCGCATTCACGACGCGAGCCTTCTGTTCGGGTGAGAGCTTGGCAAAGACCGTTGTGTGCTCCACAGCTTCACGCAGCGCCTTCGAAGAGAGCTGCTCAACCTGCGCACCATCCAAAGCGCCGCTTACGTCGAGACCCAACTCCTCGCATACGTGCGCAGCTACGCGTCCAGAATCACCTGTCAGAACCTTGGTAACCACGCCATGGGCTGCCAACGCCGCAATAGCCTCGCCCGCGTCAACCTTTGGAGGATCAAGGAACGCTAGGTAGCCAATGAGCGTCATGTCTTTCTCGTCATCGGCTGTCAGCGATCCAACGCCTGCAGGGTCATCCTTGCGTGCAACGCCCAGCACGCGCATACCGTCGTCAGCGAGGTCATGCCCACGATCAAGAACCATCTTCTCCAGCTCGTCGTCAAGCTCGAAGATCTTGCCATCGAGCTCAACGTTCGCACAAATGGAGAGAATCTCTTCCAGCGCACCCTTGGTAATCATGCGGGTATGGCCCTGCGCGTCTCCGACAACGACGCTCACGCGCCGGCGCTCGTAGTCAAAGGGCAGCTCGTCAACCAGGTAGTTATCTGCAACGAGGGCATTATCGTCCAGACCTGTCTCCTCGTGCGCACACCGAATGATGGCCGTATCAATCAAGTTGAGCATGCCGGTCTCGAAGTGGCTGTTCAGGAAGGCGTGGCGCAACACGCGAGCGTCCTCATGACCGTTGACATCCAAATGGCGCTCCAACACCACACGGTCCTCAGTCAGCGTTCCCGTCTTGTCGCAGCACAGCACGTCGATTGAGCCGAGGTTTTGAATGGCATCAAGCCGCTTGACGATAACGCGGCCCTTGGAGAGGTCGACAGCACCCTTTGCCAGGCACGTCGTGACAATCATGGGCAGCATCTCGGGTGTGAGGCCAACTGCGACGGAAAGCGAGAAGAGCAACGCATCCAGCCAATTGCCCTTGGTGACCACGTTGATGAGGAACACGATGGGCACCACGATCACCATCAGGCGCACGAGCAGCATCGAGACGTCACGAATGCCGCGGTCATACGCCGTTTCTTTTCCGGAGGACTCGAGCTGCGCCGCAATGCTACCCAGCTCGGTCTCTTCACCCACACGCACGGCAACGCCAATACCAGTACCCGAGATAACGGTCGTCCCCAGAAACGCAAGGTTATCGGACTCAAGCGGTTGTACCAGGCCATCCGTCGGAGCAGGCCGCTTCTCAACGGCCTCTGACTCGCCCGTCAGGGCAGATTGACCGACAAAGAGGTCACGAGCCGCAACAATGCGCAGGTCAGCAGGGACAATGTCACCTGCAGCAAGGTGCACGATGTCGCCGACCACCACTTCGTCAAGCGGTATCTCTATGCGGCCGACGCCTGCGCGCTCCACACAGCACGTTGTCTCGATAGACTCCGCCAGTGCTGCCGCGGCGTCAGCGCCACGGGTCTCCTGAACAAAGCGCAGGACGACCGAGACAAGAGCCATGGCTGCAATGAGCAACGGTGTCGCAGGGTCCTTTTCCCCTGGTGCAGCAAACACGACGTCTGTCGCAAACGAGACCGCACCGAGCGCCAGAAGGATGAGCACGAAGGGGTCGCTGAACGTTTGGAGGAAGCGCAGCAACGCCGGAGTGCGCTTTGTCTCGGCCATGCGATTTGCACCGTGTGCTTCGCGCGAGGCCTCCACTTCCTCTTCGGTGAGACCAGTGCGACGGGTCTTGAGCTCACTGTATACGGCATCCACGTCAAGAACAGCAATATAGGCAAGCCACGTCTGCTCCATAACCCCCGTGGGATTAGAGCGCAAAGCCTTGTTTTGTGCCTTGCTCTGAGTCTTCTTGGGCATCTTGGCCTCCTTCCGCATGCTGCGACAAACCACCAGCATGCCCTGACGTCACGCGCCATGAGGGGCAGAACTACACGTTCCGTGGTAACGCTTAGCAAATCGAAGCAGCTCCCCATGGCCAGTTATCCATACGAGAGTTGTTACTGTCCGTATCCATGGGGCACCTCCTTCAAATAAGTAATCACAAACAAAGAACGATACACTCATGGGGAATGCCGTGCAAGAAAAACCGCAGCATAACGCCCGCTAAATAGCAAATAAGGCAGCCCTGATGATACCCAGCAAAAGACCGATGCCGAACGATGCCGCGTTGAGCGCGGCCGACATGCGCCACGGATAATCAGTGATACACGAGACGCGGTACAGCAGCGCCTCAACCACGAATGCTGCGACCTCTGCTATTGCCAGTGCAAACCATGACGTACTGAGAAGTGGTGCAGCCATACTCCATCGGAAGGCGATGCAAACGAGTTCGACTGTTGGGTTGGTGACGACCTGCGCAAGGGCCACCACAAGCAGTTCACGCCACGTTCGCCTGTTCAGGAAGAAAAGGCTGAGTGGCACCTCAAAGGCAATGGTGAGGACCAAGGCGCGCACAAGGTACGGCAGTATTACCTGCACGGCATACATAATGTGCTTACGTAACCAAGCAACGATAGACGTTAGGGATAGTCACGTGTGCGTCTCATCGCTTCATGTGCTTCGGTGCTGGAGTTCCACTTTCGGAAGCACCGGTGTTCTTTCCTTTGCGAGACATCCGAACAATGAGCACGACCACCAGAATGGCTACCAAAATTGCCACGGCGGCAATCACGAACAGCGGAACACGATAGCCAAAGACCTCAATGCCCGGCTCAAAGGCAACATCCAGCAACGTCTGCACTCCAGTACTCATGTAAACCTCCTTGTGCATAGCATCACCAGCAATCATACGTCATCTGTTTGCTGCCCAAGAGTCGTCGGCAACTGGTCGGCAAACGTTCAGCGTTAAAAGTAGCCAAACATAAGTGTTACGTCTTTTGGAATCGTGTTACGATAGGCGCAAATCGAGGACAAGGAGCCAATATGCACATCCCAGAGAATTACCTCAGCCCATCAACGTGCGCTGTCACAACGGTTGCCATGATTCCCGTCTGGGCAACCGCCGTACGCAAGGTGCGTCAAAGCGTCCCACAGGAGAAGATGCCCCTCTTGGGCGTTGCCGCAGCATTTTGCTTCCTATCCATGATGTTCAACATCCCCTTACCTGGTGGAACCACGGGTCATGCCGTCTGCGGAACGCTCATCGCCATCCTCTTCGGACCTTGGGCGGCAGTGTTGGCAGTCAGCATCGCCTTGGCTATCCAAGCCGTCTTCTTTGGGGACGGCGGCATTCTTGCGTTTGGTGCAAACTGCCTCAACATGGCCTTTGTTCTTCCCTTTGTCGGCTATGCGGTATACAGCTGGCTGAAGGAGCGGCTAAAGGGCGACAACGGCCAGCTCATCGCCGCCGGAATCGGCTCATATGTTGGTCTTAATGCAGCCGCGCTGTGCGCCGCCCTCGAGTTTGGTATCCAACCGCTTCTGTTTACCGACGCTGCGGGCAACGCACTTTACTGTCCCTATCCTTTGAGCGTAGCCATCCCTGCCATGATGCTTGGGCACCTGACGGTTGCTGGTCTTGCTGAGGCTGGCTTTACCGTAGGCATCCTTGCCTTCCTGCGTAACACGATGCCTTCGTTTGGCATTGAGGAGCTGTCCTCGGGTGATAACAAAACCGCTCCCGTCATCGGGCTGGTTTGTGCCTTGATTGCTGCCACACCCCTTGGACTGCTCGCAACCGGTGATGCCTGGGGTGAATGGGGTCTTGAGGATCTTGCTGAGTTGGTCGGCTATGAACCTGCTGGAATGGCAAATGGGTGGGAATGGTCTTCGTTCATGCCTGACTACTCCATCGGCGCCCTTCCTGAGTGGATTGGCTACATCCTCTCCGCCATCATTGGTGCCGCATTGCTCATCCTCATCTTCCGTCTGCTCGCAAACACGTCCAAGAAGACAGTCGATTTTGGCTAATCAGGAAGTCCCCTCCTGGCTCACAAACGCTGAGGAGTATCAGCCTCAGGCAGACCGGGATAGCTACATCACCAAGAGCGTGCTCTCCCTTTCGTCAGTGCTTTCACGACTACGCATTGATGACGGGGCGGAGACGCTCTTTTCTCCGTCCGCCCCAGTCAAGATTATCTTTGGTCTTGGGGGCATCCTGCTTGTTTCGCTTTCTCAGAACTTTTTCTTTGTCTTGATTATGCTGGCAGGGGTGTTGGTTCGTGCCTGCCTGTTACCTCGCGAGGCTCTCGCACGCGTAGTCAGTACCGCCGGAGCGGCGACCATGCTTGCCTTTGTCATCATGCTGCCAGCAGCTCTACTCGGCCAACCACAGGCAGCTCTCACCATGGGAGGCAAAGCCTGCACTTCGACAGGTATCGCCATGGAGGTTGCCTTAACCACTCCGTCCGCACAGCTGACGAGTGCCCTCAGGGCCTTCCGTGTGCCAAACATCGTCATCTTGACCATTGATCTTGCACTACGAAGTATTGTCCGCCTTGGTGAGGTTGCTCTTGAGATTCTCGACGCACTGACGCTGCGCAGCATAGGACGCAACCGCGACAAAACGGGGTCTTTGGGCGGGGTTGGTGGCGTCCTGCTTATCAAGGCCGCAATCGCAGCGCAAACCACCCACGACGCCATGCGCTGTCGTGGGTTTGAGGGAGATTATCAAGTGTCCAAGTCTCCGTCGTTGCGTACTATTGATCTAGCGTGGGTTATCGCACTTGCGCTTCTTGTTGCCCTCTTTATCTACCTACAAGGATTGGCCTGACATGTCCCACGTTCACAACCCGCAAGGACTTCATCGCCAACCACGAGAAGAGAACCCGCCCCTCATACAGCTGCGCGACTTCTGCTTTGCCTACGAAGCGGTTCCTGTCTTGCGCCACGTTGATTTGGACATTGGCACCGGAGATGCCGTCGTGTTGATGGGCGACAATGGATCGGGCAAATCAACACTACTCAAAGTACTTGTCGGCTTGGTGTACCCGCAGCACGGCACTTATCGGTTTGACAGCCAGGTGGTCGATGAGCAATCTATGCGCAACCCGACATTTAGCAAGCGCCTGCATCAGCGCGTGGGATTCATCTTCCAAGACAGCGATTCCCAGCTTTTCTGCGCAAGCGTCGAGGACGAGATTGCCTTTGGCCCACGTCAGATGGGGCTTCCCGAGCAAGAGGTTGAACGGCGTGTCGCTGATACCTGCGACCTTCTGGATATCACCGCGCTGCGCAAGCGGGCACCTTATAACCTGTCAGGAGGCGAGAAGAAGCGCGTGGCCATTGCCTGCGTGCTCAGTATGAATCCTGATGTGCTCTGCCTTGACGAACCGTTGGCTGGTCTCGATGCCAAGATGCGCACATGGCTACTTGGTTTTCTGCAACAGCTCAAGGCTGCTGGAAAGACGCTGATCATCGCAACCCATGACCAGTCGTTGGCCGACGAGGTCGCGGATTACTTTGTCTATGTCGGCGAGTTCCACGGTTATGAGGACCGTCCGCACATCCACATCAACAACTGAAGGCGGCAGCGGATCTAGTCCACTGCCGCCTTGCGTTAGTGATGATGGTGGACGTGTTGGCCTGCCATAGTTGAGGCAGTTGCCACGCAGGTCAGGCGCCCGTGGCGCACACCCTTGAGGCCCAACATGCAGTCCGCCATGTTGGCAACCACGCGTCCCTGTCCTCGCACTGCCAAGATCTCAAGACAGTTCTCATCGTCAAGATGCACATGCATCGTGCTCACGATCTCGGTGTGGTGTCGGTGCTGAATCTTATCCAGACGAGCTGCGAGGCCCGGCGTATGGTGGTCGTAGACCATGGTGATGGAGCCTACGACCTCCTCGTCGGGTACCACGTGCCCCTCGTCAACGAGCTTCTCACGCACGAGGTCACGGAGCACCTCGGAGCGGTTTGTGTTAGTGCCACGGCGCTGCGCAAACCCATCAAGCTGCTCGAGCAACGCCTCTGGCATCGAGACCGAAAACCGCACCAGATCAGACATGACTACAGGACCGTCTTAGCCAGATTGTAGAAGTGGTCGCCAATGCGCTCCACGTCAGAGACGAGGGCAAGATAGATTGCTCCGGCGTCCGGGCTGCAGATGCCATCACTGATGCGACGTGCATGATTGGTTTGCATTTCGCTGGCCATCTCGGAAATGGCAAGGTTGGTCACGCCAGCAGCCATGACCTCGGTGTCATCGTCACGCTCGTAGGCACGCATGACCTGGCCAAACAGAACGCCAATTGCATCGGCAATCTTCGTAATCTCTTCCTGCGCCATGGGAGTGAAGCGCTGATCCCCTTCAACCAAAGTCTCAGCATATTCCACGATGTGCTTGGAGTAATCACCGACACGCTCGAGGTCAGAGATGGACTTCAGCGCATGCGACAGGTACTCGCGGTCGCCTTCACTCAGCTGCTCGCCAAAGAGCTTTGACATGAAGCGTGCCAGCTCGCGGTTCAGGTAATTAAGCTCGTTCTCGGTGTCATCAAACTCTTTGCGACCAGAGAAGTCCAGCGTCTGGACCATCTGGATGGCATCCTCGAAGTTGCGCATGGCAAAGCCCGCCATGCCCATAATCTCGTTCTTGACCTGCTGGACCGCGATGGGCGGTGTGACCAGGAAGTTCTCGTCGATGTAGAACGTGGTCAGCGTGCCCGCGGGCTCGGCCGGATCATCAGGCACAAGGCGCGTGACGAATGCGACCAAAGCATTTGTCAGCGGGAGCATGAGGACGACGGCCACCACGTTAAACACGGTGTGGAACATCGCGAGCTGAATCTGCGGCATTCCAGGGAAGGCTCCCTCGAAGATGGAGCCGAAGCTGACTGCGCCGCCCGTGAACATCTTGAGTGCCTGCCCGATGAGCATGAAGAGAGTCACGCCTGCGCAGTTGAAGAGCAGGTGCACGTAGGATGCGCGCTTGGCGTTAGCGGTGCCCGTCAGGCCTGCGATGACCGACACCACGCAGCTACCGATGTTGGAGCCCATGGTGAGATAGATGCCCTGATCCAGTGAGATGAGGCCCGCCACCACCATGGTGATGCAGACCGAGGTCATCACTGACGAGCTTTGAATGATGGCTGTGAAGACCGCACCGATAATCATGAGGACGAATACATTCTTGATGCTCGCCAGAAAGTTGCGCACCGAATCAAGCTCGGCAAAGCTCTCCATGGCGCCGCTCATCATGGAAAGACCGACGAAGAGCATACCGAAGCCACAGAGGATGCCGCCGATGGTCTTCAGGCGATCGTTCTTGGCAAACGAAACGATGAACGCACCGACACCCGTCAGGGCAGCGAAGATGACCGTAGTGGACACCGAATCGCCGCCCGAGATGCCCCACGCCACAATCTGGCCGGTAATGGTGGTACCGATGTTGGCACCGTAGATGACGGTTGCGGCTTGAGCAAGACTCATGATGCCCGCGTTGACAAAGCCGATGACGATGACCGTCACCGCGCCGGAACTCTGGATAGCCGCGGTACCCAACGCTCCAATGCCCACGCCGAGCAGCTTGCTCTTGGATGCCGAGGCGAACAGTTCGCGAAGCTTGGAGGAGCCCAAGGTCTCCAAGTTGGAACTCAGCATGCTACAAGCAGTAAGAAAGACACCAATGCCAGCTAGAAGCGTCAGAACGGCTGTGATAGTTGCCACACTGCTCATGGAAGTCCCTTCGGGTAGGTGTTACAGGCTTGTCACAAGGAACTACGGCAAGTTTAGCAGGTGAGACCATAGTTACGTATGGCTGGTCGATAGACTTCTTGGCGATTGGATGTGACAAAGGTGTGACAGGAGGTTTGTACATACTGCGTCAATTGTCCGATTTGCTTGTGTTGTCTTTCGTTCAAAGCTTGTTTCTCAAGGCTACATAGTGCGACACTTAAAACAAGAGCTTCTAGTTTTGAAAACCAAAAGAAAGGTGGACAAACATCATGGCCAAAAGTGAACTGGTGCACTACCACGGCTTCAAGGACTTCGTCGAGGGCATGGCTGCCGATCGTCCGCATGCCATCATGTTCTTGCACGAGAGCGAAGGCAAGCTTCGCCGCGTGACGTGGCGTGACTTTGCTGATGATGTCGCCGTGCGTGTCGAAGAGCTGAAGGCCTCGGGCAAGACTTGCATGGGCATCCTCTGCGACGGTAGCTACGCCTGTGTGCGCGAGATTTTTGCCGCCAACATTGCTGGCCTGCAGATTGCCATGCTTGACGCGGCTATCAACGACATGATGCTCGGACAGCTGCTCCCCTACGTTGACGCTGACTGCCTGTGGTGCCCCAACGAGAAGCGCCTCCAGGGCCTGAGCGGTGCCCTCGTTGGGACCAAGGTTGATGGCGCTGGCCGTATCCTCTTCTTCACCAGTGGCACTACTTCGCGTCAGAAGGCCGTCACCCTGACCGACTCCAGCCTCATGTCTGCCGCCTTCTACGGCAGCAGCACCCTGCCCGTCGAGTCTGGCGACGTTCTGCTGTGCGTCCTGCCACTCGGCCATGTGTTTGGCTTTGTCTGTGGCCTCCTGTGGCCGCTCCTCTCCGGTGCAACCGTGGCCCTTGGCCGTGGCGGCCGTCACGTCTTTGACGACTGGACCTACTTCCGTCCGACCGTCACCTCCGTGGTCCCCATCCTGCTTGAGCACCTGCTCCGTCGCGACCTCATCAACCCCGAGCTCAACACCATCCTGGTTGGCGCGGGCGACTGCTCGCCCGAGCGTCTGGCCGAGGCCAAGGCACGTGGCATTCGCGTCTCGTTTGGCTATGGCCTGACCGAGACCAGCTCCGGCGTCGCCATCAGCATGGGCGACGATCCGTTTGCCATGACTGTTTGCGACGGCTGCACCATCACGCTGGCCGAGGACGGCGAGGTCCTCATCCAGTCGCCCGGCAGCATGATGCAGGGCTACTACAAGCTTCCCGTCGACACCGACGAGGTGCTGGTCGACGGCGTTCTGCACACCGGTGACCTGGGCAGCTTCGACGAGAACGGTTGCCTGCACATCCAGGGCCGCAAGAAGGAAGTGCTGGTCATGCCTGGCGGCACCAAGATCTTCCTGCCCGAGTACGAGCGCGAGATTGCCGAGGAGCTCGGCACCAGCGAGGTCGCCGTCGTCCTGCGCGAGGGCATGCCGGTTCTCGTTCTCGACGACCTCAAGGACTCCGTCCGCGATGCCGTGCTCTCCCGCGTCAAGGACGCCATGAAGGGTTGGGACCGCAGCCAGCAGCTGGCGGACGTCGTCGAGCTGGGTCGCGAGCTGCCGCGCACCGCATCCGGCAAGATTCAGCACTGGATGATCCAGGCCGAACTCGATCAGCGCTGGGCCGCCCTCAAGAAGTTGGGCAAGAAGGCCACCGAGAAGGTCGCTGCCCCCGCTGAGGCTCCCGCCGAGGAGCCCGCGGCCGAAGCCGAAGCTGAAGCCCCCGCTGAGGAGACCACCGAAGAGTAGCCTCTAAGCAAGATTCAAGATCTGATGTCCGGGGTCCGCATCAAAGATGCGGACCCCGGTCTTTTGCACTATCTCGTCGTATGAGGTAACTCCGTATGTAGCGGCACATTACCCAAGATTGGTACAATTGGAATTCAGCAATGAATATGGGCGCATCGTTGCGACAAGGAGATACGTATGGACAACACCACGCTGGAAGCAGAGGCCGAGGTCCAAAACGGCGTCAAGCGACTTATCTTCGTTGGTATTGCTATCGTCCTTCAGGTGATTGCCATCCTGATTCTGAACGTCTACTTTATCGAGCATGCAGAGTGGTATGCCATCATAACACGCTTGATTGGCGCCTTGTTGGTGCTCTTCATCTACAACGAGGATACGACCTCTGCGGTAAAGATGACCTGGATCATCATCATTATGGCGCTGCCCATCTTCAGCATTACCCTCTACATCCTCATCGGTCTGAATGGTCATACCTTCAAGATGAGCAAGCGTTATAAGGCAGTCGACGAAAAGCTCTTCCCCTTGCTTACCGACTCGGACGAGCCCCTCGCACGCCTG
>JAUNJR010000238.1 GCA_030533135.1 Coriobacteriales bacterium
CCCTTTATCTGGGCTTTTGCGGGCCTCTTTACCGCCCGTGTGGCGTATTGACACCCTCTATTGACCGATAAGTTGAAATTTACGGCATCCAAACGTTATTTTACTGTCGCGTACTTTGTGGGCCACAGATTTCGCCCCGCGACAGGCACGTAACCCACCACTGTTCGCACCCGCGCCACCTCTCTGACATGCGCGCTTGCGCTACCATAGGTGGGCACGCTACGAGAAGGGGAGGCATGCCGTGGCGTACGATCCACATCGCGAAGACTACCAGCGTCTGGGGCTGCGCTTTGCCCGCTCGCTTGACGGGCAGGACCCAGCCTCGGTGACGCGTGCGTTTGCTTCATTTGGCAGGCGCTTCTCGCAGAATCGTGACTCGCTCCCCCAGACGGACGCAGACCGAGCGTTTCACCTGGTGGCAGAGGCCACCACGCTCATTGACTACGAGCTTCCCTTTGCCGACGACAACCATGCAGAGCAGCTCATCGAGCGCGGACACCAGCTCCTCGACGAGGCGCTTGCCCTCGACGCACGCTGTTATGATGCCGTACGCATGAAGTCGGCAGCAGAGAGCCCCTCGTTTGAGAGTTACTACGACTTTCTCTTCCGCGAGGCTAACGACGTGCGCGCTGCCTGCGAGGAAATTCGCGCGCAGGTCATGCGCGATGAGTCCGACGAGCGCGCCGTGCTCGAGGCCGACATTGCCATGCGACCGTACTACCGCTGGCTGGCGACGCTCGCGGGCAAGGCTGTGATCTGCGGACGCAACCGCGAGGCCATCCGCCTGAGTGAGACCCTGCTCACCCTCGACCCACAGGATAGCTCTGACGTGCGGTTTACCTGCGCCATTGCCTACGCCAAGCTGGAGGACGAGGACGGGCTCGACCGCTTCGCCGCGCGCACGCGTCCCCTCATGCGCGCGGGAACGGATGATGCCTGGATGCAGCTCTCGCGTCTCGCGCTCGCCCACAAGCGTCACGACATGGACGCGGCACGCGCCCAGCTCGTGCATTTGCTGTCCACCTACCCCCATGCGTCCGCCGCGCTGACCAGCCAGCGCGAGCTTCCCGACGGTATCTTTGCGCGTCTTGCCGTTCCGCCCTTCAGTGAGGATGAGCTGATACTTGCCGTCTCGGAGGGAACGGTGCTGTTGCAGGAGGGGCGCGACGACGCCGGTCGTGGCGTGCTGGGAACATGGGTAGCACGCAACGTGGGGCTTGGAAGCGGGGCAGGTGATCGCGCATGAACCTGCATGAGGAGCTCATTGAACGTCTGGCCCGGCGGCGCAGCCATCAGCTGGGCAACCTCTCGCCTGCAGCCTACGCGGAGCTGGTGCTCTCGGTACGCGAACAGCCCGAGGCATACGTTGACCACGATGCCGACCAGGCCTTTATGCAGTTGGTTGCTGCCGTTGACCGCGTGATGCGTTCGCGCGAGGACGATGACTTGCGGGATGACGATGCCTTTATGGAGGAGCGCAGCAACCGCATGGCCCGTCTCCTGCACGATTGCGAGCAGGCTCTGGCGGTCTGCCCCGAAAGTGTCCATGCGCGCCTTCTGGCAGTGCTCGCCTCTGACAAGGAGCCTGACGATCAGCTTGATGCCCTGCTCGCGCTCCAGCGTGACATCACGCCGCTTCAGGAGCCGTTGGAGCAGACCGACGTGGGCGACGCGTGGCTCAACGTGTTCACCCGTGGCCGCCTGCGTGTGCTGGCAA
>JAUNJR010000239.1 GCA_030533135.1 Coriobacteriales bacterium
CCAGCGAGCCGATGAGGCCGATGTTCGGGCCTTCGGGCGTCTCGATGGGGCACATACGAGCGTAGTGGCTGTTGTGGACGTCGCGGACGGCCGTCGGAACGTTGGTACGGCGGCTGGAGCCGGACTTGTGGCCCGCCAGGCCACCAGGGCCGAGGGCGGACAGACGACGCTTGTGCGTGAGGCCAGCAAGCGGGTTGGACTGGTCCATGAACTGCGAGAGCTGCGAGGAGCCGTAGAACTCCTTGATGGCCGCCACGATCGGGCGGATGTTGATCAGGCTCTGCGGCGTGATGTCATCAGCGTCCTGCGAGGCCATGCGCTCGCGGATGACGCGCTCCATACGGCTCATGCCGATGCGGAACTGGTTCTGGACCAGCTCGCCCACGGTGCGGACGCGGCGGTTGCCGAAGTGGTCGATGTCGTCGACCTTCTTGTCGGAATCACCCTCGTGCAGGGCGAGCAGGTAGCGCAGCGCCGAGATGATGTCCTCGGCGGTGAGGACCTTCACGTCAGCCGGGATGTCAAGGCCGAGCTTCTTGTTGATCTTGTAGCGACCAACGCGAGCCAGGTCATAGCGCTGGTTGTTGAAGTAGAGGCCATCGATGAGCGAGCGGGCGGAGTCCACGGTGGGGGGCTCGCCGGGGCGCTGACGACGGTAAATCTCGATGAGGGCGTCCTCGCGCGTGGTGGCCACGTCACGCTCGATGGTGGAGCGGACAACCTCGGAGTCGCCGAGGAGGTTCATGATCTCGTCATCGGTCTCGGCGATGCCGAGGGCGCGGAGCAGCACGGTTGCGCTCTGGCGACGCTTGCGGTCGATGGACACAACCAGGTGGCCGTGCTTGTCGACCTCAAACTCGAGCCAAGCGCCACGAGCGGGAATGAACTGCACGTGGTGAACCTGCACGCCGTTATCCATCTCCGCAGAGAAGTACACGCCCGGCGAACGGACGAGCTGCGAGACGACCACGCGCTCGGTGCCGTTGATGATGAAGGTGCCACGGTCGGTCATGAGCGGGAAGTCGCCCATGAAGACGAGCTGCTCCTTGATTTCGCCCGTCTCCTTGTTGACGAAACGCACCTCCACAAAGAGGGGTGCCTGGTACGAGATGTCCTTTGCACGGCACTCAGCGATGGTCGAAGGCGCGTCACCAAACTGGTGCTCGCCGAACGTCACCTCCATCGTGTCGGCAGAGTTCTTGATTGGCGAGAACTCTGCGAAGGATTCTGCCAGTCCGTCGGTCATGAAGTGCTCGAAAGACTCCTTCTGGACCGAAATAAGATTGGGCAGCGCCATGGTCTGAGGGATCTTGCTGAAGCTGACCCTCTCACGCTTTTCCGGCTGCGTGGTAACGGTTTTCTTTGCGGTAGTCACCAGGCAATTCCTCCTCAATTGGGTAAAAAGGCGGCAGTTGCGCAATCTATAAATCTATCGAAACAGTCGATTCTGGTCAACGAAAAACTCTTGACAATCGCTCCAATATGGACTATATAGAAATACTCAGCGTCTACCTGCGAAAATGCATTTCCCAATTGTGGAGGTGCTGTGACGTCTGCACTTTGTGCTCTGAGCTGGGCATTGTCCTTCCGCTCACCGAATACGAAATCTCACAATTGCGGCCTCCGGGCCGCTCTTTTTTTGCTCGCGCGCGAGTGTTGGGGCCGCGGAACTTGCTTTCGACTCCCACGGCGCACGCAGCGCCCTCGGGGTCGAAC
>JAUNJR010000123.1 GCA_030533135.1 Coriobacteriales bacterium
ATGTAGGTCTGTCCGTGCGTCATGGTCTCACGGTATGCGTCCTCCAGCACGCGTTTGGCACGCGGCGTGAAGGGAATGTGGCCACCCGGCACCGAATCCGTCTCCTCCGAAGAGATGGAGCGGACGGTAGCGAGGGTCTCCTCGTAGGTTACGTCCAGCTTGGTAAGGGCCTGTGCGGCAATGCCCTCGCCCTCCTTGATGAGGGCCAGCAGCAGATGCTCGGTCCCCACATACATCTTGCCGAGATTGCGGGCCTCGTCCTGGGCCAAACTCATGACCTTGCGGGCCTTATCTGTGAATTTCTCAAACATGCGACTCCTCACACTTAGGTTGCATGGTCTGTTGTTTACCCAACATAGGACCGTATGAAACATGCAAGTCTTGTGGCCCATACGATTCCGACACCCCTGCTGTCACATTGGGGACTGTCCCCAACGTGACAGTCTTTTGTCGCGCAATTTGGTAGGAGTATCATAGAGGGTCACATGAAGGAGGAGCCTTGGCATTTGACGCAAAGTGGGAAGATTACCAGCGCATGAGCCTGCGCTTTGCTTGGTCGCTGAACGGCACTGGGCTGCTGGCTGCTGCGCACGCCTTTGCTGGCTTTGGGCGTCGCTATGCCCAAGAGCGCGACTCGCTTCCCCAGACGGACGCCGATCGAGCCTTCCATCTGGTAGCCGAAGCGACCGAGCTCATCGATTACCAGCTCCCCTTTGCCACTGACGAAGAAGCTGAGACCATCATCTCCCGCGGGCACCAGATGCTTGAGGAGGCAATCTCGCTTGACCCGCAGTGCCACGACGCCATCCGCATGGACGAGGCCGCGCGTTGCCCTTCGTTTGAGAGCTACTACAACTTCTTGCTTGAGCACGAGCCCGAGGTTCGTGCCCGCTGTGCCGAAGCCCGCGCGGCAACCCAAGATGACGACTCCCCCGAGCGCGCCGAAATGGCTGCGCAGCTGGCCATGTGGCCGCACCTGCGGTGGCTTGCCATGCTGTCGAGCAAGGCGCTTATCTGCGGTCGCAACAGAGAGGCCCTACGCTTCTGTAATGACCTGCTGACGCTTGACCCCAGCGATGTGGCGGACGCGCGCTATACCGCTGCTCTTGCCTACGCAAAGCTTGAGGACGAGCAGGGTCTAGACCAGCTTGAAGCCCGCTGTCGAATGCTGCCCCACGCGCAAGCTGGCAACGATGCCTGGACGCTGATTGCGCGACTTGCACTTGCGCACCGTCGGCGCGACCTGCCTCGTGCACGGCAGTTTATCGCGAAGATTATTGAGGCGTACCCGCAAGCGCTCGTGCTGCTTGCGCGGCAGCGGGAGCTTCCGGATGGCGTGTTTGCGCGACTTGCTGTCCCGCCCTTCAGCGAGGACGAGCTGGTCATCGCCATGTCCGAGGCGACGGTCCTGACGCAGGAGGGGCGCGATTCGCTAGGCCGCGGCGCACTGGGGTCGTGGCTCTTGCAGGAGTGTCTGTCACGCGCGACACGCAAGGAGCTTGACGAGCTGCGCGATACCATCGAAGGCATGAACGCCCCATTTGGACCAAATGGCCTCAAGCCCGAAGGAGGCCCCCGATGAATGCGCGCGCGGAGCTTATCGAGCGCGTGGCGCTGCACCGTCGAGCCCAGCTGGGCACGCTCTCTGACGCTGGTTACCAGGAGCTTCTAGCCGCCGTGCGGGAAAACGTGGAGAACTTCGTCGACACAGCTGAGGACGAGGCGTTTCTGCTGGTAACTAAGGCTGTTGAGCGCCAGACGGCCGCGCGTGACGGCGAGGATCTGCTGGATGACGAGGCGTTTTTTGAGTCGCGTAGCCGTCGGATGAGTCGGCTTGTGCTCGACTGTGAGAAGGCGCTGAGCGTGGACCCCGACTGCCTTGACGCGCAGTTGCTGCACGCGCTGGCCATGGACCAGGATCCCGACCCGACCCTTGGGCCGCTGCTTGAAGTTGAGCAGCGTGCAGACAAACGGCTTGAGCACGCCGTACTCCTGGCAGACGCTTGGAATGACGTGCTGCTGAGGCCTGTTTTGCGGATCAAGGCCGCCGTCTCGCGCGCGTGCCTCGATTCTGCACGCTATCGCATGGCGGCACAGAAGGCGGAGGAGTGCATTACGCTATCGGCTCTTGATGCGCTGGGGCTTCGACACACTGGTTTTCTGGCGTATGCGCGACTTGAGGACGAGGGCGCATTTGATGCCCTTGACGTGCGCTTTTCTCGGCAAGCAAGTGCTTGGAGCCTTTTGGCGCACGCCATCTTGCTGTACAAGCTGGGCCGCATGCCAGCTGCGCGCCGCGCCATCTGCGGGTATTCGCGTCTGTGCGAAGGCGGAGCGTACGCGCTCATCAAGCCCATCATGGTGGACACGTACCTGCCCGACCGCCCCGAGGCGCCAACGCTCAGTTTTGCCGAGGCGACCCTCGCCGTGCATGAGGCCGACCCCGTCATCTGCGACGTACCAGACTTCGTGAGCTGGGCGCAGAGCCAGCGCGACGTGTGGTTCTCTGGTCAGGATTATGCACGCAGGCAGGGCTACGATTGGTAGCTGGGCATATGCGCACAGGTGGAGTTTGCGCAGGTAGGGCAGCACAAGAGGCGTGCGTTGTTGACTACCCGATCTTGTCGGCCATGAGGTCGTACACTTCGTCGGGCGTGGTGCAGGCAAAACATGCCTGAAGTAGCTCCCGCTCTTGCAGGATGTCCATCAGCTGCTGCAGCATCGAGAGTTGGGCGTGCGCCTCGTGGACGGCCAGCATGAACAGGATTTTGGGGTACACCGCAATCTCCTGACTGCCCATCATCTTGAACTTCACGGGAGTTTTCACCGTCGCGATGGCGATGGACGTCTCGTTGACGTGAATGCTGTCGGAATGCGGCAGCGCCACATCCATGCCAGCGCCGGGCAGGCCGGTTGCAAAGACGATCTCGCGGTCGACGACGGCTTGCGGAAAGCTGGGCTTTGCATAGCCATAATCAACGAACCCCTGCGCGACAGCTTTCAGCGCTTCCTCGGTATCCGCGGGCTCGAGGCCGACCTTGATGAGCTCTTTCTTTAGCAGCATGCCCGCCCCTCTCGTTCGGCCGTGCGTCCCGCGTATCACCTGCTGCAGCTGTTGGCTACTCTTCCATCAGGCGGAGAATCTCGGCGTCCGAGGTCTCGGTGCCAATGCCCATCAAGTACGGAACGCCGTTGACGTAGGGGCAGTGCAACTCGGACGGAGAGATGGAGGTCGCAACGATGAAGTCGTAGTTGCGCGAATGCTCCGGAGCGGACGCCAGAGGCACCTGGGTGATCTCGTACTGACCCTTGTAGCCGTGCGAGTCGAGGAGGTCCTCGACCTTCTTGCGGGCAATCGTAGAGGTCACAATGCCAGAACCACATGAGAGCAGAATGCGTTTCTTTCCTTTTGCCATGTCCCCGTTCCTTTCACGATGCGCCGCGTGGAAGTTATGTTCAGTCTAACATCTGGAAAGTTCGTCGCATTGATGATTCCTCATTGCGTGGTTCCAGCGAGGGCAAACCTTTGGTATACTGCGTTGTTGCGTCCCCATCGTCTATCGGCTAGGACGGCACCCTTTCAAGGTGTAGAGGCGGGTTCGACTCCCGCTGGGGGCACCACTGATGATTACGCCACCTATCTCTAGGTGGCGTTTCTTGTTAACCGGCATTGCAAGGAGTCGAACCCGTGAGGGCGGGGTTATAGGACAGAATGCGTCCGGCTAGTCCCGATGGCGCCCCCTCGGTGTCGGCAGGCGGGATACCCGCCGCGCGGGAGCTGGCACAGACGAGAACACAGACTGGCGAGCGCGCAGACAGTCGCCGCTCAGCGCCCGCAACGGCGGGGCCTCGTCGGGCGGTTACCAAAAAACGCGATGTTGTGAACAAAAGGGGGCCTCCGGCGCCCTCCCAGACCATAAAACGCGATGATGTGAACGGTTTTTGGCGACCCATGCGCAAAATGCGTTCACAACATCGCGTTTTATGGTCACGAGGGGGCGTTTTGGCCCCCTTTTGTTCACAACATCGCGTTTTTTGGTCGAGCGTCAGAGGGCCACGGGGCGGACGCGCCTTCCGTCCGGGCGCTCAGAAGCGCCTGGCCCTGTTGACGGCGCGAAAATGGGCGCCACCCTGCGGCATGTCCCGGGGCGAAGCGCGACGCGGCGACTCCCGCTGGGGGCACCACGCAGACTGACACCTCCTATCTCTAGGAGGTGTCTTTTGTTAGGTTAACGCCGCAGGCGAGGGCTCTGCTCAATGAGGCGTTATACGGCCGTGCTTGGTCTCATCGGGCGGGAGTCCCGCCTCGTGAGTCGAACGACCTGCCCACTTGACTCCTGCTATCAGCTGCTTTGTTTCTGACTCCGAAACGGATTCCATGGCACATTGACGCCGTCTGCGCTTGTCACTAGTATTCTCCTATCAAATTGCTAGGAGATATGGGGGGTGCCAGATGGGAACGGTCCACACCATGATGTGTATGCGCTCTTCAGCAAGTCGCTTCCTCCCTGCCTGTCTCTAGGGACGCAGGGCTCGGACGGCTCCGGACCTCGCATCTTTCCTCTATCTGAGCCCGCTGTCTCAGCGAGCCCTTTCTTTTTCGATCAGAACGGAGCCAACATGGCATATTACGTGGAACAAGCAGTGCTCGCCCTTGGGGTGAAAATCGTCTTTGCTGAGGTCGAGGATTTTGACAACAGCACAGACAGTCCTGAGTGGGAGGCCCAACGAGAGGAGCGGCTTGCCAAGCTGATCGATTGCTGGACTGGCAAGGACCTGCACGCAGACCCCATGCTCGAGGGCTTCCACATACTGCACGACCACGCGCACGTTCGGCGCAAGCATAACGTGCCCGCCCCTGTGACGCTGATAAAACTGCTGGTCAAACGCGGCGACGCCCCCTACATCAACAAGGTGGTCGACATCTACAACACCCTTTCCATGGAGACGCGTCTCGCGCTTGGCGCGCATGACCTCGATCACGTGGAGGGCGACGTCACGTTGCGCGTCACCGACGGCTCGGAGCTCTATGTCCCGCTGGGAGAGTACCTGCCCGTACCCGTGGCTGCCGGCGAGTACTCGTACTGCGACGACTCCAACGAGGTGCTCTGCCGCCTTGAGGTCCGCCAGGTGAACAAGACTGCAACCACGCCCAGGACCACAAGGGCCTTCTTCATCGTACAGGGCAACGAGGCAACGCCCGACAGCTACGTGGTGGACGCCGCGCAGCGTTTGGTCGAAGAGATCACGCGCTATGCGGGTGGAAGCGGCCGCGTGGTCATGCCGCAAACAAAGTAACCTCATCGCAATTGCATCA
>JAUNJR010000004.1 GCA_030533135.1 Coriobacteriales bacterium
GAGACGGCAACTAAGAACGCGTGCATTGCCCCCCTCGAGATGATGCGCCAGATTGCAAAAGCCATCGAACTGCTCGAGGAGATGGGGGAGAAGGGCTCGAAGATGCTGCTTTCTGATGTCGGCTGCGGTGCCTTGCTATGTCGTGCAGCGCTGGAAGCAGCGAGCCTCAATGTGTTCGTTAACACCAAGACCTTGAACGAGCGTACGCTTGCCCTAGCAATTGAAGCGGAGTGTGACGCGCTCCTGAGTATATACATCCCGCGTGCTGAGGCGTGTGCCGCCGCTGTTATGAAGCGCATTCGCGGATAGCAGACGACAGCTGGATGAATAAAGCCTGTTTTCCTTAATTCGTGTTGAGGGGAGAAGGAAATGGCTGAGCAATTGTTGGGCAGTCCCGTCGCAAAAACTCTATCGGAACGTTTGACTGGAAAGGTTGCCAAGCTCGTCGAGCAGGGCGTTGTGCCGACACTCGCTATCGTGCGTGTCGGAGAGCGCGAGGATGACCTGTCGTATGAGCGTGGTGCACTCAAGAGGGCAGAGATGGTGGGCGTGGCGGTGCGCAAGTTCGTCCTGCCCTCGGACTGTAGCCAAGACGACTTGATGGCTGTTATCGACGAAATCAATAACGACAGCTCGATTCACGGATGTCTTATGTTCCGTCCGCTTCCCAAGACGTTGGATGAGGTAGCTGCCTGCGCTGCGCTTGACCCAGCGAAGGACGTCGATTGCGTGACCCAAGGGTCGCTCTATGGCGTCTTGGCAAACCGCCCCGTTGGCTTTGCCCCGTGCACGGCCGAGGCGTGCCTCGCCATCCTTGATCACTATGGGTACGATCTCACAGGTGCACGCGTAACGGTGGTGGGCCGTTCGCTGGTCATTGGCAAGCCCGTGTCCTTGATGATGCTGACCCGCAATGCCACCGTCAAGATTTGCCACACACGTACGCGCGACTTGGCGGAGGAGTGTCGTAACGCAGATATTCTGGTTGTGGCCACCGGGGTCATCGGCACGGTGGGTGCGGATGCGGTGTCGCCTGGTCAGGTTGTTCTCGATGTGGGTATCAACTGGGATGAGAAGGCTGACAAGCTGGTTGGCGATGTCAAGTACGATGAAGTAGAACCTATCGTCGGTGCAATCACCCCGGTTCCGCGTGGCGTGGGGTCGGTCACCACGGCAATTCTATGCAAGCATGTGGTGGAGGCAGCGGAGCGCGCCAACGCGTAGACTATTACGTAAGCAACCAACGGGAGGGGAATGGCCATGTGCGATTGCTGCGGGCACGACCAGGGCATGCGTCACGTAAACGAGCAGGGTTACGAGCGCATTGATCAGGCACGCGTGCGTGCCGCCGTGCGTGAGTTCCTGGCAGCTATCGGAGAAGACCCTGATCGCGAGGGTCTTTTGGATACGCCGGATCGTATCGCACGCGCCTGCGAGGAAATCTTCGGAGGAATGCAGGAGGATCCGAGTCTCCACCTCCTTCGCCAGTTCCATGAGCCCGGTAACGAGAACATGGTCATTGTGAGGGACATCCCGTTTAATTCGATGTGTGAGCATCACCTGCTGCCCTTCATCGGGAAGGCACACATCTGCTATCTGCCTCGCGACGGTCGCATTACGGGTCTCTCGAAGCTCGCGCGGTGCGTCAACGGCTACGCGCATCGCCCCCAGGTTCAGGAGCGTCTGACCCAGCAGATCGCCGATGCGCTTGAACAGCGACTTGATCCCCTGGGAGTGCTTGTGGTCCTGCAGGCTGAGCATTCGTGCATGAGCATGCGCGGCATCAAGAGCGTGGGCTCCTCAACGGTGACATCTGCGGTGCGCGGCTGGTTCAAGGAGGACCTCAAGGCTCGCCAGGAGGCGCTTCGCCTTCTCGGACTCTAAACAACTAGATAGGAAGGGACGCAATGCCGACAAACGATTACCCAACGGTGGACGCGCTCGTTCCCGCAAAAGTGTTTGCCAAAGCCGTGAGCGTGGGGGAGGGCAAGGCTTCCATACCGCCCCTCCGAGCCTTCGTGTTGGCGTGCCTAGCCGGCTTCTTTATTGGTATGGGTGGCATGTTCATGCTCTTGGTGAAGTCCGACGCGGCACTCTCGTTCACGCCAAGTGCGCTCTTGGGTGGTTTTGCCTTCAGCCTGGGTCTCTTTGCGGTGCTCGTTGCTGGCGCCGAACTCTTTACGGGAAACAATCTCATGCTGTTGGGATGCCTCGAGGGACGCTATTCGGCAACGGCTCTCCTGCGGAGTTGGTGCTTGGTCTACCTGGGCAATCTCGTGGGGTCGCTGCTCTTGGCTGTCATTTTGGTGCTGGCAAACTTTGGCGGAATGAACGGTGGGGCCGTCAGCGAGGTGGCCGTGTCGGTTGCGGTGGCTAAGTGCTCGCTGCCTCCCTTGAGCGCGTTCTTCCGTGGGATCATGTGCAATGTCCTCGTGTGCCTGGCGGTGTGGATGGGCTTTGCCGGGAAGACCGTCGTGGACAAGTTCCTTGCGGCTGCCATGCCCGTCATGGGGTTTGTGGCCTGCGGTTTTGAACACTGCATTGCCAATATGTTCTTCCTGCCGTACGGGTTGATGTTGTCTGGCGGTAGCGCGGTTACGATGGGTGCCATCTGCGTAAACATCCTCGTGGTGACGCTGGGGAACATGGTTGGCGGAGCCCTGCTGCTTGGCGGCGCCTATTGGCTTGCTTTTGGGAGGAACGACGCATGAGCGACTATCGCATCCCGTTTGACATTCCCGAGTGGACCTACGAGGAGGCGCTGCATCGGCTGCATGCCGCTTTGCGCTTTGGTATCTGTCCTCTGCTCGAGACAGTTATTGACATGCTTGCGGAGCTTGGCAACCCCGACCTCACCTACGACGCGTTGCAGATTGCTGGCACCAATGGAAAGACGTCGACGTCGCGTTATGCTGCCGCAATCCTGCGTGGCGAAGGTTATCGGACGGCGCTGTATACAAGCCCCGAGCTGGTGAGCTATACCGAGCGCATGGAGGTTGACGGGGCACCCGTTTCGGAAGAGGCGTTTGCGCGTGGAATTGCGGCAGCCGCCGTCGCGGGCGAGCGTGTGAACAGTCGTCGTTCTGCAGCAGGGGAGCGTCCGTACGACATTACGGAGTTCGACCTGTTGACGGTTGCGGCTTGCGTGGTCTATGCAGAGGCGGATATCGACATTGCGGTGCTTGAGTGCGGCATGGGTGGTCGCTGGGATGCTACGAGTGCAGTCAAGTCCATAGGATCGGTGGCCATCACGGGCATCGGTCTGGATCACATGCATGTGCTTGGTGACACGCTGGAGGCCATTGCGGGTGAGAAGGCCGCAATCATCAAATCGGGAAGGCCTTGCGTTTTGGGCGTGGGGACCGCGACACCGGACAGCGTCGAGGACGTCTTTTTGGCGCAGTGCGAGGCCGAAGGCGTGCTTCCCGTGCTGCTGCGTCCTATCAACCTTGCTGACGCACAAGGCGAGATGCATCCGGGGATACCGCGTGCTCATGAGGACTTGCCCCACGCAACGTATCGGATCACGCGTCGCCCCGAGCGCTTGGGTCAACCGCTTGAGCTGACCGTCACTACGCCGCGCGCGACGTATGAGGGACTCTCCGCCTTCAAGCCTTCCTACCAAGCTGCCAACATCTCGTGCGCCGTGGCGTTGGTCGAGGAGCATCTTGGCCGTCCGCTTGATGCTCAGGTCCTGTACGAGTCGGTCGCCTCATGCCCCACTCCAGGACGGTTTGACCTGCTCCGTACAGACCCTCCCATCCTTATCGACGCATGCCACAACCCCCAGTCGGTTGACACGTTCCTTACGGCGGTGAGGGCCATTCATCCCGACGTGGCAAGCCGTCCAGCCCTGCTCTGTGCTGCGCTCGCCGATAAGGACTGTGCGGGAATGGTTGCCCTCCTGACGCCGGAGTTCCCATACGTCTATGTCACGCAGACCACCTCAAAACGCGCGCTCGCGGCTGAAGAGCTCGCCCAGATCTTCCGCGCACAAGGCGCTGACGTGCGGGGTGTTTATGCGACAGTGGGGGAGGCGCTCAAAGCCCTCGAAGGCGAGGCGCTCGTTGCCTGTGGCTCCATAACGTTGGCTGGTGAGGTTGCAGGTTTCCTACGTCAATCTTAGGACGATGCTCTTTACCTGCAGATATTGAGTATTTGTGATGAAAAGGCCCTTGAAACCCTCAAGTTTGCGTTGAAACTTTGGATTCGCGAGGAGTGTCGCACAGCTCATCCACTATCACTATAATTAACCAACGAGTGCCTCGCCATGTGCGAGGAAGACGAGAGGCTGTGCTCATGAAGGAATCTAAAAGCCGTCTCTTCATCTGCGTCTTGGCGCTCGCGACGCTTCTGAATATCGCGTTCGTCATGGCACCGGGTACTGCGCTCGGAGAGGGAGACGACGGTTCTGAGGAAATAGCGTACGAAGATGTTTCTTCCGACGCCCTTGAAGAGGGCGAGTCGGAAGATGATTCTTCTACCGATTCCGAGCCCCTTCTCTATCCCTCACGTGATAACTATGAGCCCATTGCCTCGTTTGACGAGTGGTATGACGCTGAAACAGGCGAGTGGCTCATCGGTGTCGACGTCAGCGAGTGGAACGGCTGGATCGATTGGGAGGCTGTCAAGGACAGCGGGGTCAAGTTTGCGATTTTACGCTGCGGCGGCACGTACGAGGGTTCATCGACGCCATACACCGACGAGAAGTTCGAGCACAACGCACGTGAGTGCGAGCGTGTGGGTCTTCCGTACGGCGTCTATTTCTACTCGACGGCTTACGACGCATGGAGTGCGGCAATCGAGGCGGAGTATGTTGCCAACCTCCTTGCTGACTACAATCCCTCACTTCCTGTGTTCCTCGACCTCGAGTATGTGGAACTCAGCGAGCCCGAAAATGCCGGCCCGTTGACTGAAGTTGCCCGCACGTTCTGTGGACGTATTGCAGCCGCTGGCAAGCTTCCCGGCATCTATTCCAGTGCAAGCTGGTGGGAGTATCTGCTTACTGACCCGTGCTTCGATCAGTGGGCTAAGTGGGTTGCCCAGTACGATGGCCACTGTGACGTGGAGTGCGACTGCTGGCAGTATGACGACGACGGCGACATGCCGGGATTCGACTGGCCGGTGGATCTGAACGTCTGGTTTGCCAAGTAACCTTTCTCGCTCTGTGATTATTAGAGGCGATTCTCATCGAGTCGCATTCTCTCTGCTACAATCTTTTAGGTATGTGCTTGCGCATTTTCATCGATGAAGTGTCCGTTCAGCCCAATATGAAGGAGAGACTGAACCATGTCAGATTTGCTTGACCAGCTCATCACACCCGAGGTCCGTATGGTCCTGTACCTGATGGTGGCCTGCTTGGTGATGCTCTACATCCTTTCCATCGTGTACGTCATCCGTGACGCGCAGCGTCGTGGCGCCGAGCCTTGGTGGCTCTGGGCGGTCATTTCGGTCATTCCCATCGTTGGCCTGCTTGCCTATGTCATCCTTCGTCCGAGCTCCTATCTCGTTGACCGCGAGGAGCAGGATCTGGACATCGCCCTGCGCGAGCACCAGCTTTCGCACTACGGCATCTGCCCCAAGTGTGGTGCCCCCATCGACCGCGACTTCATCGTGTGCCCCATCTGCAACACGCAGGTGCGCAACGTCTGCCCCACGTGCCACCGTCCCCTTAACGCGGACTGGAAGGTGTGCCCGTACTGCCGTACGCGCATCCAGTAGGCAACTGACAACTTGTTCTTTTGATGGCACCCCACGGGGTGCCTTTTCATGTTGTTCTCGCGATATTGGTGCGAGTGCGCTAAAGTGTTAGCGCAACACTTGTCACGAGTTCGCGGGGAGCAGCATCCATGAAGCTTGGTGCCCCAGTAAGGGGTTTGGCCAACCACCACCGCATCACTACCACGTCGACGCGTTCGCTCTGACGTATTGTCAGATGACGTCGCGCCGACGTTTTCCCGTCACCGTATGGTGGCGGTCTCTCGTGTAATAAAGCATGCGCTGCGGCATGCAAGGAACGTGCCGCAGGTAACGCTGGGCCCAAACAATCAAGGAGATCCCCATGAAGGTTTTGTACAACGATGGTCATGTTGCTGAGTGCCCCGAGGGCGAGGAGCTGCACGTTATTCGTCACAGTGCCGCCCACATCCTGGCACAGGCCATCAAGCGCCTGTATCCCGAGGCAGACTTTGCCTATGGTCCCGCAACCGAGAACGGCTTCTACTATGACGTGGACCTTCCCGAAGGCACCAAGATCAGCGAGGACGACTTCCCCGCGATCGAGGCCGAGATGAAGAAGATCTGCAAGGAGAACCTGAAGTTCGAGACCTACGAGCTTCCGCGCGAGGAGGCCATCGCCCACATGCAGGAGCGGGGCGAGAAATACAAGGTCGAGCACATTGGCGACCTGGACGAGGACGCTCGCATCACCTTCTACAAGCAGGGTGAATATGTTGACATGTGCGTCGGCCCGCACCTTATGTACACCAAAGCCCTCAAGGCCTTCAAGCTCACCGGCGTCTCTGGCGCGTATTGGAAGAACGACGCCAACAACAAGATGCTCACCCGCATCAATGGCATCGCCTTTGGCTCTGGCGCCGAGCTTGACGCCTATCTGAAGCGTCTTGAGGAGGCCAAGAAGCGCGACCACCGTCGCATTGGCCAGGAGATGGAGCTCTTCATGATGGCAGACGAGGGCCCGGGCTTCCCGTTCTGGCTGCCCAACGGCATGCGCCTGAAGAACGCCCTCATGGACTACTGGCACGACATGCAGGACGCGTACGGCTATGACGAGGTCCAGACGCCCATCATCCTGTCTCGCAAGCTTTGGGAGACCTCAGGCCATTGGGATCACTACAAGGAGAACATGTACACGACGCTCATTGACGAGGAGGATTACGCCGTCAAGCCGATGAACTGCCCCGGCGCCTGCCTCATCTTCAAGAGTCGTCCACGCTCCTATCGTGATCTTCCGTTGAAGCTTGCCGAGGCTGGTCTCGACCATCGCCACGAGCTGCGCGGTGCCCTGCACGGCCTGTTCCGCGTGCGTTCCTTCACGCAGGATGACGCGCACCTGTTCGTGCGTCCCGACCAGATTACCGAGCTCGTCACCGAGACGGCGCATCTCATCACCTCCTACTATGAGCAGTTTGGCTTCCCGTATCACGTGGAGCTCTCCACGCGTCCGGACAACTCCATGGGTTCCGATGAGGACTGGGCACTTGCCGAGGCCGGCCTCAAGACGGCCCTCGAAACGATGGGTGTCGATTACATCCTGAATGAGGGAGATGGCGCGTTCTACGGCCCCAAGATTGACTTCCACCTTGAGGATTGCCTTGGCAGGACGTGGCAGTGTGGCACCATCCAGCTTGACTTCCAGCTGCCTCACAACTTCCAGCTTGAATATGTGGGTGCCGACGGTGAGAAGCACCAGCCCATCATGATTCACCGTGCGGGATTCGGTAGCTTCGAGCGCTTCATCGGCATGCTTACCGAGCAGTATGCGGGCAAGTTCCCGACGTGGCTCAGCCCCTGCCAGGTCAAGGTCCTACCGGTCTCCGAGAAGACGCGTGCCTACGCGTTGGAGATTGGCAAGAAGCTGCGTGAGGCGGGCATTCGCGTTGTGGTTGACGAGCGCGACGAGAAGATCGGCTACAAGATTCGCGAAGCCCGCGGCATCGATCGCGTTCCCTACATGCTCATTCTGGGCGAGAAGGAGCGCGACGGTGGCTTCATCTCCGTCCGCGACCGTTCGAACGAGACCGTACCGCGTGAACTCGACGAGTTTATTGCCGACATCACCGCAGAGATTGCCGAGCGCCGATAAGCGACTCAGTAGCGGAAGAACCAACGTCACGAATTCCCCATTGGGACCTGTCCCCAATGGGGAATTCCCCGTTAGGGACAGGCTCTAAAGGGAATTGCCTTTGGAGACATTCTGCGCACGACGTACTCTCGGGTGGCGTGGGGTACCATAACAGAGCTGACCAACATGACAAGGAGAAACCCATGGCAGAACTAATGGACGGCATCGTCATTGCCCCTGACGAGCGCCTTAAGACCGAATGTGCTCCGATTACCGAGATCACTGATGAGATTCGTGCGCTGGCTGAGCGCATGGCTGCTGATATGTATGCGACCGACGGATGCGGCATTGCCGCTCCGCAGGTTGGCGAGCTGGTACAAATGGTGGTTATCGACTGCAACTACATTGACCAGGACAATCGCAATCCGTACGTCCTCATTAACCCTGAGATTGTCGTGGCAGATGGCGAGGAGCATGAGCTGCCTGAGGGCTGCCTGTCCTTCCCGGGCATCACGGTGCGCGTGACCCGTCCTGGCCACGTTATCGTGCGTGCGCGCAACCTTGATGGCGACCTCATGCAGTACGAGGCCCGCGACAACCTGATGGCCGTTTGCCTGCAGCACGAGATTGATCACCTGCATGGCGTTACCATGATCGACCACCTGACCCCAGCCAACCGCATGATTGCCTTGCGCAACCTTGCGGAGGCCAAGGCGGCTGGCGCACGCCCTGGTGATACCGACTAAGTAAGACCAGCCTCAGAGTGTTTTGCCGACCACACCCGTGGTAAGGAGCTGACATGCGCATTACGTTCATGGGAACGCCCGACTTCGCGGTGCCTTCGCTGCGTCTGCTTGCCGAGCGCTACGACGTGACGTTGGTGGTGACGCGGCCTGATGCCGTTCGGTCGCGTGGTAAGCGGCTGGAACCCTCGCCGGTGAAGGTAGCGGCGCTCGAATTAGGCATCGAGGTTCTCGAGGCTACACGGGTGACTGAGGACGTGCTGGCTCGTGTGCGGGCGGCAGAGCCCGATGTCATTTGCGTGGTGGCCTACGGGTGCCTGTTGCCAAACGCGCTGCTCGAGATGCCACGTCTTGGTTGTGTGAACGTACACGGTTCGCTCTTGCCGCGCTGGCGTGGGGCCGCGCCCATTCAACGTGCGGTCTTGGAGGGCGACGAACGCGCGGGCGTCTCCATCATGCGCCTGGTCCAGAAGATGGATGCGGGTGCCTACTGTCGCCAAGCCTCGGTTGAGGTGGGAGATAAGGGCTGCGCACAGATTATGGATGAGCTGTCTGAGCTTGGTGCGATGGAGCTCGTGAAGGCCTTGGACGAGCTCGAGTCTGGAACCGTCGTGTGGACGGAGCAGGACGAGTCTCAGGTAACCTATGCCGCGAAGGTCGAGAAGGCGGAGATGTGCCTTTCTCCAGAGGACTCCACCTTGGTCAACCTGCGTAGAGTCCGCGCGTCGACAGATGCGGCGCCTGCACGTCTGATCGTCGCTGGCAAGGGCGTGCGCGCTCTTGAGGCCCGTACTTCTGATGAACCCGTCGCCACTGCTTCGGTGCTGGTACGCCGTGGCCATGTGTTTGTAGGCTGCGCAGATGGCACGCTGGAGCTCGTGAGCGTGAAGCCTGACGGAAAGCGGGCTATGGAGGCCTCCGCATGGGCTGCGGGCCTCCGTGGTGCCGATATCACGTGGTCAAGGGCATAGGCCGTGGCAAAGCTCTCTGAAGCGCGTCGGGTTGCGCTGGCAGTTCTGTCTGAGCGGCGACGCCGTAATGGCCGTGTGCGCGACCTGCTGAGGACGTCAGATGCCATGGCGGCTCTCGACGCGCGAGACCGGAGCCTCGCCTCGAGGCTGGCGCTCGGAACCGTATCGGCTCAAGGGGTGCTCGATGAGGTACTGGCTGCCTATGTGCGCCGTCCATCCTCCTTAGAGCCGCGCGTGCGAGACGCACTGCGACTCGCATCCTTTGAGGCGCTCTATCTGGAAACGCCTGATTCAGTGGTGGTGAGCCAGGGCGTTGAGCTTGTGCGCTCCGTCGTCCCAAGGGCTTCGGGCATGGCAAATGCCGTGTTGCGCAAGGTGGTGTCGCAAGAGCGGCCAAAGGTAAAGGAGGCGCGAGAAGCCGTATCCTCCGGCACGAGCACGCTTGCCGATTTAACCCTCGTTTCGGGATTGCCTGCTTGGCTGCTCCAGCACATTGTGGAGACGCGTGGTCTCCAGGTGGCTTGTCAAATGGCCTTGGCACAACTTGAGCCTGCGCCAGTCTATGTGGCATCCAACCGAGCCAAACTGAGTGATGAAGACGCCGAAAGGCTTCTTGAGGAGGCTGGTCTCTCACCTCAGCCAACGATGCTCCCCGGATCATGGGTTCTGGAGACGCCGGCTGGTCTTGCAACCGCAGGGCTTGTGCAAGACACCCGTGTCGTGGTCTCAGATTTGGCGGCTCAACAGGTTGCGAACATGACGGCTCCTAGTAACGGTGAGCGCCTGTTGGAGATTGGCCAAGGGAGAGGCACAAAAACAATTCTGCTGGAAAATGCCGCGCAGCTCGCGGGTGGGTTCGCGTATATCGCTGCGGTCGATTCGGAAGCGTTCAAGGTACGTGTGGCGACCCACCGCATGGAATCCGCGGGGCTTTCCGCTCATGTATCCTGTCATGTGCTAGACGCGCGAACGCTTGGAGGCCAGAAGCTTCCCAAATCGCTTGAGGGACCTTTTGACCTCGTGTTTATTGACGCACCGTGCTCGGGAACGGGAACCATGCGTCGTCATCCCGAGATTCCATGGTCGCTGTCTCCCGATGCGCTTACGGGCGAGGGGTCACTCAGTGAGCTACAGCTTCAAATTCTGACGGCTGCAGCAACGCGTGTTGCTGCAGGAGGCCGACTGGCCTATGCCACCTGCTCCGTCTTGCCCGAGGAGAACGAGCAGGTTATCGAAGCGTTCTTGGCAACTGACAGTGGCGCGCGCTTTGCTCGCTCAGAGATGCTGCAGACGATTCCCCAGATAGGGTCGTGCGACGGTCACTTCTGTTGCGTATTGCGTTGCGCCACGTATCCTGAACGATAGGGAAGGGCTTGCGTAATCGAGCAGCTCTCTAGTCCTTGTGGGGACAATCGTCGCAAGAGGGGCCGACCTTGACCGTCTTGCGACGGTCAGTGTTATAGAACCCCGTTCCCTCAAAATGGATGCCCGACGTGGTAAAGACGCGCTCGGCATGCGCGCCACACGAGGGGCAAGACACCTCGGGACGCTCGCTCATGGGATGCTCAACCTCAAAAACAGTGCCACATGAGGTGCACTTGTAGTCATAACGAGCCATCAGACAATCCTCCGAACCAAACGCAATCTTTCGCAGCCCTTTACTGCGAAAGACACTGTACCCAACTTCTCTGCAAATATCCATGACCTTCATGCTGGTATCATCAGGTGCGCATTGCTTTATCAAAGGAGGATCCATGCCTATCGCCGGCGCCATCTTTGACTTTGACGGGACCATCGTCGACTCAATGCCCATGTGGGAGCGGGTGCCCATGGAGTTGGTCGCCCGTCACGGGAAGGTCCTGACGCACGAGACGTTTATGCAGATCGAATCTCTGAGCGCCAACGAGAAGTGCGACTGGTTTCACGAGCATCTTGGTGCGGGGGAAAGTGGTGAGGCCCTCTTCAAAGAGCAGCGCGAAATGGTGCGCCATGAATACGAGACTTCCATTCAGGCGTTTCCGCGCGTGCACGAGTTTTTGCAAAGCCTGGCGGATGCGGGGATTCCCATGGTGATCGCCTCTTCGACTCCCGTCGAAGACATCCGTCTTGGCCTGCGCGCACAGGGACTTGAACACTATTTCCAAGACATCATCTTTGCTGCCGACATCGGGCGTGGCAAAGAGTTTCCCGACGTCTATCTCTATGCACAGAAGTGCCTGGGAACCCCTCTTGAGGCCACGTGGGTCTTTGAGGACGCCCCCTTTGGAGTGCGGACGGCACATGAGGCCGGCTTTCCCGTGGTTGCTGTGCTCAACGACCACGACGGGCGTGACGAGGCGTTCCTCCGAGAGAACAGTGACATCTTGGCGCATGGGTATGAGGAGCTGTCGCTTGCGCTCATCGAAGACTATGCAAAGAAGCCAGCACAAGGCGATGTTTGAAGAGATCGGACGCTCAGGGCACTCATAGTGGACGGATCGCCCGAGCCAAGCTCCGTGGAGCTCGTGCGGCGTCTGGCGGGGGAGAACGACTACCTCGTGGCCGCCGATCGAGGTGCCGAGATGCTGTACGCGGCTGGTGTTGAGCCCGATGTGTTTTGCGGGGATGCCGATTCCGTCTCTCCCGAAGTGGCTGCGTGGGCACACGCTTCGGCACGCACGGACATCCGCTTTCCGTCAGAGAAGTACGCCACGGATCTGGCGCTTGCCATTGACTGTGCGCGCCATGAGGCGGCTCGGCGTGGAGCTCAGCTTCAGTTGACGATGACATGCGCGTCAGGTGGACGTCCTGATCACGTGCTGGCCGTGCTTGGCCAACTTGCAGCCTCCGCTGATGCGAAGGCGCGCATCGTGGAGGATTCCTACGAATGTCGGGTACTTTCGCCTTGCGGCGCGAGCAGCTGGATGGTTGGCGATGAGGAGGGTGCTCTGGGGGCGACGCTCTCTGCCATCGCACTGCGTCCTGATACGGTCATCTCGGAGCGCGGCCTCAAGTGGGAGCTGGATCACCGGCGCATGGAGCTCCTGGGCGATCTTGGCATCTCTAATGTCGTTATGGAGCCGTCTGCTGAGGTTGTCTGCCATGACGGAGTCCTGGCCGTCTTTCTGGTGAGGTAGGGCTCTCGTCTCCATGGGCTCGCCACAGCTCCGCTGAGTTAAGGGATAACCATCCATTGCCTTGCTAAGCAAAAGGGCCCCCGAAGGGGCCCAGGCGCAACACGTTGATTGCAGCTCCCACTATGAACGAGCGAGGTTACCCTTCTTGAGGCAACGGGTGCACACGTTCATCTTCTTGGCATGACCCTCCTGCACGATGGTGACGCGCTGGATGTTGGGCTTGAACTTACGGTTGACCGTGCGGTGGGAGTGGCTGATGGAACGGCCGGCAACGGCGTGCTTGCCGCAGATTTCACAAACCTTAGACATGACTCAGACCTCCATAGGGCGGGCGGGACTCGCCCGCAATTTCTACAAGCTGTACGAATATATCACAGCGTCACCAGCTTGCAAGCGCAAACCACGACTTCTTGTGGTGGGTTTGTGGCGTAACCCACAGGTCTTGTGGTCAGAGGCGCCTCAGAGGCCTTTATTTGCTGTCTGGTCGCTCCCTCACAATCAGTATAAAACGAGGAGGGGGACATGATGAGACGTGTACAGCAGTGGATTTCTGGGATATGGGAGAGCCCCGTGCGTCTGGCATCGGTGTTGGTATTAATCGTGCGTGCGGCCTGCATCTTCATGCTTCCAGCGCTTTTGGTTGACGCCCTGTGGTTTGGTGTGGTCGAGCAGGGTATTCACTCCGCGGTTCCTGGCATCGTTCAGGCGCAGACGCTGGCCGAGTATGAGCGCCACATGAGCACAGACGAGAGGCAGCTTGTCGAAGACAGCTACTCTGACCCGAACGCGTATGGCGTCAGGACCTTTGTGGGGAATCCGTCACAACTGGAGCTCTTCTCACCGCTGTCTCGCCTCCTGTCCCGGGCAGCTGCTGGACACGACGGCGACTCGTCATGGCATGGGGTTGGTCACGTCCGCGAGGAGTACGAGGCCATGGGTCTTGATCTCAAGGCCCTGCAGTCTGCCTCCATCCTTCGCTCCATCCGAAACATTGCCTCAAACGTCACGGCCATAGCACTCACAACCGCCATATACCACTGGCTCTTGGCTACAGACACGCCGTGCGGACAGCGTGCCTACCGTGTAACAAGGGGAGAACCCAGAGCGGCAGACTCCTACGATCGGCCTGCGGCATAGGTGACGGTTTCATAGCCTTCGGCATGGTAGAGCCTGGCAGCTCCTCTCGCGTTCGATGTTGCGCTACTGGAGCCCGCTGGGCTCAGTGCCACCAGCACTGCTCCAATGGGGTGAATAAGTGCGGAGTGTATGGGGTTCCCAGGCCAAGATGGGTTGAGTTTCATTGCGTATGAACATATGTGGGGTATACTTACAGAATCCGTGCGTCGGCTGCCAACGTAGGTGGTCGCGTGCCATGTGAGAGGAGTAGTCATGACCCAGGCTGTCACCGGAACCCTCAAGGTGTCCAACGATTGCATCGCTGACCTTGCCGGCTATGCTGCGCTCGAGTGCTACGGCGTGGTTGGTATGGCCCTGTCTGATGCCGAGAACGGCGTCACGCGCCTTCTGCCATTTAACAGGCTGCGCAACGGTATTGATGTTGCAGTCGAGGATGGCCGTATCGTGGTTGATATCCACGTGGTGCTTGAGCACGGAGTCAACATGTCATCCGTGACGGCCAACCTGGTGAGCTCCGTCAAGTTCATCCTAAAGACGATTGCTGAGCTCGATGACGTCGATGTTCGGGTTCATATCGAAGGCGTTCGCACCCGTTAATACTGCCGTGGCATAACAGATTTAGAGGTCCCCTAATGATTGCTACCACTATCCGTGCGTGCTTCCCCGTTGCCGCGCAGGTCGTTGCCGACAAGGCCGAAGAGATTAACAAGCTCAACGTCTTCCCCGTGCCTGACGGTGACACCGGCACCAACATGTCGCTCACGCTTCAGACGGTCGTGGCCGAGGTTGAGGCGCTGCCGACAGATGCCACCACGGCTGATATTGCCCATGCCATCACACACGGCTCCCTCATGGGTGCCCGTGGCAACTCGGGCGTCATCACCAGCCAGATTCTACGCGGTGTCGCCGAGGGCTTGGCCATGTCGAAGAACGACCCGGCGACTTCTGCTGACATTGCTGCCGCGCTTCGTAACGGCGTGAAGGTTGCCTTCAAGGCAGTTCGCAAGCCGGTCGAGGGCACCATCCTCACGGTGCTTCGTGACGTCTCCGCGCGTGCCGACCAGCTAGAGAAGCAGAAGGTTTCCGTCGAGGAGCTGCTCGACGCCATCGTGGTCGAGGCTTATGAGTCTGTTGCCCGCACGCCCGAGCTGTTGCCCGTCCTCAAGGAGAACGGCGTCGTGGACTCCGGTGCCTATGGTCTGGCAACCCTGATCGAGGGCTTTGTCAACGCGTACGAGGGCAAGGTAGGCGAGGTCTCTGACTTCAAGACGACCGTCTCGACCGATGAGGCAAAGGCAAGCGTCGTCAACGTCGTGGACATTGAGATTAACGACGACTGGACGGGCTCTGAGTTCAAGTACTGCACGGAGTTCCTCTTCCACGCGGAGAGCTCCGACTTCGACGAGGAGGCCAACCTCCGTTACCTGGCAAGCATGGGAGACTGCGAGCTTCTGGTTGGCGCTAATCCTGACTACAAGATTCACGTGCACACCAATCGTCCTGACCGCGTGCTGCGTCACATGCTGCATCGTGGACAGATTTTCAACGTGTTCGTTCACAACATGGATCTCGAGGCGCAGGAGCGCACCGAGAGCATTCGTGCCGACAAGGAGTCCGAGGCCGGCGCACAGGCTGCTCCGCGTAAGGATCTTGCCTTTGTCGCCGTGGCCGCAGGACCGGGTCAGGCCGAGATTCTCACCTCTCTTGGTGTCGATGTCGTCGTCTCTGGTGGCCAGACCATGAACCCCTCTACCGCGGACATCCTGAAGGCTATCGAACAGTGCAATGCCAATCAGGTTATCGTGCTGCCCGACAACGGCAACATCCGCATGGCTGCGGAAGCCGCCGTTGCCGCGTGTGACTCGTGCCGTGCCGCGGTTGTTCCCACCAAGACCGTGCTCCAGGCATTCACGGCAATGTTTGTCGTTGACGCGACGGGTACGCTCGAAGACAACGTCGAGGCCATGACTGAGGCCATCGCTGACGTCCGTGGCGGCGAAGTCACCACGGCTGTGCGCGACTCTCAGGCTGCTGATGGCACGCCTATCCATGCAGGCGATGTCATGGGCATCGAGGATGACGCCATTACCGTCGTGGGCTCTGACGTGCAGGAAGTCACCATCGAGGTCATTAACCGCATGCAGGATGCCGAAGAGGGCGATACCCTCACCATCCTTGCTGGCGCGGATCTTGATGACGAGGCTTTCGAGACGCTGGTTGCTGCCATCGAGGAGGCTCAGCCCGACCTCGAGGTTGACGCACACCGTGGCGAGCAGCCCCTGTACCCGGTCGTCTTCTCCATCGAGTAACCTCCTTCATGCCACAGGGTCCAACCATTGCAGAAGCAGCCGAGCGTGTCTCGAGGACTTGCTCGCTTGCCGATGATGCGTCGCGCCTGCGTTTTGTGTCAGGCGCGCGACATGAGGCCCTGGAGCGCTTGGGCATCCATCGTGTTCGTGACGTGCTGCTCCACGTTCCGCGGCGCTACCTTGACTTCACCAACGTGTGCAAGGTTGCTCAGGCGGATGTGGGAAGCGACGCAACCGTCGTCGTGACGGTTGACCGTGTCCGTCTGAAAAAGCCCCGTCCGCGCATGCAGATCGTCGAAGTCGATGCCTTGGACGAGACGGGCGTCATCCAAGCGACCTTTTTCCGTCAGCCATGGATTGCGGACCAACTCCACAAGGGAGATGTGGTCGCGCTTTCCGGCAAAGTTACCTTCAACTATGGCTTCAAGCAGATGAAGTCACCCTTCCACGAGGTGCTTTCCTCGGCAGGCGACACGAGCGGCTATGCTCGTGTGCTGCCCGTCCATCCCGTGGGGGAGGGAATCACCGCCTCGTGGATGCGCCGCATCATCGCAGCAGCTCTGGAAGATGTCGGCGATGTCTGTGACCCGTTACCGGCTGCGCTTGTCGCGAGACGTGGCCTCATGACGGAAGCGCGTGGGTTGCGCATGGTGCACTACCCAACGACCCTTGCTGAAGCCGAGGAAGCTCGCCGTCGCCTTGCGTATGACGAGCTCCTGGCCCTGCAGCTCGCACTCATTACGCGGCAGCGTATTGACTTGGCCGGAATCGAGCCCTGTCGGCATGTGGTAACAGGGCCGCACAAGGAGGCTCTGGTACAGGCGTTGCCCTTCCAACTGACGGATGAGCAGCAGCTGGCCGTCGAACAGATCCTGGCTGACATGGCCTCTCCGCACGTCATGAATCGCCTGCTCTTGGGTGACGTCGGTACGGGCAAGACTGCCGTGGCTGCCGTTGCGCTTGCTGCGGTGGCCGATACGGGAACACAGGCCGCTGTCATGGCACCGACCTCCGTCTTGGCCCGTCAGTATGCGGAGAAGATTGGCCCCCTGCTCGACGAGGCCCAGGTCAGCTGGGCCCTCGTAACGGGTGCCACAGCTGCTGGTGAACGTGAGGGCATTACGCGTGGCATTGCTGACGGGTCTATCAGCGTGACCTTCGGCACGACGGCCATCCTCTCCGATGACGTGGAATTCACGCACCTCTCTCTGGTCATCATTGACGAGCAGCATCGCTTTGGCGTCAACCAGCGCGTGGCCCTGCGCACCAAGGGAGCGGGGGCTGACCTGCTTACCATGACGGCGACACCGATTCCTCGAACCTTGGCGCTCTCACTGTACGGTGACGTAGATTGTTCGCGTATCACGCGCCGCCCCAAAGCTGGCGCTGGCGTCAAGACGGCCTCTCTTGCCCCAGAGAACCTTGACATTGCCTATGGGGCCATTCGTGAGGCCGTAGCTGCTGGTCATCAGGCATATGTGGTCTGTCCGTTGGTGGATGACTCGGACGACGGCTCCGACCTTGACGACGTTCCGGAGCGTTCCCGCTCTGGTGCGACCAAGCTCCACTCGGCTGTGGCGACGGCTCAGGAGCTTGCGCGCTATGTCTTCCCTGAATTACGGGTGGGGTTGCTTACTGGCCCCATGTCCGCCTCGGACAAGGATGCGGCCATGTCAGCCTTCCGGGGAGGGGAGATTGACATCCTCGTGTCGACCACGGTCGTCGAGGTCGGCGTGGACGTGCCAAACGCCACGGTCATGTTGATTCATGATGCTGACCGATTCGGCCTCGCTACGTTGCACCAGCTGCGCGGACGTGTTGGTCGTGGAGATTGGCCCGGCCAGGTATATCTGGCCTGCGCCGCCAAGAAGGGAACACCTGCTCGTCAGCGCCTTGATGCCCTCGAGGCCACCTCTGACGGGTTTGAGCTGGCAGAGCTTGACCTGCGACTTCGCCATGAAGGAGAGGTGCTGGGATATCGCCAGCACGGCGGGGTATCCCTTCAGATCTCAGATCTTGCGACGGATGCTGATTTGGTCGAGTGGGCACACAGTGACGCCCAAGAGATCGCCGCCGTTGACCCAACGCTGTCGCTTCCCCAAAACCGCACCTTGGCCCAGGAGGTTCGCGACCGCTTTGGAGCCTATTTCGAGGAGGTTGAGCGCGCATGAGGATTGTTGGAGGCATGTGGCGTGGGCGTCCCCTTGAGGCGCCCGATGGACGCGAGGTAACGCGCCCCACCACCGATCGCACGCGCGAGCAGATGGCGTCAATGGTCCTCTCGGCTTTTGGCCTCGATCTCTCTGACGTGGGCGTGCTGGATGCCTTTGCGGGCTCGGGGGCAATTGGGCTGGAGCTTCTCTCCAGAGGGGCAAGGCATTGCACGTTTATTGATGCCGACCGAAAAGCGGCAGGACGTGTCAAGCGAAACGCGTCGTCACTCGGCGCGAAGCCCTCAACCTACCACGTAGTTACCGGTGACGCGCTCAAGCTTGCATCGCGCGCCGCGCTTTCGGGAGGTCCATTCTCGCTCGTGGTGCTTGACCCGCCGTACGCGATGCCCGCATCTGACGTTTCTGGGTTGGTTGCCGCGCTGATTGACGGTGCCCTGCTTACCCCTGATGCGGTGGTGCTGTATGAGCGAGCGACTGCAGGTGAGCAGCTGAGCGTGAGCGGTGCAAAGTTGGTAAAGTCTAAGGCACATGGCACAACGGCCGTTGATCTTTTGCGTTTAGGAGCTGACGATGAGTGAGATTATTGCGATTCAGCACGTAGTCGTACCGGGTACCTTTGACCCGATTACCTACGGCCACCTGGACGTCATTGCCCGGGCCCGCCGACTCTTCCCCAAGGTGACCGTGGCGGTTGCCGCCTCAGTGGGCAAGAACGGTACCGGTCCGGTGTTTTCGCTTGATCAGCGCGTGCAGATGATTCGCGACACACTGGCAGAGAGCCAGGTTGCAGCTGGAATCGATGTCATGCCCTTCACGGGACTCCTGATGAACTTCTGCCGCGAAGTTGGTGCCGGCGGCGTTGTCAAGGGCTTGCGTGCCATGACGGACTTTGAGTACGAGCTACAGCAAGCTGACCTCAACTACCGCCTGAGCCCCGGAGTTGAGTCGATCTTCGTCATGGGCAGCCCTGAGTTTGGGTATGTCTCGTCCTCCATCGTACGCGAGCTGGCTAACCTAGGCTCGGATGTGAGCTTCCTGGTTCCTCCGGTGGTGGAGAAGGCGCTCAAGGAGCACTACGGGGGCACGCGCTAGCTTATCGCGTTGCTGAAGGCTTCAACGCTATCGCAGATGAGATATGTGAGCTCATGCGGGCGCATATCGAGGGCTGGTGCGTAAAAGAAGACGTCGCTCATGTGGAAGGAGCGAAACGCACTCTCAAGCTTGGATATGTATGACTGTGGCTGCCCCATGCGCTCAGCAAGCTGTGCTTGCGTGAGCTTTGCGTTGCAGCGCAACACCTTGAGGGTGTAACCGATTTGTTTGTTTATTACGTCATCCATGGGCAAACCGTACTGCAAAAGCCCGAATAGTCCAAAATGGAATACACAATTCCTTCATAAATTGTTACAGAGGCTCATCCACGTCGTTTTCCCCATGGATGACGGACCTGTACATAAGGCTTTTTATACGCGAAAGGGCTTTGGCATGCTCATTTCCCGATAAACATGCCTTTATCGTTGTATTGTGCGCAATTCTGCTATGCTTTCTACTAATTGTGGCTGGGCAACCTGCACAGATGCAGTCCCGGCCGTCCTAACACCATCATGGAAGGAGTCCTGGGATGCAGCCAGGTGAGGAGATCGAGAGCTTGCTCAATGAGCTCGAGCAGATCGTGAGCGAGGCCAAGTCGCCCCTGACCGGCGGCTCCAATCGCAAGATTGTTGACGCCCAGGACGTCTATGAGATCCTGGACGAGATCAGGCGACTGTTCCCGCAGGAGTTTGCCGATGCCCGTCGCATCGTGCGCGAGGAGCACGAGACGCTCGAGCGTGCGCAGCAGCAGGCTGATGCCATCGTTGCTGACGCGCAGCAGCAGGCCATGGTGCTTGCGGGTGACCAGGAAGTCGTCCGTCTGGCTGCCATGCAGGCTGAGCAGATTCGCGACAACGCGCAGCAGTACGAGCGCGATACGCGCTACAACGCCGAGGAGTATGCGGATACCGTGCTGGCTCACCTTGAGGACAACCTCAAGTCCATTGCCAACTCGGTAACGCGCGTGCGCCAGACCCTGAACGAGAACGCTGGTCCGCGCAACACCTCCAACAACGTGTCCTGGTAGGTAGCATCTGATGAAGCAAGTCATTCAGGTGCTCGACGAGCGCCTTGCCAATGCGGGGGACACCCTGCCAGTGGTCGGGCACCTCGACGAGCCGTCATACTGCTTGGGCAATCATGACTTCACGCTGCCACAGGGCATCGACTATGACCTCATGTTGACCAATGCGGGTGAAGGCATCTTGGCCACGGGTATCCTGCGTGCCCATGTTGAGGGTATATGCGACCGTTGTCTTGATCCCGCCGAGTTTGACGTTGCGGGCGAGGTGGACGAGTACTACCTCTTTGAGGAGCCGGACGAGGCTGTCTATGCCGAGGACGATGACGACGAGCTCGACTACTCACTCGTGAACGATGATCATACCGTTGACCTGACCGAGGCGCTCTTTTCGGCGCTTCTGATGGAGACGCCGTACGTGGTGCTGTGTCGCGAGGATTGCAAGGGCTTGTGCCCCGTGTGTGGTGCCAATCTCAACGAAGAGGATTGTGGTCACGCTGCACAGGTCGAGCGCGAGCGTGAGGCTTCACGATTGGCAGCAAGTCCCTTTGCCGCACTCAAGGATCTCAAGCTTGACGACTAGCCCGTCACGCCCGTGACAGGCTGAAATGATGAAGAGTTCCACTGTGGGGTAATCGTGATGGGTCCCACGTGCGAGTTTCTGTGGTATAGTGCTTTCTTGCGTGTCTAGAAGGCAAGACCACCTGCGCATGTTGCAGGTGTGAAATGTAGAGCAAGAGAGGTTCAAGATGGCAGTTCCTAAGCAAAAGAAGGGTCGCGGCGCTACGCACACCCGCCGTTCGGCCAACAGCAAGCTCGCCGCCCCCGCGCGTTCCACGTGCCCGCAGTGCGGTGCTCCCAAGCTTCCGCATCACGTGTGCCCCAACTGCGGTTACTACAAGGACCGTGAGGTCGTCGTCACCGACTAGTTGGCGAGAGACAAACGTATGGTCTGAGGGGCCGGCCCAACAGGGTCGGCCTCTTCCGCGTTGACGCGAGGGCGTAGTCTTTCGCGGATACGAAAAAAGGAGGCAAAGATGATCACCATATGCGTTGATGCCATGGGCGGTGACACTGGTTCTGAGGTCGTTTTGGAAGGCATCGCACAGGCGCTCGAGGCTGACCAGGACCTGCAGGTGCTGGTTGCTGGCGATGATTCCGTGGTTACTCCGTTTTGCGAGGCGCATGATCGCGCGCTTCCATTAGTTACGACCGAGGTCATCGAGATGGACGAGCACCCAACGGAGGCTGTCCGCACCAAGCATGACTCCAGCATCGTGAAGGGCTGTCAGGCCGTGCGTCACGGTGAGGCGGACGGTTTCTTCTCGGCCGGATCGACCGGGGCCATCATGGTGGCTGCGACCCTCAACGTCGGCCGTATCAAGGGCATCAAGCGCCCCGCGCTTGCAACCGCAATCCCAGGGGCCACAGGTCGTCGTACCGTGATGATTGACATGGGCGCCAATGCAAACACGCACGAGGATATGATTGTCCAGTTTGCCCACATGGGTCGCGCCTACTCCAAGGTTACTTTGGGTGTCGAAGACCCGACGGTGGCTCTTCTTTCCAACGGCGAGGAGGAAACCAAGGGCTCTGATCAGTTGCTCGCGTTCCACAAGGCGCTCAAGGAAGGTGTCCCAGCCTTCGTGGGAAACGCCGAGGGCACCGATCTGCTGGCCGGCCGCTATGACGTCATCGTGAGTGATGGATTCACAGGAAACGTTGCGCTGAAGACGCTCGAAGGCACAGCCAAGTACATCGTCGGCCGTATCAAGGCGGCTACGAAGAGCTCGATACTCATGGCCCTTGGTGCGCTGCTGCTCAAGCCTGCCATCAAGGCGGTCGCTGCCGACCTTTCGGGCGACGAGTATGGCGGAGCCGTGCTGCTTGGCCTCAAAGCGCCGGTCATCATCGGACACGGTGCCACCAGTGCAACGGCTGTCAAGAATGGCACGCTCGTCTGTGCTACTGCGGTGCGCTCGGGTCTGGTGGACAAGATTGCCGCTGACATCGTCGTAGCGTAGGGCCGCCCACGCAAGCGGGGAAAGCATGCACTTCCTATCGCAATGATGCTTGATGCTTTCCTTTTCTTGCCACTACGGTCAAAATAAACAGGGTTCAACTGCCTCGATACCCAAGGAGATACCATGAATCGTGCTGAGATTCTTGCCAAGGTGATTGCGGTCACGTCCGACTCACTTGATGTTGACGCTTCCGAGCTGTCCGAGCAGACCGACTTCAAGCAGCTTGGTGCGGATTCCTTTGACCTGCTTGAGCTCGTGACCGCCTTCGAGGAGGAGTTCGAAGCAACCATGGATGATGACCAGCTTGCTGCCATCACCACAATCGGCGACGCCGTGGATGCCATCGAGCAGGCCCTCTAGGAGGGACTCATTTGAAGCTCCGTCGTCGAGTCTCGGCCGTTGAGGATATCATCGGCCACCAATTTCAGAACAAGGACCTCATCGCCTCGGCCATCACGCATCCGTCGGCGGCCGAGGGGATGCCTGTGTCCACATCGTATGAACGTCTCGAGTTCCTCGGTGACGCGGTCTTAGGCGCCATCATCGCCCGCGAGGTCTATGAGCGGTTTCCCGGAATGGACGAGGGACAACTCACTGATCTTAAGATCGCCCTCGTGTCCGGAAAGATGCTCTCAGGCCTCTCTGACGAGCTGGGGCTTGCAGAGTACATCGTGTTTGGCGTGTCCGAGCTTGGTACGAATAGCCGTGGCATGAAGTCTGCGCTCGAGGACGTCTTCGAGGCCATCGTTGGGGCACTCTACGTAGACGGCGGTTATGACGCAGCGCATGAGTTTGTCATGCGCATGCTGGGGGAGTACATGGTGCCTGAGACCATCCAGCGCTTCATGAACCCCAAGACCCACCTGCAGGAGATCACGCAGAAGGGCAACATCCGTAAGACCCCGACCTATCGCCTCGAGACCTCAGACGGGCCGGCGCATGCACGGGTGTTCACTTCGGTTGCCCTGCTTGACGGTCGCCGTATTGGTCGTGGCCAGGGCAGTTCCAAGAAGGAATCCGAGAACGCCGCAGCCGCCGATGCCATCCGTCGCATTGAGGAAGACCCGCACGCCGTCTGGGCGGACATGGAGTAGGCAAGAAAGGCAATCGGGACGTGTACCTGAAGTCGCTTACGCTCAAGGGGTTCAAGTCGTTCGCCGACCGTACGACCATGGTCTTTGACCCTGGCCTGACGGTCGTCGTCGGTCCCAACGGCTCGGGTAAGTCCAACATCTCCGATGCCATTTTGTGGGTCCTGGGCGAGCAGAGCGCCAAAATGCTCCGCGGCCAGGCAATGGAGGACGTCATCTTCTCGGGTTCGTCCGCTCGACAGGCGGTCGGCGTGGCGGAGGTCACGCTCGTGCTTGACAACTCCGACCACACGCTGCCCATCGACTTTTCCGAAGTTGCCATCACCCGACGGATGTTCCGCTCGGGTGAGTCGGAGTACCTCATCAATAACTCGCCGTCGCGTCTCATGGACATCACCGACATCCTGCATGATTCGGGACTGGGTAAGGAGACGCACTCCATCATCAGCCAGGGCAAGCTCGACAGCATCCTGGCAAGCCGCCCAGAGGACCGCCGCGAGCTCATCGAGGAGGCTGCGGGCATTTCGAAGCATCGTCGCCGCAAGGAGCGTTCCGAGCGCAAGCTCAAGCGCATGGAAGAGCACCTGACCAGGGCGAAGGACATCTCGCGCGAGATTAACCGTCAGCTGGGGCCGCTGGAGCGCCAGGTCAACAAGGCCAAGCGTCATCACGATTTGAAGACGCGCCTCGCCGATCTCTCCACGACGCTTGCGGTGGATGACCTGCGCCAGCTGCAAATGCGCTACAACCAGCTGACTGCCCGCCAACGCGAGGCAGAAGCAGCGGTCGAGCTGGCCGAGCTCCGTCTGGGCGAGAAGCGCGAGGACTTGGAACGCTACCAATCCCTGCTCGAGCAAAAGGGCATCTTCGTCGGTGACCTGGGCGAGCAGCGGCGTCGGATGCAAAGCGTTGTCGGTCGCATGGATTCCGACATGCGCCTTCTAGAAGAAAAGGGCAAGAACATGGTCGCGCGTCTCTCGGAGATGCGCATGACCTTGTCGACGGGCGAAAAGCAGCGTGCCGATGCGGTAGCCGAGCATGAGCGCGTGGCTGCCGACCTAGCGGACGCTCGTGTGAGGGCCCAGCAGCTCGAGGAGCAGCTCAAGCAGCTTTCCCCCGAGGCAAAGCGTGCAACTGAGCGTCGTCGTGAGCTGGGAAACAGGCAGGCGCAGTTGACGGCCGATCAACGTGCGGCGCAGCGTGAGGCAGATGCCGAGACCCTCGCCTACGCCAAGCTGCGTGACCAGATTGCCAGCGCAGAGACGCAAGACCAGATGTTTGCGAGCCGCCTGTCGCAAATTGCCGAGCAGATTGCGACGACGACCGAGGCGCTCGAGGAGCGCACCCAGCGCAAGGCGGAGATTACCGAGGCCCTTGAGGGTGCAACACAGTCCGCTGATGCGGCTGGTGCGGCCATCCACGCGGCGCAGGACGCATTGCAGACGGCGCGCAAGGACGAGGGGAAAGCTCGCGAGAAGCTGCAGAATGCACGAGCGACCCTGTCCGCGCTGACGTCGGTGGACGAGCAGAGCGCAAACGCGAGCGAGTTGACGGCTGCGGTCGCGTCACGCTCGCAGGGTTTGGTGGAATGCCGTCTGGCCGACCTCATCGAAGCGCCAGCAGAGCTCGAGGACCTCGTGGAGCGCTTGCTGGGGGATGACCTCGCGGCACTCGTGGTGGCTGACGCACAGACTGCGGCGATGCTCGCCGGAACGGCGGAGCGACTTACGGGTACGGCGGGCAAGGCAACCATCGTCTCGCGCGGTTCTGCTGCCATCGAAGCGCGCGACGAAGATGCTCCTGGAACAGCGCTTCTTTCACAGCTTTCGGTGCCCGAAGCCGCTGCTGAGCTCGTGCGGGCGCTGTTAGGTGACATTCGTGTGGTAGACGACGCCACGGCCGCCGTGCAGGCTCACGAGGCATTGCCCGGCTATACCTACGTCACCCCCTCTGGTGTGACGGTGCTCTCTGATGGACGTATCGTCGTGGGAGCAACGGCTGGCGCAGAAAAGGGTGCCCTCGAGCGCAAGCGTCGCATGCGTGCACTTCGGGAGAGCCTTGGCGGTCTGGAGCGTGCGTTGAGCGAGGCGACCGCTCGTGTGGCCACGGCGGAGGCGACTCTTGCCGAGGCACGCGACCGGAGCGCACGCGCCAAGGGCGACGTCGCTCGTCTGCGCGGCGAGCTCTCCTCGGTGACGTCGGAGATGGGTCGCCTCGAAGCCCAGCGAAACCAGGCTACGTCCGAGCATGCACAGGTCTCCAAGCGTCGTGCCACGGCCTCAGAGAAGGCCGATGCGGCGCGCCCGCAGATCGAGGCTCACAAGGCGGCTGCCGATGCGGCTGAGGAGCGTGTGGCAGAGCTGGGTCGCCAGCTGGTTGAGATATCAGACGAGCGTTCTGCCGCCTCACGTGCGGAGAATGAAGCGAGTGCTCGCTTGGCAGAGGTGCGTCTGCAGCTTGCAACAAACGTAGAGCGCCGCAATCACCTGGCCGTGCGCGAGGAGGAGCTCCGTCGCTCGGTTGCAGCTATCGAGCGGCGTCTTTCGGCGACAGAGCAGGCGGCACGCACCCTTGATGTCGTGCGCTTGCGCGTCGATCCGCTGCACGAGCGTTACTCCGCGATCTATGACTGTGCCAAGGCGTGGGCGGCACGTCTGCGCGATCGTGCCTCACTTGCAGAGGCGGATTCCGACTCGCTCAAGGCGACTATAGCTGAGGCCCGCGAGGCGGTAGATACAGCCTCCAAGCGGCTTGAGAGCGCCCGAAGCACCGCAAATGACATCAAGGTGGACCTCGGCCGTGTCGAGGTGCAGGTTGAGGGTGCCCTCAAGGCCATTACCGCTGATGGGTGGATCTTGGAGGACGCGCTGGCGCTTCCGGAGCCCGAGAACCGCGACGCCATGGAACGCGAAGTCGAGAAGCTGCAGCGGCAGATTGCAAACATCGGTCCGGTCAACGAGGTCGCCATGGACGAGTACCTGCGCCTCAAGGAGCGTGCCGATTACATTGCCGAGCAGGTGGCAGACCTCGAAGCGGCGCGCTCGTCGCTCGCAAAGATTACGAGCGCCATCGAGCGCAAGATGCGCCGTCAGTTCCTGGTGGTCTTCGACCAGGTCAATGCTAACTTCACCGAAGTCTTCTCCATGCTCTTCCCTGGCGGGCATGCGCATATCGAGATGACGGATCCCGACCATGTGACCGAGACTGGCATTGAGATCGTGGCTCAGCCGCGTGGCAAGAGAATCCAGAAAATGATGCTGATGAGCGGCGGCGAAAAGTCGCTTACGGCGCTTGCGCTTCTGTTTGCCGTGTACCGCACTCGTACGGTACCCTTCTATGTGTTTGACGAGGTGGAGGCCGCCCTTGATGACTCCAACCTCGGCAAGCTGCTTGATGCCATCGAGCAGCTCAAAGAGACGACGCAGCTCATCGTGATTAGCCACCAGAGGCGCACGATGGAGCAGGCGGACGTTCTTTACGGTGTATCCATGCAGGCTGATGGCGTGAGCCACGTGGTCAGCCAGCGACTAGACCAAACGACGGGAAAGGTGGTTGAGGCCTAATGGGTCTGCGCGAATCACTGATGCGTGGCCTCACGCGCTCGCGGGAGGCCATCTCCGAGATTTTCTATATGGGCGGCGAGGTCGACGACTCGTTCTGGGAGGACCTCGAGGACACGCTGGTCATGGCTGACATGGGCGCCGAGGTGGCCATGCAGGTCACTGATGACCTCCGCGAGCAGGCGGCACGCGAGAATCTGCGTACGGCGCGCCAGCTCAGGGAAGCTCTGGCCCAGCGCCTGGCGAAGACGTTCACACCCTCTAAACGCGACCCCTTCCGTGCGCTCCCGTCCTGCGTGATTTTCGTTGGTATCAACGGCGCAGGAAAGACCACCACGGTAGGCAAGTTGGCGAGCGAAGCCCTTTCCATCGGCATCAAGCCGCTCATCGGCGCAGGCGACACCTTCCGTGCGGCCGCCATCGAGCAGCTGCAGATTTGGGGTCAGCGGTCTGGCGTCGAGGTTATCACGCGCGAGCGCGGCTCTGACCCAGCAAGCGTCTGCTACGAGGTCATGGATGAGGCCGAGAAGCGCGGTTCCGAGCTCGTGCTGATCGATACGGCCGGCCGTCTGCACACGAGCCCCGAGCTCATGCGCGAGCTTGCGAAGGTGGTCAACGTTACCCGCAAGCGTTCCAAGATGCCGGTGACGGTGGTTCTCGTGGTTGACGCCACGACGGGGCAAAATGGCCTCAACCAGGCCCGCGAGTTCAATCAGGCGCTCGACCTAAACGGGCTCATTGTCACCAAGCTTGACGGAACCGCCAAGGGCGGTATCGTAGTTGCCATCAGTCATGAGCTCAGCCTGCCCATCTGGCGCATTGGCGTCGGCGAGGGTATCGATGACCTGCAGCCCTTTGACGCACTCGAGTTCTCGCGTGCGCTCGTGGGCGAAACGGAGGTATAGCAATGGCAGTCTTCAGCAGCCTTTCCGATCGACTTCAAGACACCTTTGACCGCCTCCGCGGCAAGGGCCGTCTTACGGAGGACGATATCAATAGCGCGATGCGCGAGATTCGCATGGCTCTGCTCGAGGCAGACGTCAACTATCGCGTAGTCAAGAACTTTGTGTCCGCATGCAAGGAAAAGTGCATGACGGCCGAGGTCCTCGAATCGCTGACGCCTGCGCAGAACGTTGTGCGTATCGTACTCGACCAGCTGACCGCTCTTCTGGGTTCCACGGAGAGCAAGCTCGTGCTTCCCCAGAACCGCACCCCCAACGTCATCATGCTCGTCGGCCTTCAGGGTTCTGGTAAGACGACCGCTGCGGCTAAGCTCGCCTACCTGTTGAAGAAGCAGGGAAGAAGCCCGCTGCTCGCGGCGTGCGACGTGCATCGTCCCGCAGCGGCTGACCAGCTGGCAACCCTGGGTTCCGAGATTGGCGTCCCCGTCTATCGCGGTGATGGTGTGGATGCCGTCAAGGTGGCGAGCGAGTCCATTCGCTACGCCATTGACCACCTGAATGACGTGGTCATCGTGGACACTGCGGGCCGCTTGCAGATTGACGAACAGATGATGGCCGAGGCGGTCAATATCAAGAACGCCGTGAAGCCCGACCAGATTCTCATGGTTGTCGATGCCATGACCGGCCAGGACATCGTCAACGTGGTGCGCACCTTCGCCGAACGCGTCGACTTTGACGGCGTCATCATGTCCAAGCTGGACGGCGACGCACGTGGCGGCGGCGCGTTGTCCGTGCGTGAGGTAACGGGCAAGCCCATCAAGTTTGTCTCGCAGGGCGAGAAGCCCGATTCGCTCGAGGTCTTCCACCCCGACCGCATGGCCAAGCGCATCCTGGGTATGGGCGACGTCATCGGCATCATCGAGCAGGCTCAGAAGGTCGCCGACGAGAAGGACATCATCAATGCGGAGCGCATGCTGCGCGAGGGCTTCACGATGGACGACATGCTCGACCAGATGAACCAGATTCGTAAGATGGGTGGCCTCTCGAAGCTCATCGGCATGATTCCTGGTGGCGACCGTGCCCTGTCTCAGATGGGTGGCAACCTTGACGAGTCCCAGATTACGCGCATCGAGGCCATGATTCACTCGATGACCCCCGAGGAGCGTCGTCAGCCCAAGAAGATCAACGGCCAGCGTCGCAAGCGCATCGCCGCTGGTTCCGGGCGGTCCGTCCAAGAGGTCAACCAGCTGCTCAAGCAGTGGAGCGAGATGAACAAGATGATGGGCAAGATGAAGTCCATGGCTAACGACATGGGCGGCAAGGGTGGCTCGCGCAAAGCCCGTCGTCAAATGCAATCCATGATGCGCAACATGGGCATGGGCGGTGGCCCCGGCAGGTCGAACTTCCCGTTCTAAGGTGAAGGGCTGGCCATTCTCCCTCCGCACTCAAACAAGTCCTCGAAGGCTCTCGTTGCTTACGGCAACGAGAGCCTTCTGCGGAACTCGTGCGGAGGGAGAATGGCCAGCCCTCGCAAGATAACGGTAACCTGCCTGCCGGGACCGCCCATGCCCCTGCTTGCTGAAGCGTTTTAGGACATGAGAGGAAAGGCCTTCGTCGCTTCTGGCAACGAAGGCCTTTCTCATGCTTTGTGCGTGACGGCTTAGTAGTGGGTGATGACGACGTCGCCAACCTGCGTGATTCCGTAGAGCTCCTCGGCCTTGTCGTAGGGGAGGTTCACGCAGCCGTGGCTGCCGTCGGTCTGGTAGATGGACCCGCCGAAGGAGTAGCGCCACGTTGCGTCGTGCAGCGCCACGGCATTCCAGACAAACGGCATCCAGTAGGTGACATAACTTACGTACTCGGGCTCACCGGTCCGCTCGTCATCAGGGCCCTCGAGGCGGACGCTTCCGCTTTCCTTGTTGTTGTTGATGGTGTAGACACCCAGCGGCGTGTCATGGCCTTCTGAGGTGTTGCCCGTCACGCAGTCGCTTTCCCAAATCAGGCTGCCAGATTCGTCATACATGCGAACATGCTGCTCAGAGATGTCAATGTCAATGTAGCGCTTGCCCCAATCCTGTCCGCCGGGGTTCCACGTCTCAGCGGTCTGCATCATGGGGATGTCAATGGTACCGGTGGTACCTGACTGGATGTTGTCATAGATGACCTTGGCTAGCTCTCCGCCATCAATGGTCCAGCCGTAGGTACCGCCAGACACCGATATGGACTTGCCGTCCGGTCTTGTGTAGCTGCGGTTTGTGCCGACAGTATCCAGCTTGTCGGAGAGTTCGCCACGTGCCCATTTGGTGATTGCCTCTTGGTCGATGGTCACCTTGAGCTCCTTGTCCACGGTGACCCACTTCGCGATAAGGTCGGACCCAACCTCGAAGACGTCGTTGTCACCAACTGTCAGCTTCTGCGTGGCAGAGAGCTGCTTGTTCACGGCATTGACACGCTCGTTGAGCTTCTTGTCGTCAGAGGTGATGGTGGGCTTGATCACAAGCTCCTCGCCCAGCTCAGTGGAAGGCTCAAGCTTGTCAAACGCAGCTACTGCCTGTGCGACTACCTGCTTGGTATCCACCGCGGTGCCCGGCTCCTCGGGCGTTACCTTATAGAGATGCGTTGCCTCGTCATAGGCAAAGCTTGCGTCCTTGGGCATGGTTGCTTTCTTGTTGAAAGCCTCCACAGCGCTGGTGACAAACGTTTCCAGCTTCTTTTGGTCATAGGTGATGGATTCGTCGGCAGTCAGCTGATGCGGCGAGTTCAGAAGCTCGAGCGGCCAGGTCCAGGGGTCCACTTGCGAGAGGGCATCGCGGACGTAGGCGTTACCGTCTGATCTCAGGTCGACGTCGGAGGCGGTAACGGTGATGTCCAGCCCCTGCCCCTTGATCTCAAGCTTGTAACCATCCGTGGCCTTACTGTGCTGCGTGGCAACATCCTCGACGCTCTGGAGCGAGACGTCCTCGCCGTTGATGTGCGTATCAGGCATGAAATAGTGTTTGGAAGCCCAGACGCCGCCCGCATAGGCTCCGCCCAGGGCGAGCACGAAGAGGATGCCCAGGATGAGGCCAATCCTGCTCTTCTTGGGCTCCACGAAGGTCTTGACGGCTGCTTCAGAGGTCAGGACTGACAGCGGCTCTGGTTCGCCTGTGGCGGGGGAGGGCTCGTCGGTGGCGGCAGGCTCCTCCGCTGCGGTGTCGCTGTCGATGGTCGGCACTTTCTCCGTGAGGTCAACCTTGATGGCTGGCTTTTCCACAGTGATGTCGACATCGATGGCCGAACCAACCAACGTGTCGTCAACCGGCACGACCGCGGCCGTGTCGATGGTTTGTGCCTCGACGGCTGTGTCTACGGCATCGGTTGGCAACTCGGTGGCAGCATCACCTGTTGCGGCGTCCTCCTGCGTGACGGTAGCTTCGGCCGCTGGCGTGGCGCCATCCGTATTGTCCTTGCGCTTATCGAAGAAGAGGCCGCGCGGCTTTGCGCCCTTTTGGGCAAAGTGGGCCCCTTTATACTTGTTTCTGCTCACGAGCTTCCCCGTTGTTCAATCGTGGTGCATTCTTGGACGTCTCAAAGAAAGAGATGCATGCGTGGTTACGCTATCGTACAACAGGTGAGGCGTCGTGTGGACGAAGGAGGCCAAAGCATGTCGACCATTCACGTTGCCGACCTCTCAGACGGCCGGCTTGACGTCTTTATCCGGCTTACGGATCGCGATCTACGTCAAAAGCTGGAACAAGAGCATCAGGTCATGGTGGTGGAGTCGCCCTTCGCGCTTGAGGTTGCGTTGCGTGAGGGGTTGAAGCCGGTGTCGTTTCTCATGGACGAGCGCCACGCCGAGTCCATGGATCAGCTGCTTGCTGGCATTGGTGAAGACGTCCCGGTGTTCCTGGCCCCGCGTGAGGTCATGAGCCAAGTGGTCGGGTTCACGGTGACCCGTGGCGTCATGGGTGCGTTCTATCGTCCGCGGCCCCTCGAGGTGACTGAGGCACTTGCCGGAGCACGGCGCGTTGCCGTGCTTGAGGGTTTGGTGGACGTCTCCAATGTCGGTGCGGTTTTTCGCTCAGCGGCAGGCCTCGGATTCGATGCGGTGCTCTTGGACCCAACCTGCGCTGATCCACTTTCGCGGCGTGCGGTGCGCGTCTCCATGGGTACGGTCCTTCAGGTTCCTTGGGCGCGACTGCCTAGGCAGGGGGAGAATCGATGGTCCGACGGAGCAATACGGCTGTTGCACGAAGAAGGGTTTCATGTGGCTGCGATGGCTCTGGTGGACGGTGCGACGCCGTTGGACGATCCAGCCCTGGCTGCACACGATCGGCTCGCGCTCGTCTTTGGCAGCGAGGGTTGGGGTATCTCCTCTCGTGCACTCGCGCTTTGCGACGAGGCTGTCATTATCCCCATGGCGCACGAGGTGGACTCGCTCAATGTTGCCGCTTCGTCCGCGGTTGCATTCTGGCAGCTTCGAGTGCGGTAAGGACGGAGTGAGCGGAGTTCGAACAGGAGTTAATAAGGTTTTCGTTCGCGGTCGTTATGGCAGCTCTGAGTTGGGTATGACCATATAATCACATGTATGAATAGCATGGCCATTCTGGCTATAAGGAGAAGATTCAGAAGATGGATATGAACGACAAGAAGAAGCAGCGCCAGTCAATGTTTCTTTACATACTCATTGCGGTGCTTGCCATGTCGCTCCTGAGGACCTTCGTGTATCCCAGCGTCATGAATGGTACGGTCAAGGAGACCAGCTACAGCGAGTTTCTCCAGATGGTGGACTCCGGTGAGGTGGAGAAGGTCGACCTTGATAGCGACACCAGGCAGATTACCTACACCACTGGTGAGGGGGAGAGCGAGCAACTGTACAAGACGACGCAGTTCCCCAACGACTCCACTCTGGTGGAGCGCCTGGAGAAATCAGGTGTTACGTTTTCTGCGCACCTGCAAGATGAGACTGCCACGCTGATGCTTTACCTGCTCATCAACTTGCTGCCGCTCATCATCTTCCTGTTTGGTGGCTGGCTGCTCAACCGGCGCCTCCGCAAGCAGATGGGTGATGATAACAACATGTCATTTGGCGGTGGCTTCGGCCTGGGTGGCGGACTTGGTCGTTCAGGTGCCAAGGAGGTCAAGGGTGAGGATACCGGCGTGACCTTTAGGGACGTCGCCGGGCAGGATGAGGCCAAGGAATCGCTGGCAGAGATTGTCGGCTTCCTCAAGAATCCCGAGCGCTATGCGGCAATTGGCGCCAAGCTCCCGCACGGTGCCCTCCTGGTCGGACCTCCGGGAACCGGTAAGACGCTGCTTGCCAAGGCATGCGCAGGCGAGGCCAACGTTCCGTTCTTCTCCATCTCGGGTTCCGAGTTCGTCGAAATGTTCGTCGGCCGCGGTGCCGCGCGTGTGCGTGACCTGTTCCGTCAGGCCAACGAGAAAGCCCCATGCATCATCTTCATCGACGAGATCGATGCCATCGGCAAGCGCCGCGACACGAGCCTGAACTCCAACGACGAGCGTGAGCAGACGCTCAACCAGCTATTGGCCGAGATGGACGGTTTCGATAACCACAAGGGCATCGTCGTGCTTGCCGCAACCAACCGGCCCGAGTCGCTTGACCCCGCCCTGACGCGACCCGGTCGTTTTGACCGCCGCATCCCTGTCGAGCTTCCTGACCTTACGGGGCGCGAGGCCATCCTCAGGCTGCATGCTGGCGACGTGCGTATGGAGCCTGGCATTGACTTCGGCGTCATCGCACGCATGACGCCCGGCGCCTCTGGCGCGGACCTTGCCAACATGATCAACGAGGCTGCCCTGCGCGCCGTGCGCATGGGGCGCAACCGCGTCTCGCAAAACGACATCCTCGAGTCCGTTGACGTGGTCATCGCGGGTGAGAAGAAGAAGTCGACCGTTCTGTCCGAGCACGAGAAGGAGGTCGTGTCCTACCACGAGACGGGCCACGCCATCGTAGCCGCGGTGCAGGACGGCAAGAAGCCTGTTTCCAAGATCACCATCGTTCCGCGTACGAGTGGCGCCCTTGGCTTCACCATGCAGGCCGAGGAGGACGAGCACTACCTCACCACGCGAGAGGAGTACAAGCAGCAGATTGCGGTGCTCTGTGGTGGTCGTGCGGCAGAGGAGCTCATCTTTGGTGTCATGACCTCTGGGGCAGCCAACGACATCGAGCGTGCGACGCGCATTGCACGCGCCATGGTCACGCAGCTGGGTATGTCGGAACGCTTTGGCATGATGGCGCTCGGTCAGACGCGCAACCAGTACCTGGGCGGAGACGCGACCCTGACCTGCTCTGAGGGGACGGCTCAGGAAGTTGACGCAGAGGTGCAGCGCCTCGTCGAGGAAGGCCATCAGTCCGCCCTCGAAACGCTGCGCATGAATCGCTTCAAGCTGCATGAGATTGCGCACTATCTGCAGAAGAAGGAGACTATCACCGGCGAGGAGTTCATGAGGATCCTTACACGCGACGATGGATTTGCTCCCAAGATGCCGGCAGCCGAATAGCGACAGTCGCTCTGGCGCGTTTGAAAAAGGCGAAACATGAGTAGGGCCGCCGGTCCATCCAACTCAGAGTGAATGGATGGACCGGCGGCTCCGTTTCTTATGCCCTCAGTTTGCCTGCCCAGCTCGGTCTTTCGTGCGTCAGCGCATCTTACGGGTGACGGTGTCGTGGAAGCGGAAGTAGGCGGGGTGATACCGGCTTTCTGCGTACTCAAAGAGGGTGGCATCGCTGTCGTAGGTGCTATGCGCGATCTTTGCCAGATACAAGCAGTCTTCGATATCAAGCCACTGACGATCGGTTTCAGTTGCGGGCTCCATGGAGATGGTCCGCTTGCTCGTGGAAATCCGCAATCCCACGACATCTTCGACGTATGCGTAAACAGAACGCTCGGCCTGCTCGGGCGTAATGCCTTCCACCGCCGACTCCCTGAAGTAGCTCTTGTCACGGATGAGGGGCCTCTCGTCAAGCAGACGGACGCGCTCGATATGCAAGATGTTCGTGCCTGGCTCGAAGCCAGTGATCCGAGACAGCTGCTCATCGCAGACGATGTGATCAAACTGCATGACTTGCGTGCGTGCGGTCACGCCGTTCCTACGGGCGGTTTCTGCAAAGGTCTCTATGCCACCGAGGGCAAAGGCCTCGCGATCGGTATCGGGCCTCCAAATGACTCGTACGCCCTTGCCGTGAATGGGAAGACAATATCCTTGGTTCGCAAGGCGTGCGATGGCCTTCCTGACGGTGTTGTGCGCACATTGGTAATGCTTAACGAGTCGCGATTGAGAGGGGAGGAGCTCCTCGTATCCGTATATCCCGTTCTCGATTGCCTGTTTGAGGTCCCGGTAAATCCGGTCGTATGCAACGTGGCCCATACTGCCTCCCGATAATTGCTACTGCGATACACACTTTAGCGAATTGAGAGACAACTGGGGGCGAATAGCTGTGACATAAAAGGAATAAATCCGCGTATGGTTGAACGAAGATACGTTAAGTACTACAAAACGCGTGCATAGACCATGTGAGACGGTCGATGGGGTGTCGGTCTTCTGCCAATTGCTCACTTGTGTGTCGGTAAACGGCTTTGATGGCGCTGCGGGTTCACAAGTGAGCAATGTCGGGTGGTGAGAGCCGTCATTCTGCTCACTTGTGGCTACTAAGAGGCTCCCGAAGTCGTTTCGGCCCTACAAGTGAGCAATCCCCGTCGTACAAACCTTCGGCAAATGGTGGGATTTGCCCCACAGACGTACAGGCAAGTGCTACCATAGCGTCCCAGAGCTATGACGGGGACGCGTCTTTCGGGCAACCGCTGCCGACAGAGAGTGGGGTTGCTGAGAGCCCACGACCGCGGTCCGAAAGGTATCACCCCTGAGCTGCAACCCCAAAGCGCGGAGCGCAAGTAGACGTTGCCGGAGTGGCCGCCGACACAGGCCAGCCGAGTAATGCGGGTCTCCGCACGCTGGGTGACAAGGACAACTTTGATCTGCGGATGGTTTCTGCAGAGAGTGAGGCGTTCGTCCCAGCAGCAGGGACGGGCGCCTATTTCGTGGGCGTCCACGAGAGAAGGGAACGATAAGGTGGCAAACGAGTACAAAGCGAGCATGAACCTGCCGCAGACCGGATTCGCCATGCGCGCCAACCTAGCGCAGAACGAGCCTAAGCGTCTGGCGGCATGGGATGAGGAGGGCGTCTACGAGCTGCTCCTCAAGAAGAACGAAGGCCATGACAAGTTCGTGCTGCATGATGGCCCTCCGTATGCCAATGGCCCCATCCACCTGGGTCACGCACAGAACAAGATCTCCAAGGACATCATCAACCGCTACTGGGCCATGCGTGGCTATCTGACCCCGTATGTTCCTGGTTGGGACTGCCACGGACTGCCCATCGAGAACAAGGTCGAGAACATGGTGGGTGGCTCTAAGTTCCGTCAGCTGCCGACCGAGAAGATCCGCGAGCTCTGCCGCAAGATGGCGGTCGAGCAGGTCGATACGCAGCGTCAGGGCTTCAAGCGTCTGGGCGTGCTGGGCGAGTGGAACAACCCCTACCTCACGTATGAGAACGATTACGATGCCACTGATGTCGAGATCTTCAAGGCCATCTTCGACAAGGGCGCCATCTATCGTGGCCGCAAGCCGGTGCACTGGTGCAGCCACTGCCACACGGCACTCGCCGAGGCAGAGATTGAGTACGGTGACGAGGTCAGTCCCGCCATCTTCGTGCGTTTTGAGATGACCACCACACCTGCTGGCCTTGAGGCTTGGGAGGGCAGGCTGGACGTAGCCATCTGGACGACCACGCCGTGGACGCTTCCTGCAGACGATGCCGTCATCCTGCATCCGGAGGCTTCCTACGTAGCGGTCGAGCACGACGGTCGTGCTGCCATCTTTGCCGAGGCCCTGTGGGAGAAATGTGCTGCCAAGTTTGGCTGGGAAGACGCCATGCTGGTGTGCGACGCCAATGGTGAGCTCTGGCATGCAACTGGCGCTGAGCTTGCTGGCAACCTGTACAAGCAACCCATCTTTGGCGATCAGGGCGAGACCGGAGTCTTTATCTACGCTGACTACGTCACGCTGGAAGACGGTACGGGCATCGTGCACTCCGCACCTGGCCATGGCGTGGACGACTACCTTGCTGGCATGAAGTTCAATGTTCCTGTGGTCATGCCGGTCGATGATGATGGCTGCTTCTTCAAGGGCGAGGGCATGGGCACTGGCGGTCCATTCTCCGGCATGGAGGTCAACGAGGCCAACCCGGTCATCATCAAGTGGCTTGACGAGCGCGGCATGCTCATCCTGCACGAGGACATGAGCCACAGCTATCCGCACTGCTGGCGCTGCAAGAATCCGGT
>JAUNJR010000124.1 GCA_030533135.1 Coriobacteriales bacterium
CCGCCGGCTCTGCCGCACCCGTCATCAACGGCATGAGCGAGTACAACCACCCCACTCAGGAGATGGGTGACCTGCTCACCATGCTCGAGAACCTCCCCGAGGACAAGAAGATCGAGGACTGCAAGCTGGCCTTCATTGGCGATGCCACTCAGGTATGCGTCTCCCTCATGTTCATCTGCTCCATCATGGGCATGGACTTCGTGCAGTTTGGACCCAAGGGTCACCAGATTCCCGACGGCGGCCTGCATGTCGGTACCGTCGAGGAGCGCGCAGCATTTGGAAAGCAGCTCATGGCCGTCGGCGAGGCCAACTGCAAGAAGTCTGGTGGCACTATCGCCATCTCCGATGACATCGAGTGCATCAAGGGTGCCGACTTCATCTACACCGACGTGTGGTATGGCCTGTACGATGACGAGGTTGGCGGCGAGGACTACATGGACGTCTTCTATCCCAAGTACCAGGTCACCATGGACATGATGAACTACGCCGGTCCCGACTCCAAGTTCATGCACTGCCTGCCTGCCAGCCGCGGCGAGGAGGTTGTTGACGAGGTCATGGACGACCCCAATCGTTCGCTCTGTTGGGTCGAGGCGGAGAACCGCAAGCACTCCATTCGTGCCCTCTTGGCCACGCTTGGCCGTCGCACGCCACTCAACGACGAGAACGTCGAGTATGCCAACAAGGAGCGCCTGCACGCCGCAATCGCCGCGATTGAAGCCCTGTAAGCACTATCATTACGAGTTATCCGATGACGGGATGCCATCATCGGGGTTCGTCATCTGTCCCTACGAGTAAGGAACGAACATGTCAGAGAAAAAGGGTCTTTCGTTTTTTACCATTGTCTCGACGGTCATCTGCGTCGTCTTCGTCTGCGAGGCCGCTGCGCCCGCCTCGGCAATCGGTAACCAGCAGTTCTTCTGGTGGGTCTTCCTGATCATCACCTTCCTGATTCCTTACGGCCTTGCCTGCGCAGAGCTTGGCACCGCCTACGAGAGCGAAGGCGGCATCATCGACTGGATTCGAGAAGGCCTGGGAGATAAGTGGGCTGCGCGTGCCTCCTATTACTACTGGGTCAACTACCCCTTCTGGATTGCGTCGCTGGCCACCCTCTTCCCGTACATCATGACGACGATCTTTGGGTTTGACTTCGAGTCGAACATCTGGATTACGCTTGCTGTCGAGCTCGCGTTTACCTGGATCGTCACCTTCATGGCGTTTTCTCCCGTTTCTGACTCCGAGGCCGTGCTCAACGGCGGCGCCATACTCAAGGTCGCCATTGCCATTGTCGTCGGTTGCCTTGGTATCTGGTTTGCCTCTGCGAACGGCTTTGCAAATGACATGAGCGCCGCGACGTTCCTGCCCGACCTCACCAATACCTCGGCTTTGGGCTACCTCTCGATCATCATTTTCAACTTCATGGGCTTCGAGGTCATTTGCACCATGGCTGATGACATGAAGAACCCCAAGATCGAGATTCCGCGCGCCATCATCCTGGGCGGCATTGCCATTGCAGCCATCTACCTGTTCGCGTCCTTCGGCATTGGCGTCGCCATCCCCGCAGACGAGATCGACCCCGACTTCGGTATGGTCGTGGCTGTCGAGACCATGGTTGGCAACGGCTTCGTCTACAAGGCCATTGCCGTCGCGTTCCTAGCCACCATGTTCGCCAACATGGCTTCCTGGTCCTTCGGCGTCAACTCCGTGGCTGCCTATGCTGCCCAGACCGGCAACATGCCCAAGGTCTTCGGCAAGATGAACCCCAAGACCGGCATGCCTGACGGTGCCGCCATCACCAACGGCGTGGTGACCTCGCTTATCCTCTGCATCCAACTCATTCCCAACGACTTCATTGCCAACAACATCTTCTGGATGCTCTTCAGCCTGTCGCTCGTGTTCCTGCTGCTCACCTACATCCCCATGTTCCCGGCGTTCATCAACTTGCGCAAGAACGACCCCAACCGCTACCGCATCTACGAGTTCCCCTTCAAGGGCACCATGATGAAGGTTGCACTCTATGTTCCCATGATCGAGCTGGTGCTCGCCGTGATCGCGACGGTCTGCCCGCTCTCGATGGACGAGGTCGCTGACAAGGTCCCGATGCTCATCGGCCTTGTCGTCTTCCTTGTCATAGGAGAGGTCTTCCGTATCGTTTCTGCCAAGGATCGCACTGAGGAGTATCACGGCCTCACCCCTGAGCTTGCCGCGCAGCGCCTGGCTGAGGAAGCCGCCACCGAGAAGTAACGACTGCTTCATCGTATGACACGGGGCCAGCAAGGGCTGTCCTGCCGGCCTCACACGGGGTCATGCAGGGCAGTCCTTGCTGGCCCCATCCATGAGGAGGTTCACCATGCGTACCATCTATGAGTCCGACTCCACCCCCAAGGCAGACGGCTACTATATGCCGGCTGAGTTCTCCAAGCAGAAGCGCGTCTGGATGGGCTGGCCGCACCGCACCGACACCTGGGCCCACGGCGCCAAGCCGGCCCAGGCACAGTATGCCAACGTAGCGCGCGCCATTGCTGAGTTCACGCCGGTCTACATGTGCGCCAATCAGGTTGACTATGCCAACTGCAAGGCTGTCTTCGAGGACGATCCCGGCGTTCATGTCATCGAGATGACCACCGACGACGCCTGGTTCCGTGACACAGGCGCTACCTACGTGGTAGATGGCAAGGGCGGCAAGCGTGCCGTTCACTGGCACTTCAATGGTTACGGCGGGTTTGTTGACGGCCTGTACTTCCCCTGGGACAAGGACGAGCAGATCGCCCTCAAGATGGCCGAACTCTCCGAGGTCGACCGTTACCGTCCCGACGACATGATTCTTGAGGGCGGCTCCATCACCGTCGACGGTGAGGGAACCGTCGTCGTGACCGACCAATGCCTGCTCTCTCCGGGCCGCACCGCAAGCGCCGTGCGTGTCGAGGAGGACGAGGACAACATCTGGCCGACCTTTGAACTGGCCTTCAAGCCGTGGTCCGACGAGCTGCGCGAGTACATGACCGAGCACCTCAAGGCCTACCTGGGGGTGGAGAAGGTCATCTGGGTGAAGGAGGGCATCGACCCCAGCGAGACCAACGGCCACATTGACGACGTGGCCACGTTCATCGCGCCGGGCGTCATGGCCTGTATCTGGACCGATGATCCCGACTACCCGTTCTACCGCCAGTGCCACGAAGCCTACGAGACCCTCTCCAATGCGACTGACGCCAAGGGGCGCAAGCTCAAGGTCTACAAGCTTCCCATGCCTGTCGAGCCCGTCTACATGGACCAGGCATCCTGCGACTCCATCGACATCGACGAAAACGCCGAGCCGCGCGTGTCCGACGAGCCGCTAATTGCCTCGTACATGAACTTTCTCGTGACCAACGGCGGCATCATCACCCCGCAGTACGGTGACGTCAACGATGCGTTGGCCATCGAGACCCTCCAGAAGATCTACGACGAGACGTGGGGCGAAGGCGCCTACAAGGTCGTCGGTGTGCAGTCTGAGCAGGTCGTCTTCGGTGGCGGCAACATCCACTGCATCACGCAGCAGGAGCCCGAGGCATAGTCGGTGATCCAGAGGGGCTACTCCCTTCCGGTTCATTTCTGAGCCGGAAGGGAGTAGCCCCTCTGGATTAAGTTGCCGGCAAAAGGAAGGGGAAGGCAATGGCATCTGCATACGGCTGGCTTTCGCTCATACCGCCTATCGTTGCCATTACGCTAGCCATCAAGACAAGGAAGTCCGTCTCGTCGCTCTTGGCTGGCGTCTTTGTGGGCTACTGCATCTACGTGTGGTTTGCGCCTGACAAGAGTGCTCTTGCCGTGCCTAACCCAGTGCTTGGCCCCTTTTACGAGACCATCCAGGCCTTGATGCTGTCTTTTACCGACCCCGAGAGCATCACGCTTTTCACCTTCATTGCCATTCTTGGTGGCATCGTGCAGATCTTGGTGGTTGCCGGTGGCGCGGAGGCCTTCGCAAGCTGGTCGGAGGCACGCATCAAGACGCGTCGTGGGGCTCAGCTGGCCACCTTTGGTATGGGCATCTCCATCCTTATCGATGACTACTTCAACGCGCTGACGGTGGGAAACGTCATGCAGCCCATCTCTGACCGCCTGCACATCAGCCGGGCCAAGCTGGCATACAACATCGACTCAACCTCCGCGCCGGATACCATCCTCTTTCCCATGTCGAGTTGGGTTGCCACATGCATCATGCTTATCAACCCGGTCTTGCAGCAGTACGGCTTCCCCGAGACGGGGTTCCCGGCATTCCTCAAGACCATCCCGTACAACTACTACTCGTGGCTGACCTTGCTCTTTGTCGTCTTGGTGTCGTACTGGGACATCAACATTGGTCCCATGGTGGAGTTCGAGCGCGCGGCGCGTGCGGGATATGATGGGACCTGCAGAGAGACTGAGAACGAGTACGCAGGTCGCGCTGCGACCGACAAGGCCAAGGCATCCGACCTCATGCTTCCCATGCTCATGCTGGCTGCACTTGCCGTGGTCTTCATGATGGCGACGGGTGGGCTGTTCTCTGGCGCGACGCTCCTCGAGGCAATGCAGAACGCGGAGTCGACGTTGGCTCTGGTATATGCCGGTGTCGGGACGCTCATCTTCGTGTTCGTGCTGTACATACCACGCGGCCTCATGACGCCCGACGAGTTCTCCGCAGCCTTCATGGATGGCCTCAAGGACATGATTGACGCCATGGCCATGCTGCTCTTGGCGTGGACAGTGTCAAAGGTGATGGGTAACGAGGTCTTGGCTACTGGTCCGTACGTGGCGAGCCTTGTGCCGTCCGAGACCCCAGCTTTGCTTCTGCCAGTTACGATGTTCATCACCACTGGGGCCATCGCCTTTACCACGGGCGTCTCATGGGGAGCCATGGCCATCATGATCCCTCCGTCAATAGCCATCTGCGCAAACGTGGCCCCCGAGACCATCTCCATGGTGCTTGGCGGCGTCTTTGCTGGCGTTATCTTTGGCGATCACTGCTCGCCGCTCTCGGATACCACGATTCTCTCGTCAACGGGTGCCGGATGTGACCACATCGATCATGTGCGTTCGCAGCTTCCCTATGCGCTCACGTCTGGCGCCGTCGCCTGTGTGGCGTTTATCTTTGTGGGTGTCGTGCGCCACGCGGTGTTTGGGCTTGCGTTTGGCCTTGCGCTCATGTGGGTGGTGGCCTTCGCGCTACATCGCTATTCTGACCGCATTATGTCCGCCTGACGTAGCCGTCACATCGGGTGTCACATTGGGGACAGTCCCCAATGTGACAACTGTCATCTGGGGGACTGT
>JAUNJR010000125.1 GCA_030533135.1 Coriobacteriales bacterium
GGGGCCCCATTGCCTTTAGACCTGTAATCCAGCGGCACCAAGAAGAGTAGCCGATTGATGTGGGTACCAAATGAGTACCAAAGAGGACGAAACGAGGGAGACGCCAGCGCACGGTGTGGGCACCACAGCATGACGGTGCGATCCAGTACATATCATCCACTGTCGCGCTCATAGAGTGGGAGTAGCTCAGCACATTGTCGTGAGGCTTTAGCCCCGTCGGATCCCTAGTAGATCAGAGTGTCGAACTCTTCGAGCGAGACGGGGCCGAGGATTGGGAGAATTGCCCGGCAACGTGCGCGTCGAGCAGTACGTGGACCAGATGGAGGTGCTCTCGCGGACGAGCCTCTTCGTCACGCACTGCGGCATGAACAGCGCGTCGGAGGGCATGTGGATGGGCGTGCCCGAGCTGCTCTTCCCCCTCACGGGCGAGCAGCGGGCCGTGGCGAGGCGCGTCGCGGAGGTCGGTGCGGGAGTGTTGCTCGAGGAGACCACGGCCAAGGAGAGCGCATCGCTGCGCGCGGCAGTGTTCGCCGCCTTGGCGGACGAGCACCTGCGCGAAGGAGCAAATTGCATGCGTGATGACCTGCGCTCCTGTGCAGGCCCCACGGGTGCCGCGGACTTTATCGAGCACGTGGCACAATCTTGCATCAAGCGTTAGGCAGCGGTTGTACTATCTGTTCCAGTTGTCCCAGGGGTACGCCTCGCCCGTGGAACACCTGATTGCACGTCCCTGGGAGTCGAGGACGAGCACCTCGTCGTCCCCCTTGTGGTGGCGGCTCATCGATATCGCCACAGCGTCGCAGCACTCCACCACTGTACAGCCTGGTTCTTCCACAGTCCTGCGCCCGTTCCATACTTCCTTGTCGTTTCGCGCCACAAGGACACGCCCGTCTTCAAGGAGCGCGGCAGTCACACCGATGCCCGCGCATACCTGCTTGACGCCCCGCCACGTGTGTACGTTCAGGCATTCCATGTCTATCAGGCAATCGTAGAAGTCATCAGTCTCAGCCACAACGACGGTACCGTCACGACGTACGCCCGCGGCGTGATACGGCCCTGCGGATACCTGTACGATGTCGGTCCAAGCAGTCGTGCCTGAAGATAACGCAGCAGGGCATTCTCCTGCGCACGCGACGGTGCCATCGCGCCGCACGCCCAGTGCGTATTTGTCACCCGCTGAGACCTGCGTGATCTTGGTCCAGGCAGAGATTTCCTGCTCCATGGCGTCGTTCCCGTAGGCCAGAACCGTCCCGTCTTTACGCAGGCCGAGCACCACGCAATCTCCCACGGAAATCTGCGTCACGTTACGCCACTTTGAGAATCGGTTGTTCGGCCAAACGCCTACGGCGGTCACTGTGCCATTCTTGCGCAATCCCACGACGGAACTTGGGCCTGTATCCAGGGCAACAATGCCCTCCCAGCGAACGAGCTCGCACTTGCATTCGTAATCATGCCAGTTGAAGAACCCCGCAATAAATACTTTCCCGCAGGAACAGAGTCCCATGGCAAATCGGTCCGACTGAGATATCGCTACGAGTCGATGCTCGTGTTGCCGTTCTGGTGGTAGGGAAGGAAGTATCTCAAACGGAACCATCCTGCCCATGAGCTCGCCCCTTATAATGCCGCCGTGGACAGCGTCTTTTCCGGCTGCCATGTTGCTGGGGACGGGATGCGTTTCCCAACCCTCCATGTAGCTCGGTTCTTCCCAGTTGTATGTTGGGTAGTCGTAGAAATCCATGTACTCCATGGCATGGCCCTTTGCGACTTGATGGTGGCTCTCCCTCTGTTACCCATCATAATAAGGTTGTTATTGCAACGAAGCGTTTAGCGGAGAGGCTTGGGAACTCATGCGGAAAACGCGACAAGAGGTTTCTGCATAAACACTTTGGGTAAGGAAGCCGCTGTGGCAATAACTGCTAATCTGATATGAGTCAAATGACAAACTTTATAGGTCGAATGACAAACGTCATGAGCGATAGGAATACAAACATGAGTGACAAGCCCAACCCCAATACCAGCCGTCAGGACAACGAGATTCCGCTTGACCAGCTGCCCGTGGAGATTAAGGCCTATAAAGACGAAAACGGATTTGCCCTCGTTATCAAGTCAAAGGACAAGCGCATCGGCAATTCTGAGGGCAAGCTTGTGGACAACTTCTTGGTTCGCATCCTTGATGGGGAGGTGCCGCAGGTGTACGGGGTCCACTCGGTAGCGGTCTCAGACATGCACACTCGTCATGTGGAGGTTTCTGGTTCCAATATTGATGAGCGGGGTCGCCTCTTCATCACCAGCGCAACGGACGGCGTGCAACGACCTGCCGCCAAGGAGTAAAGCCTCGGGGGTTCCGCTTGTTCTCTGGGCCCCATCGAAAGGTCATACCATGTCTCGTACGCTCAAGATTATTGGCACCCTTGTTGCCGCCGTAGGTTGCTTTGGGGTTGCTTGTCTCCTCATTCTGATTATGGCGGCGGTTCCCTATCTGGTTGCTGACCTTTATGGGGACGCGACCATGATTCTCATTGGATTGATAGCCATTGGCTTGGCATTCGCTGCGCTTGCGTTCTTGGGTTTTTGGCTGCGCAAGAAGGGCGTCAAGATGGCGGAGGACGAGTGGCGCGCCAATTGGTCCAACTAGGCTGTTGTAAAGCAGCTGCTTGAGGTTTTGTGGTGCACGAAGGCCTGGCAGAGTGTTGCTCTGCCAGGCCCTTTCTGTTTGAGTTGCCCGTATTGATGTGGTGCGGGTTGACGGGCGTGGCTGGTTGCCTGAGGGGATTTAGCGGCGGCGCTTGCCGAAGCGGGCGTCGCGCTCCTCGTCGCGCAGGAAGACGATCATCTTGCCGGACGTCAGCAGGTACCCGCCGAGGCGGCTGCCCGTCCTGCGGTCGAGGACCTCGCAGCGGCAGTCCGCCGCGCTGCCCTCGCGGGCGGCCCGCTCGCGGTCGAGCTCCGCGAGCTCGGACTCGAGCAGGAAGGCGTCCTCCTCGCGCGCGAAGGTGGCTATGATCCTGCGGTCGCGAGTCACGAGGTAGTTGGCGGTCCCGATGATGGCCGACTCGAAGTCGCGCCTCAGCTGGTCGCGCTCCGACTTGGCGCGCGTCTCCCTGGCCGTGATGGCTGGAGCCTCCGGCTGCCTGTCAGAAGCTAGCGCTCTTGCCGTGTCGACCAGGACGGATACCGCGGTTGAGAGGGCTCCGGCGCGCTGGGCGGCGCGGGCCGAGAGGTTGGCGAGGTGGGCGGCGCCGGCCACGTCGCCCCCGTCCGCGGCCTTGATGGCGTTGCGCGCGCGGTCGACGGCCTCCTCGGTGGCGGTGCGGACGTCCTTGACGATGCCCTTAAGTGGCACCGTGCCCTTGCTGCCCAGGCCCTGCTCGGTGTTCGCGCGCTCAACTGCGCAGGCGGCTGCGACGGCTGCCTTGGCGGCGTCCCTTGAGAGGCCCGTCGACTCGGACAGGAACTTCGCGTCGGACGCGGCCCTGCTGGTTCTTGCCAGTGCTTTGTTGACGGATCGTGAGTTGCTGGTGGCCTTCTTGGACATAGAAATACCCCCTTCTCGAGATAGCTTCGGCGCTTCGGTCTCGCGTCGTGCCACGCTGGGCTGCTCGTCTCGCAGGGGGTCGTACCTGCGTCTCAGTTGGGGTCAATTCCCACGAGCTATGGTGCCCAGCGCGCCGTATTCCAACGCGCCGAGACATGGCTGTCCTGTTGCCATGTCCCTAATCGCACCGCATACTCGTGAGAAAAGAAGGCTACAACATCGTTCCTGACCTCGTGGAGGGGGTTGTTGCTACAAACGCAGTATACCCACTGGCAAACGTTCGTAGCAGCACTTCGAAGCTTTTTAACGGCTCGGGCTTGCCCGTGCTATAGTTATATTAAGCTAACTTCAACAAGTTCACTTAAGAGGGGAAACGAGATGAACGCGACCGTGATACTGGTCGAGATGGCTGTCTTTGCTGCCCTGTTTACCATTGGCGTACTGGTAGAGAACCGTGGAGACAAGAAGACAAGAAGTACACTTCCGTGGCCATTCCATGGACGAGGCCTACCACGAGAAGTGGTTCCATCTGAAGGGGATGCTGTTTCCGGGCGTTATATTCGCACTGATTCCAGCTGCTTTGGTAGGGCTTCTGACCATAATTATCCGGTAGGCGCTGCGTGAATTGCGCCATACTTTTGCGCCATACTTAAGAGCCCCCTCGTACGAGGACAGCCTTACTTGCATGGATTCAAATAAACGCCTGCTAGATAGACTGGCAGCTACTTCTGAGCCGGCTCCCACTTGCAGCGAACGGGCGACACGATGTCACCGCTGGCCTTGAGTTGCTTCATGGCCTTGTCAACTACCTTGCGGTCAAGTCCGCTCAGCTCGGCGATCTTGCCAGCTGCGAGTGGCGTCCCCGCCTCGCGCATCGTCTGCAGCACCAGCTCCGTCGCTTCCATGTCAGCCCCGCTTTCGTCTTGAACGGTCCATGGTGGCCTATGCCGTAAGCAGCACGGTACATGCGCTTCCATGGCTGGTCAACGAACTTCACGCGAACGGAGCTTTACGGCCTTCCTCAGCGCCCGAGAGGCACTTCGCGTGAACTCCCGGCCGCAAAACCCGCCGTTCCCTTCACGCGAAGTGGTCCCGCGGGCCTCCCGAAGCCTCCCAAACCCACTTCGCGTGAACTCCCGGCCGCAAAACCCGCCGTTCCCTTCACGCGAAGTGGTCCCGCGGGCCTCCCGAAGCCTCCCAAACCCACTTCGCGTGAACTCCCGGCCGCAAAACCCGCCGTTCCCTTCACGCGAAGTCACCCCCAAGGCCCGTAGAGAACCTCCAAACCCACTTCGCGTGAAGTATTAGCAGGAAAACGCCCCCCGGACTTCACGCGAAGTGGTCTGACAGGCTCCGCACGGCTCCCCGAGGGCACTTCGCGTGAACTCTTGGCCGCGAAATCCGTCGTTTCCTTCACGCGAAGTAACCCCAAAGGCCCCCGGGGCGCCCCAAACCCACTTCGCGTGAACCCCTGGTCGCAAACTCCGTCGTCCTCTTCGCGCAAAAGAGGCTCACACCACCGCACGAAGCTGGCACCAACCACAGCCCTTCACCTTCCAGCGACGAATAACAACCATTTGTCGGATTCCGACGGTGTTAAGCGCTTTACCAGCGTATTTGTAAAGCTGGAAACGTTTACGGTAACGTTCACGATAACGTTCGCGGAAATGTTTACGGTCAACCGTAAAGGAGGTGACATGGCCACCATTCAAGACATCGCGCGGATATCCGGCTACAGCATTGGAA
>JAUNJR010000044.1 GCA_030533135.1 Coriobacteriales bacterium
TGGGGTGGGGGCATTCCCTTCGCGCTCAATCGCGCTTTGCGCTCAAAATCGCGCTCCGAATATGTTACTTGATGGGGATGATACGCAGGTCGTGGCTGGCGGCTGTGAATGGTTCGTAGCCGTGCTCCGTAACGACGCCGCAGTCCTCCAGGCGAATGCCAAACTCGCCGGGCAGATAGATACCCGGCTCAATGGTCACGACCGAACCAGCAGGCACAGGCTTATCCCATCCGCGTCCAAAGCCCGGAAGCTCATGGATCTCGATGCCCACACCATGGCCGAGACCGTGGCCGTAATAGGCTCCATAGCCCGCATCAGAGATGACCTTGACGGAGTGGTCATGGATATCCTTGCCAATCATATCGGGACGCACCATGGCAGCGCATTCCTCATGTGCTTGACGCACAATGTCATAAACCTTGCGCTGATAATCGCTGGGCTCACCGACGCAGACGGTGCGCGTCATGTCTGCGTGATAGTCATGGTAGAGCGCACCGTAGTCCATGACGATGAGGTCACCTTCGCGCACGACATACTCACCCGGCTGGGCATGCGGGTTTGCCCCATTGGGACCTGCTGCGATGATGGTTCCAAACGAGAGTCCATCGGCACCGTGGCTCAGCATGTAGCCCTCGAGCTCAGCCCTGATCTGCTGCTCGGTCTGACCTGGCTGGATAAAGCCACAGATGTATTCGAAGGCATCGTCTGTGATGCGCTGAGCCTCGCGGAGCAGTTCAAGCTCCTCTGCGTCCTTCACCATGCGGAGCTTCTGGATATCCGAATGCAGTCTCGGGAAGGCGGGGGCTACCGAGGCTTTTGCACACGCCGCCTGCAGGTCGTCAAAGAAGGCCAGTGTCGCCGTGTCCTCCACCGCCACCACGCGGCTTCGGGTAGCAAGGATTCGCTGCGCAGCCCAGGCAGGTGCGGAAACAACCTCCTGGTCAAGCTGCCAGGGAGTCTCGGTGCCCAAGCGCTCACAGAACGTGTTGTAGTAACGCGAGTCCGTGTGCAACCAGAGGCCATCCGCCGTGATGAAGGCGGTGTGGGCAGTTTCGTCATCAAACGTGCGCTCTGCTCCTGTAAGCCAGCGTAGGTCGGGGTTATTGCGCAGAATAACGGCGTCATAGCCGCGCTCATCCATCAGCGTCCGAAGCCGAGACACACGTCCCGCCATAGCCTGCATGGTCAAGGCATCCATTGGTTCCTCCTTGCAAGAAAGACAAAACTCACGCTGGGAGCACTCCCACCGACTTGACGTTTACAGAGCCGCACGTGAGGCACACCATGCCTCGACGTGCTCCTGCAGCACCTCATCATCCACGGAGCCAGGACGGATACGACCGTAGCCGCGAGGCAGGCACAGGATGAAGCGATTTGACCGGAGGAAGCGCTCGTTCTTGAGTGCCGCAACCAAGGCGTCTGGGTCAATGTCACAGGACACGGGATCAAGTGCCAGCAGGTCAAGCAGCTCATCCATGGTCAGGACCTCATCGACCTTGAGGATGTTGGTCGCCGCAGCAATACGAGCCTGGAAACGTATTCCTTCAGCCAGAAGGAGTCCTCGGGGAACTTCAGGACCCACTAGGCTAGCTGCGGCCCTCATGAACGTCTGGCCGAATTGCACCGACTGCCGCGTGGCAATGGACGTGGACGAGATGATGTGGCCGCGACTTTTTGCCGTATCGGCAAGCTGCTCCTGCAGCGTCTCGAGGTCGCCATCCACCAAGAGCTCTGCGCGGTCCCAAAGTCGCTGTACGGCAGCTTCGGCATCACACAGAGCTGCGGTAGCCATAAGTGCGCGTGCATAGAGCGACTGGTCAGACATCGGGTCAAGCTGCAGGTAGTCAAGGTCGCAAATCACATACTTGGCGCCCGTGCGCGCATTGAGCATCTGCGGGGTCTCCCCCACGTCGATGCCCCAAGGGGTCGTTCCGACCTCGACAGCGGCAAGCAGGTCTGTCGGCACATGGGCAAGCGACGTGCCTGCGCACCACGACGAGCACACGAAGGAGCAGAGCGAGAGCGCATTGCCGCCACCCACCGCACAGACCAAATCATCTGCCGTGATATGCAACTTGGCCAGCTCATCGCAGAGTTTGCCCGCTGCCGCAAGTGTGCGCGCGTCATCCCCAGACGGGACTTCCACCATGCTCGACTTGAAACCCGCATCCGCGAGCTGGCGACGCACGAGCTCGCGCATCTCATCGCTCACCGTGTCATCCACAACCAGTGCGCACAGCCGCGGCTTGCCGACTGAACCCTTCAAGATGCTGCCCATGGCATCGATGGCACCGTGTCCAACACGAAGGTCGCTCGACCCGCCCGGCATGGAAACCCACTGCCTCGTGATTTTCGTAGTTGGCGCGCTCATAGAAGGCCTTTCTCCCACAACAGCTGCCCAGCCTCAGCCGCAACCTGCTCGAATGTCTTTCCCCTGATATCGATGGTGTAATCCGCCTCGCGCTCGTAAAGCGGGCGGCGGTGCTCCCACAGCTCCCGCGCCTCTTCAGGAGAACCAAGATCGGGGCGCTTCTCGGGATGTTGAATCTGCCGCAGGGAGTCCTCGACATCGCCATCAAGAAAAACAACGACTCCCATCTCGTGCATCAAGCGACAGCTTTCTTCATGTTCGACAATGCCGCCACCAGTACTCACGAGCAACGATTTCTTGTTACGCAACCGCTGCAGCGCCTCGACTTCTGCGACCCGAAATGCCGATTCGCCGTCCTGGTCAAATATCTCGCATACTGACTTGCAGGCGATACGCTCTGCCAACCGATCCGTATCGACATACTGACGCCGGAAGAGTCGACCAAGATTGCGTGCCAAGGTTGACTTTCCTGCGCCAAGAAAGCCCACGAAGAAGATGTGGTCACATCCCTCGTGGACGATATACCCGTCCGTGCGTTCCATGTACAAAGCTCCGTGCTAGATCGTTATTCACCTTTGATTCTAGCATCACTTGGCGTCATTCGTCTGAGCGGAGGCGCGGTCACGAGAAGCGACGCCTCTGGGAGATTGGATGTAGCGGTATTGGACGTGGTGTCACTACGCGGAATCACGCTGGACGTGACATTCCCGTGCCAGCAAAAAGAGGCCCCCCATCACATGGGGGCCTCTCTCGCTCATCATATTCTTCAGCCTCTTACGAGTCCTCAAACTCACGCTCGCCGTAGACCAGACGCTCAATCTTGCGGAAGATCAGCGTATACCAAAGGTCCTTCTCAGACTGAGGCGGCACCATGATGGTTCGCACCCCTGCAAGGTTTCCCGCTGCTACATCCGTGAAGAGCTGGTCGCCGATGAGCACCGTCTCGTCTGGCGTCACACCCATTCGCTCCATAGCGACAAACAGTGCAAACGGGAACGGCTTCATGGCGTGATGCACCACATCGCAGCCAAGCTCGCGAGCAGAGCGCTCCACCTGCTTGCTGTGGAAGTTGTTGGACACCACGCAAGTCTTGATGCCCGCAGCGCGGACCGCCTCCAGCCACGCAATGATCTCGGGCGGCGCCACGGTGTCATCGCGCGGGACGCACGTGTTGTCACGATCAATCAGCACGCACTTCACGCCGTCCCGCACAAGGGCGTCGAGGTCAATCCTATCTACGGAGGCGACGCAGCGCCACGGACGAGGCCAGGACATTACGCCGTTTCCGAATCAACCTTGTTAATGGCCTCCAGATGCTGCTCGTACGTCTCGGAGAAGGCATGGTAGGAGTAGCCACCCTCCTCGACGATGAGGAAGTAGTAGTAATTGGTGTCCGCAGGATGCAGCGCCGCATCAATGGACTTGATGGACGGGTTGCAGATGGGCGTCGGCGTCAGACCATAGTTGAGGTAGGTGTTGTAAGGGCTCTCCTGCTCAAGGTCATCAGGCGTCACCGCGCCACCCGTAATGTAGCCCATCGTCGCGTCGGACTGGATGGGCATCCAGATGGACATGCGGTTGTAGAACGTGGAGGAAACGTTCACCCAGTCGTCACCGCTGAAGGCCTCCTTCTCGATGATGGACGCCATGATCAGGAAGTCGTAGTCGCTCATCTCGATGCCGTAGCGCTCCTGGATGTCAGCGCGAGCCGCACTGTAGTCATACCCGGAAATCTCAGCCTGGTACTGGTTGAGCATGGTACGAATGACCGAGTCGGCCGTCTTGTTGAGTCCACCCATGTCATACGTCTTGGGGAAGAGGAAGCCTTCAAGCGAGTCGCCAGCCTCAACGGCGTCAGCCAGGAACGGATAGTCGTTCACATAATTGGAAGCCTTTGCCTGGGCAAGGAAGTCGTCGACCGGAATTTCAAGGGCCTCCTCGACCGCCTGAGCTGTCTGCGTGACGTTGTAGCCCTCGGGGATGGTGAAGACGTCAGCCATCGAGTTGGGGCCTTCCACCAGCTGTCGAACGACCTCACGAACGTTTCCGCCCGTGATAAAAACATAGCTGCCGCTCTTCATGGACGTTTCGGCATCCTGGTTGCGAACCTCTTTGAAGAACTCGGCACTGTCAGAGATGACACCCGCATCGAGAAGAATCTCGGAGATCTCGCTACCGCCAGCACCCTCCGGGACGTTGACGTACACCTCAAGGCCAGCCTGAATGGTGGGGCCGTTGTCCGTGTCGAGCACCTGATGCGTCATCCAGTAGCCGAAGGCGCCCACGACGGCCAGCGCCACCACGACAAAGGCGATGACGGGTACGTGACGGGAGCTGCGGCGGCGGCGATTGCGGCCATGCTTGCCCACGTGACGAGCAGCTGCCTGCGTCGTCTTGACGCTGTGGCTCGAGATGCGCGACTGAGCCATGGGGACGGCTTTGTTCGTCGCGGTTTTCGTTGCCTCGGAAGGAGTAGGCGTGCCCATGTGCGATCCGTTGTTGGTCTCTGCCATGTCAGTCAATCCTTTTGTCCTGCCTGGCATCAAGCCAGGACTGCAAAAACAGAGAGGCCGCGACCATGTCCACCTTGCCGCGCATGGACCTCTCCGAATGTCCCTCTTCGCGAAGGATACGCTTAGCTTCGGCTGAAGACAGCCTTTCGTCAGCAAATTCCAGAGGAAGACCGCAGGCTGCAGCAATCTGGCGCGCCTGCGCCATCACACGCTCCGCCTGAGGGCCATCTTCACCTGCGAGCGTCTGGGGACGACCGCACACCAAGACGTCGGGTTCATAATCCTCAAGAATCCGGCGGAAGGTGCGGGCGTTGCCCAGCACCTCCGCCGCAGGAAGTACTTTGACGGGGCTGGCCACGCGTCCAGTGGCATCGCTCGCAGCAATGCCGATGCGGACCTCCCCTATGTCGAGTGCGAGCGCTCTCACCGCTGCCTACGCGCCGAGCTGCGTGCGAGCAGCGTCAAGCGCGGCGTCGATGCCATTGACGTCGCTACCGCCTGCCTGGGCCATAGCCGGCTTGCCGCCACCACGGCCACCGACAAGTGATGCGATCTGGCGGATGACGTTGCCCGCCGCGAATCCCGCCTTCACAGCAGCGTCGGTACCGGCAGCCAGCAGGGCCACCTTGCCATCGGGAGTCGCGGATGCAAGCACGCAAGCGCACGCATCGCCCAGACGGTCGCGCACGGAATCCCAAGCACTGCGGATTTCCTTGCCGTCAACGCCGTCCAGACGGGCAATAACCAGCTTGTAGTCACCAAGATCGACAGCGCCTGCCACAGCGTCAGCCACCTTGTTCGAGGAGCCACCCGTCAGAGCAGCCTTAAGCTTCTTCTCGGCCTCAAGCTTCTCGGCCTGGAGCGCAGCCACGCGTGCAGGCACGTCGGCCGGACGACACTTGAGAGCCGCGGCAACCTCGTCGATCTGTGCCAGGCGCTCATCGACGTAATGAATGGCGCCAACGGAGGTCACAGCCTCGATACGGCGGGCGTTGCTGCCCACAGAGCCCTCAGAGACGATCTTGAAGATGCCGCAGTCGGCGGTGTTGCGTGCATGCGTACCGCCGCAGAGCTCGCGCGAGAACGGCTTATCGGACAGGCCTGTGGAAACCACGCGCACCACGTCACCATACTTCTCACCAAAGAGTGCCACGGCACCGGATGCCTTGGCCTCGTCGATGCCCATGACCCTGGTCACTATCGGCTCGGCTGCAAAGATCTGGGCATTGACCAGGCCCTCGATACGCTCGAGCTCATCCTTGGAGAGCGCCTCAAAGTGTGTGAAGTCAAAGCGCAGACGGTCGGGGGCAACCAGGGAGCCGGCCTGCTTGACATGGTCGCCCAGGACAACCTTAAGGGCGGCGTCGAGCAGGTGCGTCGCGGTGTGGTTGCGACGGATGAGCTCGCGGCGACCGTGGTCGACCGCGGCGCTCAGCACGTCACCAACGTGAACCTCGCCGGCCATGACCTCGGAAAGGTGGGCATAGATGCCATCGTGCGTGCGGGTGTCGGTGACCTTGAGGCTGCAGCCATCGCCCACGAGCTTGCCGGTGTCGCCCACCTGGCCACCCATCTCAGCGTAGAACGGAGTGCGGTCAAGCACGACGTCAACGCGCGTGCCAAGCTTGGCCGACTCGACCTCGGCGCCATCCACGATAAGCGCCAGCACGCGTGCCTCCTGCAGGAAGTCTTCCACGTAGCCCGTGAACTCCGTAGCGGTCAGTTTGTCAGAAAGGGCCACCCACACATCGTTGAACGTGCCCCAAGCGTCCTGCTCGGCATGAGCACGAGCGCGCTCGCGCTGCTCGGTCATGCAGCGGTCAAAGCCAGCCATGTCGACCTCGCGACCCGCGGCCTCGCAGATCTCGCGCGTCAGGTCAATGGGGAAGCCGTAGGTGTCATGAAGCTGGAAGGCAACCTCACCAGGCAGGTCCTGTCCCTCGTCAAGTCCCGCGATTGCGGCCTCAAGCTTGGCCTCGCCCGCGTCGAGCGTACCGTTGAAGCGCTCCTCCTCAGCAGTCAGGAGCTGGAGGATGAGGGCCTTGTTCTCCGTCAGCTCGGGGTAGACATCGGCCATGAGGCGCATGACCTCCTCAGAGTACGTGGAGAGGAAGGTGCCCTGAATGCCCAGCAAACGGCCATGATAGACCGCACGACGAAGCAGGCGGCGCAGCACGTAGCCGCGACCTTCGTTGGAGGGCAGGATGCCATCGCCAATCATGAAGGTGACCGAACGGCTGTGGTCAGCCACGATGCGCATGGAGCGATCAGCCTTGGGGTCCTCGCCGTACGTACGGCCAGAGAGGCTCTCGCCCACACCAATGAGAGAGGTCAGGACGTCACCGTCATAGTTGGTACCCTTGTGCTGCATGATGGCGGCAATGCGCTCGAGGCCCATACCGGTATCGATGTTCTTGTGCGGCAGGTCCGGCATGGAGCCGTCCTCCTGGCGGTCATACTGCGTGAACACGAGGTTCCAGAACTCCAGGTAACGATCACCGTCATCGCCCGGGGTCTCACCTTCGTACTCGGGACCCTGATCAAAGTAGATCTCGGAGCAGGGACCACAGGGGCCGGTGGGGCCAGCCGCCCAGAAGTTGTCCTCCTCGCCAAGGCGGGTGATGTGGTCATACGGCACGCCGTGGGAATGCCACAGCTCGATGGCCTCATCGTCATCACGGAAGACGGTCATGTACAGGCGGTCTTCGGGCAAACCCAAGTGCTCATCGCTCGTGATGAACTCCCATGCCCAAGCGATGGCGTCAGCCTTGGAGTAGCCACCAAAGCTGAAGTTGCCCAGCATCTCGAAGAACGACAGGTGGCGGGAGTCACCAATGTTGTCGATGTCGCCCGTACGGACACACTTCTGGCAGGAGCATGCACCAATCTCGGGCATGGTCTTGATGCCCTGGTAGTACTCCTTGAACTGGTTCATGCCTGCATTGGTCAACAGCAGCGACGGATCATCGGGGACAAGCGACGAGGAGGGATAGAGCTTGCAGCCCTTGGCCTCAAAGAAGTGAAGGAAGTCGTCGCGAATCTCGGCCGTCGTCATGGTCTTGTAGTCGGTGCTCATGGTTCTCCTCGTATCAGGTGCACAAACGTCCAACTGTGTGATTGTAGCAGTGTTTATGACTTGTAAGGGATACGCCCCTTCGAGTCAGGCAAGGCACACAATGATGCCGCCCCGCTCAGAAGGACAATCCTTCTGAGCGGGGCGGCAATCAGTCACTGTGGTTGGTGGTTACTCCTCAAGACGCTCCTGGACCCGCTTGAGGGCACGGCGCAGCAGTCGCGAGACCTGTACCTGGGAGATTCCGAGCTTCTCTGCAATTTCAACCTGCGTGAGGCCCTCGACAAAGCGCATGCGTATGGCGTCCTGCTCACGCGGAGAGAAGCCCGCGATGGTGTCTTCGATGACCATACGGTCGTCGATGGCAGCAAGGTCAGTGTCCTCGGTCGCAAATCGGTCAATGATCGACGGGGTATCCTCGTCTTCGTTGGCGCCGCCGCCTTCCAGCGGAACCGAGGTGTAGGCACTCGAGGACTCCATGGCTTCGAGAACCTCATCGGCGGTGGTGTCCAGCCGCTCCGCTATCTCATCGACAGTCGGCGTGCGATTAAGCTCGCTTGTCAGTTCGTCGGTGATTTGATTCACCTTGGCAGAGAGCTCCTGCAGACGCCGTGGCACGCGCACCGACCATCCCTTGTCACGGAAATGGCGCTTGATCTCGCCCATGATGGTGGGCGTGGCAAAGGTAGTGAACTCAAGCCCACGGTCCGGCTCAAAGCGGTCAATGGCCTTGATCAGGCCCAGCGAACCAACCTGGACAAGATCCTCAAGCGGCTCGCCGCGGTTTTTGAACTTTGCAGCTAAGAAGCGAACGAGATTGAGGTGGTTCTCGATAAGCTGCTCACGCGCCTCCTCGTCGCCTTCTTCCTTGTAGCGACGGAAGAGCTCACGCGTGTGATCCTTGTCCCACGCAAGACGCCCCCGGCCCGCACGAGCGGACCTCCGCAGGCGCCTCCGCTCCTGCGCATCATCAACGGGCATGCGTCCCCGCCTTCTTGACCAGACGCAAGGTCGAGCCGTCATTAGAGAAGCCGAAGTCGTCGCACACCGCAAACAGCAGCGCCTCGATCAGGTCGAGATCGGTCTCGTCATCATCTTCTGCATCGACGTCACCAAGCAGATAGTCAATGCAGACCTCGTTATCAGAGATCGTGAAAGTGACGTCGCACACCTCTGGCGCTGTGGCACAGGCGTAGACAAAGCCCTCTTCAGCCGCCATGCGAACGTCCTCGACGTCATCCACGCCCATGTCTGCAAGGACCGCCAGACTCGACGCTGTCATACGAACGACGCGTGCGTAACTTGCCTCTGCCGGAACGGAGAGACGGACGTACTCTGAATTCATACGGTGCCCCCTACTTGGTCTTCGGACCGTAGGTCACGTAGCCGTTGTCCTTGGGTGCCGGCGGGATGGGGTCATTTTCGGAATCCGACGCGGCGCTCTCTGCCAGAGCGGCGGCAGACTTGCTGGCAGCACGACCCGTGATGTGGTTCACTGCGGTGGCCACAGAATTGGCAGCCGTCACGGCTACGTTCTTGACCGAGTCAACAACAGCCGAGGGAGCGGCGGTTGCGGAGCTCACGTCGCCCAGGATGGAGTTGACACTACCAAGAGACTCAGTTACCTCCTCGAGTGCGACGCTGGTCTGCTTCATAAGCGGCTCGAGTTCCTTGACAGAAGGCTGGATATCGTCCATGAGGCCATCAGCCTTAGCAATGATGGGCTGGACCTGATCGACTGTCTCGTAAACGCTGTGGGCAAGCTCGTCAACAACGATGCGAATCTTGTGCAGGGTAAGCGCTATCTCAATGATGGCCCAAGTAGCCACAGCGATAAGCACGAGAAGCAGGATAGTCGTTGGTGTAACTTCAAAAGTCATGGCAGGCTCTTCTCCTCACGTATGTACAGATACAGTAATTGTACCCTTTTGCCGCAACGAGTTGCCACGTCACTCGATACGCAGTTGCCACAAGAACGAACTCCTGGGCAAACGTTATCCAGAAGCACGTTTAGCCTCCGCTATTCCCCCGCGCGGTCTCGCCCAGTGGCCTCCGTGCGCCAGGCTTCCCAGCCGCGCGGCCCTGGATGGTAGAACGCCCCGCGCTCCAGACCGTCCGGAAGGTACTGCTGATTGACCCAGCCCGTCGGATAGTCATGTGGATAGAGGTAGGGTCCATAGGCATCTGACCCCGGTCGATGGCGGTCACGCAGGTGGTTAGGCACTTCGCGTGCCGGACCGCTCCGCACCTCTTCCTGAGCGCGCGCCAGGCCCATATAGCTCGCGTTGCTCTTGGGCGCCAGGCACATATAGGTGACTGCCTGCGCTAAGTTGATAGCACACTCTGGATACCCGATGACTTCGCACGCCTTGAACGCTGCCTCGGCGACCAGAAGCGCCTGCGGGTCGGCGTTGCCAATGTCCTCGCTCGCCAATATGAAGATGCGCCGAGCGATGAACTTTGGGTCCTCTCCCGAGTCCACCATGCGTGCCAACCAATAGAGGGCCGCATCGGGGTCGGACCCGCGCATGCTCTTGATGAAAGCCGAGATGATGTCGTAGTGCATGTCGCCGGATTTGTCATACGTAAGCCCGCGACGCGGGTTTGCCTCACGTACGTGCTCAAGCGTGATGGCGACAGGCGCCTCGCGCGAGGGCTGTGGCTCCCCCACGGGAGGCAAGGCCATCTGACTGGCCAATTCAAGCGAGGTCAGCGCCGCACGACCATCACCGCCTGCAAGCATCACGATGTCGGAGAGCGCGTCGTCCTCAAGCGTAAAGGCGCCATCCAAGCCGTCGGGATCATCAAGCGCGCGCAGTACCAACAAGCGGACAGCTTCGTCACCAAGATGGGTCAGCTCGACGACGCGCGAGCGGCTTATCAGCGCGGAATTGACCTCAAAGTACGGGTTCTCTGTCGTCGCGCCGATGAGCACCACGACGCGGTCCTCCACCGCATGCAGGAGGGCGTCTTGCTGCGAACGATTGAAGCGGTGAATCTCGTCGACAAACAGGATGGTGCGCCGACCAGACTGCAAAAGACGGCTTTCGGCAGCTTCTATCTCGCGACGGAGGTCCTTCACGCTGCCCGTAACTGCGGAGACCTCGACAAACTCTGCATGCGTAGTGTTGGCGATGATACGCGCCAGCGTTGTCTTGCCGGTACCTGCCGGTCCATACAGAATGACCGACGAGAGGGCGTCACGCTCAATCGCACGACGCAGCCATGACCCCTCGCCCACCGCTTGTTCCTGGCCCACAAATCCGTCAAGGGTCTGTGGACGCATGCGCACGGCAAGCGGAGCGTTGGTCTTGCGCTGATAGCGCTCGATGTTTGAGAACAACGTTTCCATGAGGGTCATTGTACCCCTGGCGGAGGACACGCTTCACGCGAAGTGGTTCTGGGAGCCGCACGGATGCCCCGTGAGGCACTTCGCGTGAAGTAATTCGCCCATATCGTCGGTAAATCTTCACGCGAAGTGGTCCTTGGAGCCGCACGGATGCCCCGTGAGGCACTTCGCGTGAAGTAATTCGCCCATATCGTCGGTAAATCTTCACGCGAAGTGGGATTAGAGGCTCTCAATGGCCAGCAAAAGGCACTTCACGTGAAATATGACCCGCAGTTCCCTGCGCGGAGTTCACGCGAAGTGGGTTCGGCGGCTCTCCATGGCCAGCAAAAGGCACATCACGTGAAGTCCTTCAGCGCAATACTGCGGCTTTTCAATCCACAGTTCACGCGAAGTGCCACCACACCCCCACACATTCGAATGGCGTCCCGTATAATGTCGCAAGTAATATACCGAGCGCATGTCCAAGGAGTTCCCATGCCTACCACCATCTACCTGCTTCGTCATGGAGAGACCCTCTTCAATGTTCAAAACAAGACGCAGGGATGGTGCGACTCTCCGCTAACTGAGCGCGGCATCGAGCAGGCACGTCTAACCGGGCTTGAGTACGCACGCCGCGGCATCAAGATCGACCACGCCTACTCGTCGACGTCAGAGCGTTGCTGCGACACCCTCGAGATCATGACTGAGGCAGCCTACGGTGCACCGCTTCCCTACGAGCGCCTCAAGGGTCTCAAGGAGCTCAACTTTGGTGCCTACGAGGCAAAAGATCAGTTTCTCGAGTGTCATGGCCCTGAGTTCAACCGCTTTTACGTGCAGTTTGGCGGGGAGGACTTCGATGAGGCGACCCTGCGCCTTGAGAACACCCTCACCGAGATCGCCCGTCGCCATGACGGCGAAAACGTCTTGTGCGTCAGCCACGGCGGAATCGCCATCCAGTTCTTCGACAAGTGGAAGGACTACTCCCACCTGCGGAAGATTCTCTTCTCCAACTGCTTGACCTACGTCTATGAGTTTGATGACGGCATCTTCTCGTGCAAGGACCTCTTCGTAGCTGACCTTTCGTCACTTGACAAACCCGGCATGCCCCCGCAGGTACGTGTCGTTGATCTTGACAAGCCGCGCTTCTAGGCATCGCCTTACCGAAAAACCCACCGCATGCCTAGCGCTTACTCGTTCTCTAGTACCGGCTCGTAGAACTCCTCGCCATCGTCCAGGCGCAGGAGAAGGACTTGTCCACGGCCATAACCGCCTGCAGCACAACAGTCGATATTCCAACGGTCAGCCACGCCACCGGTCTTCTCGCATGCGCCAAGCTTGATCATACGGGCTTTTCCGTTTTCATCGTACACGTTGCGGTCAAGGGTAACATGCATGTGCTCAAGGTACGGAGTGGGCGTGTGACCAGCAATGATAATGGGGCCGCGTCCCTCCTTGTCCAAAAGTCCCGTCGGCTCTTCCCAGAACTCCTCGCGAATCCAGATGAGGTCCTCTTGGCTCTGCGTCGCCACCAACATGTCGAGCTCTTCGTCTGTACAGTCGCCAAACCCCGACAGGCCGATGGGCCTGATTCCCGCATGTACCATCAGATATGGGCGGCCATTTACGCGCGTATGCGCAGAAAGCGGCAATGATCCGACCCAGTCCAGCAGCTCAACGCACTTGCTGGGAGGAATCGAAGCAAGCCCTTCGGCAGTCGTTCCCCCACCGTTGATCACCCAGTTGATCTTGGCCATATCGTCATTGGGATGCTCGAAGAACGAGAGCATCAAATCCTCGTGGTTGCCCAAGAGCACGGTGCAGCCAGGCAGATCACGACACAGATACATGACGCCGAGCGGGTCGGGCCCACGGTCAATCATGTCACCCAACATGAAGATGGTGTCATCATCAGAGGGCGAGACACGAGAAAGCAGCCGAGCGACGGGCGCTATATGCCCATGCACGTCAGAGAACACATATGTCGCCATAGCACCCCTTTCGTCTCGCACGATGATACCAAGAGTGCGTGGATATGGAAGTCAGGCGCAGCGTTCTCTGGCGTATTACCGCAGATGACGGCCAAGCCGTTTGCGCGCCACACGCAAACGCCATGCCGGCGGCGCACCAATTTCCACCACACGACCCTCGGCCCCATGCTCAGTGGCCCACTGCACCTCGGACACGATCTGCTCCAACGTGCCCTCGCGCCGCTCCTTTTTAAGCCGGCACTCCCACGTCAAAAGCACCGTCCAGCCGTCAGCCACCAACGCCTCAACGTTCTCCTGGTCGCGGGCCTTGTTACGCGCAAACTTAGCCTCCCAGAACGACACGTTGGACTTTGGGTTCGGCAATGAGCACCACGGGCAGCGATGCCAATAGCAACCGTTAACGAAAATGGCGATGTGGCGTCCCGGATAGCAGATGTCTGGCCGTCCAGCCGCCTTTTTCCAATGAAGACGATACCCTGGGAGCCCAGCCTCGCGCAGGCCCGTGCGAACCAACAGCTCGGGCCCTGTGTTCTTGCTTTTATTGGCCTGCATCACATGGCGGACGGCGGTTTCCCTATCCATGGGCTACGGCCTACGCTCCCGGCAGCTCAAAGGGGTCGTCCTCCCCCACCACCTGTCCGCTGAAGTTAAGGTTCCTCGTCAGGCGCACAGCTGCATCCGCATCAAAGTCAGGAGAGAAGAGCATATCCACTGCGTCAAAGACCTTATCCCGCGCTTCCTCGTACAGGTCCCAGAAGCTCTCGGTCGTAATCTCGTCCGTCCACGGATTGCGCCACGGAAGATGCTCCGCATTGGCAAAGATCGAGGTGTCCTCCGCGCGGACGCGGTGTGCCATCGCACAGTAGAAAGAGTTCCGCTTCTTCAGCACCTTGCGTTCAAAGGTGCCCAACACCTTGTGGCCAACGCCACGTGGCGACCAAAAGACCCGCTGCATAAAGCGGAATGCCTTCGTTGCCTTCGTGTAAGTGCCAAGATCGATGGTCACGTTAAAGACCCACAGGCAGACGTAGAAATACAGCTTGTCAATGACGGCCAAAACCGCATCTGAGGCGCGCAGGACTTCAGCATACGTGCGATAGGTCGCAATGGTCTCGTGCCGCTTGGTATAAAGCACCATCTCGTCAAGGTCACGCTCGATCTCCGCGTGCACGTCATCATGGTCAGTGCGGTCCAACCCCTCGACGCCCGCATCGCAAATGCCTCTCTCCATGTAGTACACCAGAGGATGCATGGTGCTATCAAGCAGATAGTGGCAGCAGAAGCCTGCAACATACGCCTTGCCGATGGGCTGCTCCTCCTCGCTGAGCATGCCCAGCGCGTCATGGAATGAAGTCAGGATGGTTGCGGGACGCACGTCGTGCATGATCTCGCCCAGACGATTGCGCTTGTTGACCTGCGGAAGAATGCGCAGATAGAAGAGGACGTCAGGACCCTGGTTTCCCAAGAGGAACGCATCACGCTGATCATTGGTCGAAAAGCCAAGCTGGGACGCCACTTGCTCGTACGCGTCACGCCCAAAGAAGTCATGCGTCAATACCGCCGGCATAGCGGCACCCCTCTCCGTATCACACTACCCAAGCAAACTCGCGGCTGGTCATAGCCCTATCGAACAGCAGGCTGCTTGTCGGCCAGCTTCAGGAAGACAAAGCCCAGCGCAAAGAAGACCGCAAGCGACGCAACGGCGATGTTGATGGTTCCACCCGCCAGCTTTACCCACGCGATAACCGCCGAACCCAGGAACGACGCGCCCTTGGAGAAGATGTCATAGATGCCAAAGTACTCGCCTGAGTTCTCAGCCGGGATGATCTTGGAGAAGTAGCTGCGTGACAGCGACTG
>JAUNJR010000045.1 GCA_030533135.1 Coriobacteriales bacterium
AAACGTAGCTGAAGTCAGTCTTGGTGTAAGCAAACGTCAGGCTGCCCCAGTCGATATCCTTCTTCTCGATGGCCATGAGATCCTCCTTGATGTGGTGCCGTTCGATGCAGGAAAGCTTACTACCAGCGGTGCTCCGTAGATAAAGTGGTCACACATGCGTTACACGGGGTTTTCATTGGAGAGGAGCTGTCGATGCATGCGGTATTGTTGACGGCTCCAGGCCTCCACCGTCGACCTCCACGCACGCGCTCTACGAACCTATGCGATACAAGCTCTTCTCGGCATCGGTCAAGGCGTATCCCTCATAGGAGACCGTATCAGTCGCCGCCTCGATCAGCTCGTCCAACGTCGGTCGAGGCAGCGAGTAGAGCTTGCCATTCTGCACGTCCTTGAAAATGACCAGCCGTCCATCCGTCGACACGTACTTTGCGTTAGGCATGTTGCTTACCGGCCCAAACGCATCCACATCAAGGGAGATGAGCGCCATGCCGTCGTACGAAAACGGCACGTTCGTGCTCCCGACGTAGTCACCCGGCTTCTTGCTCCATGCCCAGCGGACCTCGAGAAGCCCCTCCTCGTTGAACCGGCTCGAACAGATGGGTGGAATTGCCGTGGACGACGTCGCCAGGACGTGCCCATCCTTGATGGAATACAGCTGGCAAATGCCCGACTTGTCCTGCAGCATGATGTTTCCGGTCGCTGGCTCAACTGCCAGATGCACTGGTTCGGAGCTCAGCGCATTGGTAGTCCACAGGCGATTTCCCGTCACGCCGTCAAATGCCACGAGCGTGTGGTCAACCAGCGACGCGATGATAGCCTTCCTGTCTGCCGTCACCACCACATCGCCGGGGTCGCCCACAAGGCATCCCCTGATGTCACAGTCGAGGTTCTCACCCTTCGTGAGGGACACGAGATGGAGGGTCGATACTGCCCTGCGTTGATCAACCTGGTCGTCATACTGAATCGTGAGCACCTGGTCGCCTCCCGCCTGCAGCATTTTGCGAGGCCAGCCCCCGTCATAGGTGACTTCGTGCGTCACGGTACCCGTGTCATAGTCGACACCCTGCAGAGAGAACGTGCCGTGGTCGTTGTGATACGTGATGATGACGCTCCCGTCACTCGTCGCGTCGACGATGAAGTTCTCAAACGAGCGATCAATTGCGACGCGGCTCAACAGAGTCCCATCTGCCAGCGAGATCCGGAAGAACGCAGTCCCGCATTCCCCTTCCTCGTTGCCTTCCCAAGGACCGTAGGCATAAAGGCAGTCATCAGTAGCCATGACTGATGAAAAGCTCTCGAGGTAATGACCGTCCCAGTTAAAGGCATCGTCCTCGTACGACAGCTCAAAGCGCTTCGAAAAGTCGGTCGAATCATAGGCGCGTATGGTCTTGCTGGTGTGCTCGATCACCGCGTCAGCGGTCACAAGGGCCTCGTCAACCCGCGACGCCTTCAACTGGCTTTCCTCTGACCCGATGATCTCTTTTACGCTGCCATAGAGATACACCTCAAGGCTGTCCGGGTTGCTTGAGGTAGTCACCAAGACGGTGCCAATCTCGCTGCCCGAGGTGAACCTCGCCCGCTGCTTTTCCCGAAGACTCGCCTCAAAGCCGGCGCCGCCCGTCATAAAGTCCGTAGCGTATCTCACCACGACATCTCCGTCAGCCGTGACGGCAAAGAGCACGGGAAGCTTTTGGTCCATTGCGCACGTTAGGAATGGTGAGCTCTCTGAAAGGGACTTCGTCACCGTGCCGCTTGCCGCATCAAGAAGCAGCAGCTGGTTATTGGCAATGCAGACGAGCTGGTCCGTATCGTATATCCACGTGGCATTAAGGTCGACGTAGTCTTGAGGTCGCACGACGGTGCACACGGCAACCGTGCGTGGCTGGCCGGCCTTCTTTCCGACCCTGCCCGAGCTGTTGGAGACGTCATCCCACGGTTCGACCTCGTAGGTCCACAGATGATGCAGGGACAAGTCGTATGCCTCGATGGCGCTCACCGCGGGGAACTCTGACGACTGACCGCCCGTGTAGTACTCGTCGAGGGTTACCAGCACGACCTGATCGCCGTCAACGAAGAGCGAGTAGATGTACTGACGTTCGGTCGCGATGCTCTGAAACTCATCACCCTCCACGTCGATGATGAAGAGGCGGCCGTTGGAGGTCATGACGACCTGCCTATCGTTATTGCAGAACGAAACGCAGGAAGGTTGGTTCATTCCGTCGTAATCGTCGTCCTCATATTTGCTCACCTTCAGGATCTTGCCCGATGCCGTGTCATACAGCCGCAGCTTCGAGTCGCTTCGGGAGGCAACGGCAATGGTCTTTCCATCGCTTGAAGCCGCCATCGACAGCCCGCCAAGTCCTGGGGTCAGCATCTCTTGGCTCCATGCGGTCTCCCCCGTCCCTGCGTTCAGGCACAGCACCGCATTCTCGAACTTGACGACAAGGTAATCACCCGCAAACAAGAGCTGGTCCGTACCTTCTTTCCACGAATCGGTATAGGCTTTGATATTTCTGGCGCGCGATAGCTCCACAGCATCGAGCGTCCAACAAAGCTTGCCGGTCCTGAGCTCACGCACCTCGAGCCCAGACTCAGAGTTCACCGTAGCTAGGAGTCCACTTTGGCTGATGGCAAAGAGCGAAGTATTGTTACCGCGCAGGTCATAGGCATTGTTCCAGACATGCTCGGTCGGAAACGCGAGCCATGCGCTTTCAAGCGCGAGCTGCGCCGCGGGGACATAGGGCTTGCTCGTGTCCATCGAGTTCTTGGGAAGGGCTGCAAGCGCCACCTGTATGGCCTCCATGCGCTTGCCCGATGCCGTGAGGTCGTTGGCCTCGGTTGCAAGAAACTCTGACTCGTTGATCTGCGCCAGACGGTAGTTACGCTCAATCTGCGCCTGTTGCCAGAACGAGAAGCACGAAAAGGCCAGCGAAACGGTGGCCACGACAGAAGAAACGGCAGCAACGAGGCGTGTCGTGCGCGCACGGATGCGCTGGCGCAGGTCATCGAAGCCGCAACCGATGAGCGGCGCCGCAAGGCGCAGCACCTCGGTGTTGAAGTGCTTGCGCGAGCGGTCACGGAAGTCAGCGGCAAGCGGCTCCTCCTCTATCTCGACGCGGGTGCCGGATCGGTCATACGCGACGCGGGACCGCAGGAGCGACGGGAAGCTCTCCTCAGGCTCGCCCTCGACGAGAACCAACCTCACCCGGTCCCTGCCATGGAAGGACGAATAGAGCTCGACCTCCCTCGCCACCCAGCGGCTCTCATTAGTGCTTGGCGAACACATGACGATGAGGAAGCGCGAACGCTTGAGGGCGTCGCGAATCTGGTCGGAGAGCGAGGCCGAGGTCGGGAGCTCGTCCTCATCGCGGAAGAGGCGCCCGAGGCGAGCGGGACGTCCTTCGGTACGAAGCTGCTTGGGAATCCGAAACCCCTCGAGCTTGCGCTGGATGCGAACGGCAACCTCACGGTCAGGCGAGACATGACGGTAGCTAATGAAGGCCTCGTAGACGTAGTCCTCACACTCGACCGCGCCTTCCACGCGGGTGCCACAAGCGGGACAGAAGACCGCCTCATGATCAAGGGGATGGCCGCAGTATGAACAGAAGGCCGCCCTGTTGGATTGCCCATCGTTCTCGATAGTTGTGGTGGATTGTGATTCGTTCGCCATGCGGTTGCCGTTCCTTGCTTGGATGTCTTGTCGTCACCTGCAAAACAAAAGGAGTCCCGCCCACTGGTGGGACTCCTCAGTTCGCCAATGCTCAGCTATTCAGTGCGCAGCCAAGAGGCGCTGGTGACCTGGTTCTTATCGTTCAGCGTGATGAGATAAACCGTGTTGAACTCTATGGTGTGTTGCCACGAATACTGGGTTCCCTTTACGGTGCAGCGCACGGTTACGCCGTCGGGGCCATCGTCGATTACCTCGGCGGATTGCGCCTCTGTCACTGCATCCGCATGCCCGGCCCTGACAAACTCAGACTCGGGGTCATACAAGAGACGCTGCCCCAGATCGCTGTCGGGGTCCACGTAAGGGATGCAGAGCTCGGCCCATTCGGACGGCGACCACGTCGGTACGATATCCTGACCTTCCTCCGCATCGTGGACAGCCGTCTCATACGCCATCATGAAGGCACAGGAAACCTCTGCGCGCTGCTCAGCGGTGGTACCGCTGTCCGAGCTATTGTCCGAGCCGCTGCTGGAATCCCCGTTGGTGTCCTCGTTCACGGTTCCGCCTTGGCTCGTTCCGTCCTGTCCAGACTCGTCTTGCCCAGCCACGTCGACCCCATCATCATTGAGGTCTTGCTCGCCGCCATTCTGTTCGGAAACGCTTGCTCCTGCTCCGTCAGACGACCCTCCGGACAGCAGCGACTTACCCACAGGCGAGACAAACACCGCTAGAAGCAACGCAGCGGCAATCGCAACCGCGATAGGCACCACGGGAAGCGAGCGCTTCGCTGTCGGTCTCGGTGCCGAAGCTGCAACCGGTCGAGACGCGGGAATGGGTGTGGGCTTCGTCGCCGGTTTGACCACCGTCTTGTCGACAGCAGCCTCCACCTGGTCGGAGGCCTTGACCGCAGCACGAGCCCCCGCGCTTTCCGAATCGATTGGCTCGCCGCAGAATCGGCAGAATCGTGAATCGTCAGGAATCTCCTCGCCGCAATGCGCGCAGTACATGGCACACCTCCGTCACGAACCCTTTGATGTCAGATAGCTTAACGCAGCAAACGGGCTTAGGGCGACTCGGAATGGTAACGCGGGCAATCCCGTAGGTTGCGTTACACTGCATTGCATAAGTCAACCACGGCAGAGGAGTATGTATGCGCATGTTCAGGAACGATTACTCAGAAGGCGCGGCTCCTGAGGTGCTAGCGGCGCTCATCGCCACCAATAATGAGCAGTGCGTGGGCTACACCGAGGGCGATCCGCACTGCGAACGGGCTCGGCGGCTCATCCGCGAGGCCTGCGGACGCGACGACGTGGACGTGGAGTTTGCCATCGGTGGCACGAGCACCAACTTGGTGTGCATCAACGGTATGACGTATGAGTGGGAAGGCGCCATCTGCACGCCGGACGCCCACATCAACGCGCACGAGACCGGCGCGGTCGCGGCAACGGGACGCAGCGTCCTGCCCACGCGAGACCAAGACGGTTTCCTCTCACCCGACGAGGCTGAGCGCGTATGGCGCTATCAGACGGGTACGGGCCGTCATATGACCAAGCCACGTATGATCTACATTTCCAATACCACTGAGCTGGGCGGCGTTTGGTCTTTGTCTCGCTTTGACGCCATCTGTGACTGGGCAAAGTCGCATGACCTGAAGGTCTTTGTCGACGGAGCGCGCCTGGGGTCTGCCCTGACGTCACCCGCGGCAGATGGGCTCACGCTTCAGCACCTTGCCGCGCGTGCTGACGCTTTCTATATTGGCGGAACCAAGAATGGCCTGCTCTTTGGCGAGGCAGTGGTCATTGCCGACCCCGATCTCAAGGAGGCCTTCCCCTACCTCATCAAGGAGCGGGGCGGGCTCATGGCCAAGGGGCGCCTGCTTGGCGTGCAGTTTGAGGCGGCGTTCACGCCTAACGAGAACGGTCGGATCCCGTATTGGGAGCACGCGCGCAACGCCAACGACTGTGCCTTCCGCCTGCGCGAAGAACTCATCTCGCTGGGCTTCGAGGCTTACGGTGATGCACCCTCTAACCAGCAGTTCTTTGTCTTTGAACCAGCTATTGCGCAGGCGTTTGCCGATGCTGCGGGCTGCGAGATCTTCGGAGAACTGCCGGGAGGAAAGCTGCTGACGCGCTTCGTCTGCTCGTGGGCAACAACCGAGAAGGATGTCGACGAGCTTATCGCCTTCGCACGGACGCTCTAACGCCACGCAACAAAAAGGGACGGGCCCGAAGACGCAAAGGCGTCTTCGGGCCCGTCCCTTTATAACAGTCAGGTGGTACTAGGCAGTCAGCGTGGAGATAGTGATGCTCGCATTAGCAAGCAGGGTGTTCACATAGTTGGTCCAAGCTGTTGAGGCTGCCGAAGCCTGCTCGGTGTATTGCTGGTACGCCACATAGTACGCAGCATATGCCGCTTCATACGATGCACCCTTGGCGCTGATTTCATAGTTGGCAAGCGCCACTGCATACGGACCATCCGGAGCGGCCCACTTGCCAGCGGTAGCATCCCACTCGTCACCCACGAGCGAAATGATGTAGTCCGCATATTCTGCAGTCTGAGCCGTTGCATCGGCCCCTTCAGCAAGCTCTGCCGGAGCCTGGGGCATGACCGGCGTCTCGGTGCCCACGACCTCGGCGCGAAGCTTCTGCATGGAAGCGGAGCTGCGCAGAATCTCGATTACGGACGCCTCGTCGAGACCATAAGCCTGACCAATGCTCGCGTAGTCAGACGAGCCCAAGTTGTCCTTGGCGAAAGCTGCGATCTCTTCGTCCGTAGCAGTCAGCCCGCGACTTTCAGCTTCGCGGTCAATGATGCGGTTACGCGCAACCGACAGGATGGAGTCGGCGGATGGCAGGCAGTAGTTGCCCTCTTCGTCCTTGGATGCCTCGAGCGAGCTGGTCTGCAGGATAATCTCGCGCGAGGTAATGGTCTCCTTGGTGCCCTTGTACACCAGCGTTGCGACGGGCTGATCAAGCTCGGCCTCGGTAATGCTGGTACGACCAGCAAACGAGCCCATCTTGGCGGAAGAGCCACCCAGCACGAACTTACCAAGCACCAGGCCAATCACCAGAGCAGCGCAGCAGAGGGCAATCCATGCTTTCTGGCTCAGCTGACGGGCAGGTGCGGGAGCGGGAGCGGGCTGCTCCACGACGGCAGGCTGCTCAGCCACAGCGTCCTCAGCCGCTTCAGCGGTTTCCTCAACGACCTCGTCAGCCGCTGTCTCAGTCGTCTCCTCGAAGACTTCCTCGGCCTCTGCGACAGCATCCTCGGTCGTCACATCAAGCTTCTCATCATCAGGCATTCATTCCCCCTTTGTTCGTGTCGACCGATGTGGCCGACCTAGGTGACATAGGAATTCTACTGCACGCCTCTCTTCTACCCCAGAACACCACGTCTTGAGCCGCAAAAACCCTGAACCCATAGACACCTTGAACCAGGCTGAAAGAATTCGTTTTACGTTCGAGGGGGTTTTAGCCTCTCTCTATTTTCTGGACTGATCCATCCGTTGAACTAAGATCACTTTTCCGACCCTCGTTCAACGGTGCAGCTCGGCGCGTAAACTCACCTTTTCTTTCCATTACTACCAAGATTTCCGCGAAATGCGAAGGTTGGTTATTGTATTGGCCGATCCTGCGTTTCGACCCGTACGGAACAGCAGGTTGATGCCGTTGCCATCCAGCGCCAAGTAACTCGAACGTGCGCCCATCAGAAACAACCTTCGCATTTCGCGGAAATCTTGGTAGTAATGAGGCCAAAAGCCTTCATTTATCTTGTGCCACCCAAGCTTGAACTCGGATGACCAGTTGTCATTTGGATAGTGGCGCTTGATGCAGGCTCTCGCCTATCATTCAACTATCACTACCAGCGCTCTTGATATGTTGAGAGGTGTCTCATGCTACTCGGTTATCTGCGTTGAACGAAGGCCGCTTTTCCGACCCTCGTTCAACTAAACCGGCGTAAAGCAATCAATCGCTTTCCTCGATCACACCGCGCCGTTGTCCGGTTCTTGCTAGTTGTAGCAAGAATCGTGACCTGTACGTACAGGTCACCGTCGACCCCGTCTCCGTCTTGCCCGACGCCTATCATTGACGTCGGTGGCCGCGTGCTCCACGCCGCGGGAAGGTACGGCGTCGCCAGTTCCACCTGGCAGCGCGGGGGAAGCCCCGCGACCCTTAAGCCAACAAGTACGGGCCAATTCCCGCAAGGCTTGCGATTGTTTGACCTTTGTCTCGAATTGAATGACCTCATTCCGCCTCTGGTGGGCTCATACGGGCTCAGATCTGATTCCTCCAAGGGTGCTGACAAGCGAGCGACGCTAACCCTTCCCTCTCTGAAGCCCTCTAAGACCACTTAGGGGCATCATGCAGCCGAACAGGTCACATTTGCGTTGCGTATGAATCCGATGTCTACCGTTATTGGAAAGCTGCTGGTGGAGCCCTAAAAGCAGTCCAAAAGCCGAGATAGCTGAATGTGGTGCCAAGTGTGGCGCACGATGTGGCGCACAATCAGCCCAAAACGAAAACAGGCCAGACCCAATACGTGGTCTGACCTGCGAAGATGCGGTGGAGCCGGATAGCAGACTCGAACTGCTGGCCTACGCATTACGAGTGCGTCGCTCTACCAACTGAGCTAATCCGGCGCGTGCGAGATAAGATTATCTCACGAGATGTTTCTCTCGTCAACAGTCAGCTTGTCTTTCTTAGCCGACATCATTTCCTTCCTCGCCTTCAGCCAGTCCGTCGATCCCGTCTACGGGAATAACGGCATCGCCCCCGTCGGAAGTCCCCTCACCAGACGTCGCCTCGACATCGCCTCCGCTTACAGACCAGTCATCGGACGTTGCCTCACGCGGAACCACCAGATCCCACATGCTGGATTCCTTGCGCACGGCAGCAACCTGCTCATCCGTCAGCGTGGTATCCCACCAGCCACGCACGTAACCGTTATCGCCGCTCATCCAATAGGTAACGCCCAGGTTTACGCGGCCCTTCTCGTCGATGAAGAACGTCGGAATCACACGGCGGGCAAACTCGCCCTTACCGAGTAGCGCACGAACCCATTCCTCACGCCCCACGACGGTAACGGAGAAGCACTCATCTTCCGCGTAATAACCGTCGCCGTTGTTGTCTTCTCCAGCGTTCTCAACCAGCGTGTCCACGAACGCATTAGCGATGTCCTCGTTTATGGCCAAGACATCGTCAAACGTGTAGAGCTCACCCGTCTTCAGGTTGGCATTCACGGTACGTAGGCGAATGAACTCCCCCGCCCAAGAGCCAACGCAGAATTCCTCGGAGAACGAGATGCTGATGAAATCCGGCGTGTTGTAGGTGATGGCCCACGTAACCTCGTTGGAAAGCAGGGCATCGGCGTCTTCGGGAACACCCAGCAAGCTCACATCAATGACGCCCTTCAGTAAGCGCACGGCATCCTCGGTAGGGTGGTCCCAATACTCGTCGACAAAGGAAATCGCTGACGTCCGAATGGCCTCGTTGACCTCATCCGTATGCTCACCAGCATCCACAAGCTGCGGATACGTCACGTTGAAGTCCACGCCAACCTTGCAGTCGTAATCTTTGGAGTAGAGAATCTCGCTCTTGGCGTAGCGCTCTTCGGTCACGCCATACGAGACCGAGCTGTCCCAACCATTGTGAAGCTCACCGTCGTCGTCAGAAGCCGGCCGCTCAGAAACGATCTGACCTGAGTCGGTCCCCACTACATGGCCTTCGCCGAGGTCCTCAGGATTGGGAACTAGGTCGAGGGGCGAGGATTTCTTCTTGACCGTTGTGGTGTTGTTGCCCCCGACCTCAACCGTTCCCGTCATGTTGAAGCCACCGAAGCTCGACATGGACAAAGCAAAAGCAATCCCGATAATCACGCTCGCTGTGACAAAGATTGCGGCAACCATAGCTAAGACCGTAGTTGGAAAGCTCTTTTTGCTCATGGCGACTCCCTTCGACGGGCCCCGGCACACTTACATCGCAAGCGTCGTAATGGTGATGGACACGTTGCCCAGCAAGCGGTTCACGTAGTCAGTCCATTGTGAGGCATATTCCGACAGCGCGGCAACATGGCGCTGGTATGCCACGTAGTACGCTTGGCGCGCCGCCTCATAGGTCGCACCGGTCGACGTAATCTCGTAGTCAGCGAGTGCGCTTGCGAAGGGGCCATCTGTCGTAGCCCACGTCCCTGTCGCTGCGTCCCATTCATCGCCCACAAGATCGATGATGTAGGCAGCGTATCCCTCGGTCATGGTCACTTCTTCGGCCTCGCCGGGTGTCTCCGGAGCGGCAGGGGCCTCCCCTACCTCGTTGGCAAGCGTCTTGTTGCGGAGAGCCGACATGATTGCCGCTTCGCGCAGCAGCACGGCTGCGGCATCCTGCTCCATGCCATACGCAGAAGCAATGGTAGGCAGGTCAGTCGTGCCAAACGTTGCCATAGCATATGCTGCGACTTCGTCGTCACCCACCACAATGCCCAGCCGTTCGGCCTCGGCCGTCATGACCTGACTTCGTGCGGTGGCCAAGACGCTATCAGCTGAAGGCACTCGGTACGAACCGTCAGCTCGACGCGCCGCCTCTAGAGACCCGTTCTCCAGAATGGCGTCCCTAAAGCTGATTTCGTACGTCTTGCCATCTACTGTGTAGGTGGCCATCGTCTGGTCAAGGTCGCTCTCAGACAGAGAGACGCGCCCGCCAACCAGCTCAGACCCAAAGAGGCCCTTGAGCAGACCTCCGAGGAGGAAATAGCCAAAAAGTGCCCCGACAACCAAGGAAGGCAGGACGATTGCGAGTATCGCAGGCATGCCCATGCCCTGCGAAGCGCCCGTATCACGCGCTGCTGGCCTTGCTGACTGAGGGGTCTCGTTAGCCATGGGCTACGCACCCTTTGCAGCGGAAACGATCTCTGACGACATGATGCGCACGTACCCGCGGCCATTCTGTGCGTCAAAGCCAATGCGCGTCATCAGCGCGTCATGGGTGGCCTTGGAAATCGAGCCGCGCGAGAACTCAGAGATGGCGATCAGCATGTCACGGTATTCCGGATCGCCGTGATAGCACTGGATTGCCTCGTCCACAATGCCCCACACCTTGTCAGAGCGCTCGGGGCTGCTCGCACCGAGACGAATCAAAAAGCGGAAAGCCGCCAGACGGACAATGGCCGAGTCCTCGTCAAAGAGCGAGGCCTCGGCGCCATCGTAGCCCTCCTCGACCAGATCCGCATCAATCAAAGCAAGGTCGGACAGGGCGCTCAGCACCTCCCAGCGAGTCTGCGCCTCGGGACGGTACAGGGCATCAATCAGCTCGTCCACGTACGGACGAACCAAGTTGGCATCCTCAGCGGCAGCAAGGGCAATCGCGTGCGATGCCTCCTGCCTGCGTCGACGATTGGCGCCCGAAAGCGTCTCGAACAACGCGTTCATCACCTCAGGCGAGATGGATGTGGACGTGGCCTCATTTGTTTCTTCTGCCTGCATATCAACAGTATCAGTGGCCATGTGAACCTCTTCCTGCAAAGTACTTGGTCGTACTGCTACGGCTTGAAGCTTATATCTTACTCCCGAAACCCGTCGATCATAGCGGTCCCACTGCGTGGGTCTTGATGGATTTCAAGCAACCCAAGTTTTGAGGCCTCACGCAGCAGCGCCGTAAACGAACGATAGCCGTAGGTGGTCTCGGAGAACTGCGGGCTCTTGCGCTTCATCGTGTCCTTGAGGCGCGACGCCAGGACGGGGCCATCATCATCGCGTTGGACGGCGATGAGGGACTCAAAGAGCAGCTGGTAGCAGGGGTGCTTCTCCTTGGGAACAACGTTCTCGAAGCTTGGCACGCCACTTGTAGCCATGATGTCCTCGTAGAAGAGGAACTCGTCACAGTTGTCAGCCAGAAGCGAGCTGGTTGCCTCGCGCATGCCGACGCCAATGACCGTCTTGCCAAACTCCTTGAGCTTGGCCACGAGCGGCGAGAAATCCGAGTCCCCGGACAGGATGACAAAGGTGTCAATGTGGTCGCGCGTGAGACACATCTCCACAGCATCCACCGCAAGGCGGATGTCCGCGGAGTTTTTACCCGTGAAGGCGCGATCCGGTATCTCAATAAGCTCGATGCCCAGCTCGTGCAGGGGGGTGATGGCATCAGAGAAACGCTGCCAATCGCAGTAGGCGCGCTTTGAGACAATACGTCCCTTGTCGACCAGGCGCTCCAGGATGCATTTCATGTCGGGCATGGGACCTGGCTCCTGATGGCCGTTGCGACGACGCCGCCCCGTGCCGAGAGCTAGGTTCTCATAATCGACGAGAACCGCCATCGAGCTCTGGGTGGTATCACTCATGAAAGATAAGTTCCTTTCTGGTATGTACATAATCAAGACAAGTGGAACGACCGAAGCGAAGAGGCCAATCCCACTTGTGCAGGTTAGTGGTGATGGTGGTGGTGATGCTCGTGAGGATCTTCCTCAGGAAGGGGCAGCGCTGACCAGTCAAGGCCCGCAGCGGTACTCTCCGCCTCATCCTGATAGAGCAGCGCGAGCGCCTGACCGCCCAACCGCGCACCACCAACTTGGCAGAGCGTGTCAAACAGCATATAGCTGGTCTCTGCGCCAGGAAGCGTCACTTGAAGGTCCTCGGCCTCTGCAAGGGCAAGGCTCAAGTTCTTGTGCAGCGTCTCCGCGTAGAACGCTGGCGACCAGTCGCTTTCGACCGCCATGTGCGCATAGGCTGACAGTGCTGCCGAGGCACCCACGCCAGACTCAAGTGCATGCAGCAGCAGCTCCTCATCCAAGCCACCCTCGCGGGCCAAGGCAAGCGCGTCAGCCCAACCAACCATGCACGAGGCAAACGAGACGTGGTTACAGAGGTTAGCCAGCTGCCCTGAGCCGGCATGACCGAAGTAGTAGGTCCGCCTGGAGAAGGTTTTCAGGATCGGCAGCACAGGCTCGACGTACTGCTCGTCCGCACCGATCAGAAGCGTAAGCGCCTTGGCAATTGCTCCTGCCACACCACCAGTCATGGCACAGTCGAAGGCATGCTTGTCCATGACCTCCGCTGCATCATGCAGCTCGCGCGCCAGTTGCGGAGCACTCGTCGTCAGGTCAATCAGATAAGCGCCTTTGCGCGCCGCCTCAAGGACACCGCGCGAACCAAGATAGACGTCCTCGACATCCTCGGGGCCCCCGACGCATGTCAGAACCACATCAGCTTTCGCTGCAGCTGCCGCGGGTGTATCGGTCCACACCGCGCCATGCGCGATAAGCGCCTCGGCCTTTTCACGAAATCGATCGTGCACCGTCACGCGATATCCAGCATCGAGCAGGTGGCCAACAATCGGGGCCCCCATAATGCCCGTGCCAATAAAGGCGATGTCACGCATCTTGGAGTGAGCCATGCGTCATCCTTCCTCAGAGGTCCGGCGGCCAGGGACGTGCCCTAGCCTGCCGGACCACATTCGAGCGTTGTCTTAGAATCCGCCGCCCAGCACCTTGCGCGCGATTCGGTCGGTCAGCGACAGCTGCTCACGGCGGTCGCCGCCCCAGAACGTGAAACCAACCATGCCCGGGCCAACGTGACTTCCCAGAATGGGCGAGATGGAGCTGCGGATGATGCACACGCTGGAGCAGCCCCTCTCCTTGCGGACCTGCGCCTCAAGCCAATCGGCGTCTTTCTCGGCATCCGAAGAGACAATGGCCAGCGGCAGCGCCGTATCGTGACAATAGTTCTCGCGGAAGTCCTGCAGAATGGCACGCAAGGCCTTACGCCTACCCCGGTGCATGCCGCGCAACGTCAGCGAACCGTTAGTCTCGTAGGACAACTCTGGTTTGATGTCCAACTTGCTGCCAAGCTGCGCTGCTGCCGGCGGAATGCGTCCACCTGCTGCCAGAGCATCAAAGTTGTCCAGGATGAAGTAGCCGTGTACAAAGTAGCGCGACTCGCAGGCGAGCTCATAGACCTCGCGCGCCGAGCGACCCAATGCAATCTGGCGCATAATCTCGAGGGTCAGCAGCTCAACCGACGCCGAATCGCAGCACGGATCGAGGATGTACAGCTCGAAATCCGGATACTGCTCGCGGATCATATCGGCTGCACGCTCTGCGTTGTAGATGGTGGACGAGAGTCCCGCAGACAGCGACAGGTAGATGGTGGGCGTCCCCTCCTTGGCCGCACGCTCAAACACCTCGAAGTAGCGGCCCGGCGTGATGGCCGCTGTCGTGTAGTGCAGCGTAGGATCCTTACGCAGGACGTCATAGAACTCCTGCGGCGTCTGGGTTGCCCACATATCGTCAAGTCGCTCGCCCTCGGGCGTAACATAGGAGATGGGAATCATCTCGATGCCAAGCCGCTTCAGCACGGCTGGCGCGAAGTCTGCCGATGAGTCAATGATGACTTTGCATGACCGACGCTGCCGGTATGACCTGATGGCGCGGTCAACTTCTTCATTCAACATAACCGGCGTGTCCGCCGGGGCCGAAGCCTCGACGGACACGGACTGATCGGCTGTTGCAAAACTGTCGTTAGGCAATGCCGTCCTCGCTCTCAATCTTGGGCTTGATAATGCCGTAACCGCCGTTGCGGCGACGATAGATAACGTTGATGAGGCCCGTGGTAGCGTTCTCGAACACATAGAAGCCGTGGCCGATGAGGTCGGTCTGGATGAGCGCCTCCTCCTCGGTCATCGGGGTCAGGTCGACGTACTTCTCGCGAACAAGCTGCTCGTCCTCAGGAACCTCCTCGATAAGCTCGGCCAGATCTTTGACGGACATCTCGGTGACAGGACGCGGTGCGTGGGTGCGACGCTCAAGAACCTTGGTCTTGTACTTACGAATCTGGCGGGTAACCTTGCTTGCTGCCTCATCAATGGCGGCGTCCATGTCATCGCTGGAAGAGGTTACGCGCACGACGCGATCGCGCACATAGACGGTGACCTCGCAGGTGCGACGGTCGGGGTTGGAGGGGTTTTTGTCAACACGCAATACCACGTCAGCCGACATGGGCTGGATGTCAAATACCTTCAGGGCACCACCGATCTTTTCCTCCACGCGCTCTCGCATAGAGTCGGTTACGCTTAACTTGCGCCCCGAAATCTTGATGTCTGCCATCCTTGCCTCCTCACTCGTGGTGGATACAAACTGCGGGCCACACATGTGCCCGCGTTGCTTCTGTTATACCCTCTCAAAGAAAAGAAATTGCGACCAAAATACGCCCCTTCAACGGAAGGAAGTCTTGTTAGGTGGACGGTTAAGAAGGTGATGGAACGAAGCGTCGTGAAGGGAGCCCTCTTTTATGTCAGAGGAGCGTGATACCTCTGACTTATTCACCGTCAACGTACTCGTCAGCAGCTTCCTCTGCGTAGTCCTCGGCGTAATCTCCCGCATTTTCCTCGTATCCGTAGTTGTCCGCAGCCTCAGCGGCAGCAGCGGCTTCGGCGGCAGCACAGGCGCTCCTATCGAACAGAGACAGGCAGAAGC
>JAUNJR010000126.1 GCA_030533135.1 Coriobacteriales bacterium
GTGTTGCTGGCCATTCCGCCCCAGTCCCAAAAGTAGTACCAAGTGCCAGAGATCTTCTTCCAGCCAATGGGGCAAACGCCGTTAGAGTCAGCCCAGTACCAGTTGGTATACGTTTCCGAACCATAGGTCCAGACTGACTTGTACCAGCCGTTTGTGACCAGTGCGCCAGACTTGTTGAAGAGGTAGTTCTTTTTGCCAATCATACGAGTACCGTCGGAGGCCATATACGGAATGTAAGGAGTGCCACTCTCAGTCTTCCCATCTTCGAACCAGTACCACTTGCCGCCAATCATCTTCCAGCCAACCGAAGCGGCATCGTTCTTCTCACCGAAGTACAGCCAGTTGGATGACGTGTGCTTCGTACCGTTTTCATCGGTCCAGGTCATCGTCTCCTCGTACCAGCCCTTCCGACGATAACCGTTCTTGTCAAAGCCGTAGTACTTGTTGTTGATCAGGTACGTGGCATCAGAGAAGTAGGAGCTGTCATTCGAGTAATAGCGGTACTTTCCGTTGGACTGCTTGACCCAGCCGGTCTTGGCCAAAGCCTGCGTCGGCGCCAAGGCGAAGACAAGCATCGCCGCGAGCAGCGCAAGCAGACCGACACCCCACCATTTCCTGTTTCGAACCATGTCGTGTCCTTTCGACGGAAGACAAGAAACACACCCTGGCCCAAACCATAGAGGTTCGTGACTTGGCGAAGCTTGAAAAACCGACAAGCGGAGCGAATGCGTCTAGCAGCGCTCATTTATATAAGTTGTTAAATCACCTATGAAGCGTGAAGGCCTATGCGGCGACTTTGCCCCTGCCATCCCACTTGCCATTGGCATCAACCCGGTAGCCGTCGGGTGTGACGGTATTTCTCAGCATGGCGCCATCGGACCCAAGGTAGTAGCTGCCGACCCACCTGTTCTTGGCCATCGCTCCGCTATCCGCGAAGTAATACCAGTTGTTTCCCACTTTTTTCCAACCAGTGGCCATGGCGCCAGACGAGGAGAACCAGTACCGTGCGTTGCCAATCTTCAGCCAGCCGGTGGCCATCTTTCCTGTGGTCATGTCGAGGTAGTACCACGAACCGCCGACTTTCTGCCAGCCGGTTGTCAAGGCGCCAGAAGATGAGAAGTAGTACCACGAGCTACCGATCTTCCTCCAGCCAGTGGCCATGTAACCCGAATCGTCAAACCAGTAGGTCTTGCCGTCAAGCTTCACGAACTGTGACTCTGGCCACGTGCCATCACTCCAGCGGTACCACCAGTGCGAGCCCGTCCGCTTCCAGACGCCAGTGTACTTTTTGATGGAGAACTGCAGCGTCCTGGTGCCGGTGTAACCGCTCTTGCCCTTGATAGTGACGGTCGCAGTCCCCGCCTTGATATTGTTCTTGTAGGTAAGGGTATAGTCGCGGCCCAGAACCAGCGTTTTCGACCCCATGTGAACAACTGGGTTTGGCGTATGCGCAAAGCCCGTGTACTTCTGCTTGGGAAGGGCATCGATGGTTGCCTCGGACAGGTCCGGCAGCACGATGGAGAAGTTCTTGGTCACCGTACCCTGATAATTACCGATACCCTTGACGGTTGCCGTTGCTTTACCTACGGCAACGTTGTTCTTATAGGACAGGGAATAGTCCGTTCCCTGGACGAGCGTGGTCGTACCCACCTTGACCGTAACGGACGGCTTGAGGGCCTTGCCCGTATAGGGCAGAGAGGTTGCCGACAGGGTTACGTTGTCCTTTGAGAGCTGCGCTCGCGCGATGGTAAAGGTTGCGCTCGCGAAGCCTCGGTACTCCCCCGCTCCCGTTATGGTCACCGTACCGTCACCCGCATTGACGTTGTTGGCGTAAACCACGGTGTAATCGCTTCCCACACTCAGGGTTTCACCGTTGATCTGCACGGTGACGTCGGGCTTGCAGGGTTCACCGGAATACGTAAACGAGACCGGGTCCAACAAGACCTCTGCACCGAGGAACGGGTTGGCCGACGTGACAGCGGCGAGCGCGTCAACTTCGCCATAGCCATACTGCTCGTCCCAACCCTCGTCACCGATGTCTGTGGCCGATCCGTAGAGGATGGAGACCGCCTCCTCAGCCGTCAGGTCCGGGTTAGCCGCAAACTCGAGAGCCAGGACACCCGCCACGTGCGGCGCGGCCATAGAGGTGCCAGTCAACGTGCCGTAGTGGTTACCTGGCGTAGTGCTCCAGATGTTCGCTCCGGGTGCAGAGATGTTCTTACAGGTCTCGCCTGGCACGTTGTAGTTGGAGTCAGAGTTGCGCACGACCGACGTCCCGCTCTTGCGCAGGTTGATGACGCTGACCACGTTGTCCGCGTCGCCAGGATACTGCTGATACGGGGCGGTGTAGGTGGTAGTTACGCCCGAGACGGTCATGGTGTAAGGGCTGTTTCCCGCTGCGGCGACTGTCACGATTCCGTAGTTGGTGTATGCATCGTCAATGGCATCGATGAGTCGTTGGTCATAGGCGGGAATCGGTGCGCCAACGCTCAGGTTGACGACGCGCACGTTCAGGCTCGTCGCGCAGCCCTTGACATAGGAATAGGCTGCAAGCAAGTCTTTGGTGGTGGTCGTCAGCCTGCTCTTGAAGACGTTAATCAACACGAGGTTTGCGTTGTAGGAGACGCCTGCCACACCAACACCATTCTGCGCAACGCCTGCAATGATGCCCGCTACGTGCGTACCGTGCTCGGTTGGCTCAGTCAGGGTATCGCTGCCACCATACGCATCGTAGGTTGCAACCACATTGGCGGCCAGATCCTCATGGTCGGCGTCCGGGAGCTGATCCATTACGGCCACCCCAACAGTGCCCTCGCAGCGAGCCACCGACCATGCCCCAAACGCCTTGATGCTCGAGAGCGCCCACTGCTTTGAGGAGGTCGAGGATGAGTACGGGTCATCCACGTCAAGCTGGGCCTGGAGCGTGATTTCCTCACCCTCCCCTTCCACTGCCTCGGGGTCTTCAGGGTTTTCCGAGCTGGCCTCATCGAGGTCGGTGTCTTCGGTCGTGTCGGCCACGTCATCAGCCACTGGCGTCGCGGGGTCAGCTGCTGACGTTTCTTCCGTCATCTCGCCAGTTGGCTCTGCTGGAGCCACATAAGTTCCCTCGCCCTCATCACCAAGGTCTGAGGGGTCATCGGGGGGCGCTACCGTGATACCTTCGGTGGGTTCTGTTGTCTGGCTGCCGTCGGTAGGCTCGCTTGGATCCGTTTGTCCCTGGGCACTATCGTCCCCCGTCTCTTCAGGATCTCCTTCTACACCAGATGCCCAAAGGGCTTCCATCTCATGCTCGTCTTCGGCATCCAGCAGCTGGCGTAGATCATCCCCATTACCGGCAAGCGCATAGTATATATAGTTGGGCTGGGCAGCCTCGATGGGCTCGGCACCGAGCACAGCGTTGACCGCCTCTTCCACGGTATAGCCCTCGGCAACCTCAACCAGAAGGTAGCCGCTGGCAATCTCTTCCTCGGTAACCTCTTTGGTTGCGATAGCGTCGGTTTCAGCGAGCAACGCATTGACCTGCTCGACCGTCACGCCTTCGGCAATGGAAATGAGCGTCACGTCGGGCTCGTATGCCGCGCCTTCCGGCATCACAAAAGCGGGGGTTTCGTCTACGTAGTCGTCATCAGACACGACGAACTCATCGGTGTCACCTTCGGTGACAAGGGGCTGCACTTCTTCGGGGGAGCTTGACTCCACATCCTTTGAAACGTATTCGGCATCGTCCACCTGTGCGGCAGAGGCAGACGCCTGAGAAGCCGTCGCCTCGTCAGCAGCCTTAGTGCTCAGGTGCGCCGCACGCCATGCAAGGAACATAGCCAGTGCGCAGCAAACCAGCACCACAATCCATGGTTTCAATTGGTTTCGGGACATGCGTCACCCCTTCCAGCGTTTAAGTGTCGCAGAAAGTTCACATTCTGTCACGTCCGCCATAAGCCCACCATGACCTTGGGTAATGCTATAAAACCAGCCCCAATCAACATCAACAAGTTAATCCTGTACTCAAAACAGGCGGGTGTGCCACGGTCGGCACACCCGCCTCAATTCTGTTTTGGTCACTCAGCTGGAAATAGTCTTTTAGACGCCAGTCACATACTCCAGCAGGTTCAGCTGCTCGACGCTCGAGAACTTGGCATTGCCATTGAGGTCGGCATAGACCGTTGCCACGTACAGCTCGTTCACGGGATCAGCCGTCGTAGCAGCACCCTCGCAGAGCACAAGGTAGTTGGTGCCAGAAACCACCTGAGTGCCCAGCGTTGCAATGGGACGAAGGGTTACACCCGTCCACGCGCCAACCGCCTTGTTGAACGCCTTGCCCGCCTCTTCGGGCAGCAGTGCGGCATTGCTGGTCACCTCGGTGACCTTCCAGCCACCCACGAGGTCAGCCGGCATTGCTTCCTGGGCGACCTGGAGTTTCGTGATATCGATGGCTGAGATGATGGAGACCGTCGCGTTGCCTTCGAGGTCCTCATAGATGGTCACCACGTACCAGCCCTCAACGGGCTCTGCCGTAACCGTCTTGCCCTTGCACAGGAACGCATGGTTGGTTCCAGCCACGAGCTGCGTTGCCAGCTCGGCCACCGGCTCGTACTCAACCCCGACGAGCCCCTGAATGCCCTTGTCAAAGACGGCGCGTTGATCATCGGTCAACGAGGTAGTCACCTCGGTCTGAACCGTCCATCCACCAACGATCAATTGATCTCCCCCGGTCTCTTCGGTCGCCTCTTCAGCCTGCTCCTCAACCGTAGCCTCGGGCTCAGCCTGAGGCTTACCCTTGGAGCAACCGGCGAGCACCATCGAAAAGGCCAGCATGCCTGACACCAACGTAACCGCAAGTTTCTTCATGGGGACCAGCCTCCTTTGTGACGTTTAAACTGCGTCCTTCCATAGTATCAATACGAGCGAAACAGCGCATCTGTCTCATGTGCATGACATCTCCAAAAAAAGCGGGGCGCCAAGAGACACCCCGCAGGTAGTGCGTAGAGCTGTCGTGAGTGCTTAGATGACGCCCTGAGCCATCATGGCGTTCGCAACCTTGAGGAAGCCAGCGATGTTGGCGCCTGCGACGTAGTTGCCCTCCATGCCAAACTCCTTGGCCGCGTCATCGCATGCGTGATAGATGCCACGCATGATGCCCTCGAGCTTGGAGTCGACCTCTTCGAAGGTCCAGGAGATGTGGCCGGCGTTCTGGCTCATCTCGAGGCCGGAGGTGG
>JAUNJR010000240.1 GCA_030533135.1 Coriobacteriales bacterium
GGCTGTACGTGCGTTGGCTGACTCGCTTGATCACACGTTTCTGGTGGAGGAGGGCTCGCTCAAGCCAGCGACCATTGCCGCGTTGGAGGCCGAGGGCTTCTCGCTGACCATCATGCCCTTCAGAACCACGGCGGAGAATCTCGCACGTTGGTTCTTTGAGCAGCTGGTGGCACAAGGTCTTCCCGTCATTGAGGTCGAGTGTGACGAAACACCAAACAACCGGGCCTTTTACCGCGGTTGATTCACCGACTCACAAGAGTTTGAGAAGCCCTGCCTCGCTTGCACGAGGTAGGGCTTCATTGTTTCGGACACCCTGCACAGTCTTGGAGCGGACTTTTCCTCAATTTGTAGTATGGCGCCTCGAATGCTCGTAGAATACCTTTTGATATAAAGGTTGCTACATAAGGTGGCAGTTCGTCGTGGGAGGATGATCATATGAATCGCAACTACTTTGATCTTAAGGGCCAGGTCGCCATTGTCACGGGCGCTTCCGGTGGGCTGGGTGTCCAGATGGCCAAGGCACTCGCCAGCCAGGGCGCCAACATCGTCGTCATGGCCCGTCGTCAGCAGCAGATTGACGCGGTTGCAGCTGAGATTGCTGAGGAGTTTGGCGTGGAGACGCTCGCCATTCGCTGTGACATCACTGACACCGAAAACGTCGACGCCGCCGTCGCGCAGGTTCTCGAGCACTTCGGCCGCATCGACATCCTGATTAACAACGCCGGCACGGGTGCCGTGGCCCCCGCCGAGGACATCACCGACGCCCAGTTCAACGGTGAGATGCAGATTGACCTCTTTGGTACCTTCAAGGTCGCCCGTGCGTGCGCCAAGCAGGCGATGATTCCCGCCAAGTACGGCCGCATCATCAACATCGCCTCGATGTACGGCCTCGTGGGCAACAAGGTCGCCGGTTCCGCGCCGTACCACGCGGCAAAGGGTGGCGTCGTCAACCTGACCCGCGCGCTCGCTGCCGAGTGGGGCAAGTATGGCATCACCGTCAACAGCATCTGCCCGGGCTACTTCTATACCCCGCTCACCAAGGAGACGCTCGATAGCGACTTCTTCCAGGCCAACGCCAAGACCATGATCCCTGAGGAGCGCTACGGCAACGAGGGCGAGCTCGACACCGCCGCCATCTTCCTGGCCTCCCCGGCGAGCTCCTATGTCACGGGCGTGCAGCTCCCCGTCGACGGTGGCTACACCTGCATGTAGACAGTCTGCCCATTTGTCACTCAGAAGCAGCGGATGCCTCTGATAATATGTTATCGAACGTCCGTCGTATGGCGGCGACATAGTCGGAGGGTCCTTAGGACTGGAGAAGGCGCGCCTTTTGGCAGCATCTTCTCCAGTCCTTTTTCACAAAGGAGAGTGCACCATGGATGTACGCAAGCTGACTGACCCAAAGGACTGGCTGGAGAGCGAGCGCGTGATTGAAACTGCGTTCCTGCATCCATGGGACGAGACCGAGGCACGCGAGCGAGTACAGGCTCAGGCGAACGGCGACCTGCCTCGCCCCGAGGTATCGTGGGGCCTCTTTGACGGCGACACGATGCTGACGAGTATCTCCACGCTGCAGCATCAGCTCTCGTTTGGTGGCGAGGTGGTCCGCGCCGGCGAGGTCCACATGGTGGGTTCCCTTCCCGAGCGGCGTGGAGGCGGCGGGGTGCGT
>JAUNJR010000241.1 GCA_030533135.1 Coriobacteriales bacterium
TCTTGTCGATGTTCTCGGACAGGCGCCTGCCGCAGAAGCAGTAGATGCCCGAGTTGCACTCGGTGAGCGTGGCCCGCTCCTCAGGCGTGCAGTCCTTGTGCTCGACGATGGCCAGCACGTTGCCCTCGGCGTCACGCTTGATGCGACCGTAGCCGGTGGGGTCGGCGGGGCTCATGGTGAGCACGGTGCAGGCAAAGTGACCAGCCTTGGTGTGCTCAACAAGGTTCTTGATGGTCTCGGCGCGCATGAGCGGCGTGTCTCCGTACAGGACGACCGTCGGCCCCTCGAAGTCTCCAAGGGCATCGCGCACGCACATCATGGCGTGGCCAGTGCCCAAGCGCTCGGTCTGCTCAACAAACTCGACGTCAGTATCACCATCAAAGATGGCCTTGACCTCGTCGGCATGGTTTCCTACTACAACAATGATGCGGTCAGCTCCCGCCTGACGGGCAGCATGAACGGGCCACCAGACGAGCGGGCGGTCCAACAGTTTATGCGCTACCTTGGGATGGCGGGACTTCATACGCGTTCCCTCGCCTGCAGCGAGAACAATCGCGGTCAAGGACATGTGGGCCTCCCAGCATATGTCGTGTCCCTTTGCGGCATAGCGCCGCCACAATTACATAATAGCGTGCGTTCGCCGCCAAATTGCTACCGTTCACCACCAGCAGAGGAAGTTCACAGGGTGTTCGATTTGTCGTACGAAGATACGTACACCTGAACCCATGCAGGTAAGAGGAGTGACGAATACTTATTCCCTTAAAGAAATAATATTCATTCTTATTGAATTGCTTCGGAATAACTGATTCCCATAATAGAAGACAACAGAGAGGACGACGGCAAGTCGTCCCAAGTAACGACAAGGCGTGTTATCGGATTCGGACGCCACTTCCGGAAGGGGAAGCACCATGAAGTACGAAACACTATGCAACCAGATCATCGAAGGGGTCGGCGGCAAGGACAACGTCTCCGACGTGAGCCACTGCGTAACCCGCCTGCGTTTCCACCTCAAGGACGTCGACAAGGCTGACACCGAGGGCCTCAAGGCACTCAAGGGCGTCATCGACGTTGTCCAGGCCGGCGGCCAATATCAGGTTGTGGTCGGACCGCAGGTTGAAGGCATCTACAACGACCTTTGCGCGATCGGCGGATTCTCCGCTCAGTCCGCCCTCGAAATCAACGAGGACGCTCATCTCACCAACGAAAAGAAAGACCCCTTCTCCAAGCTGCTTGACCTCATCTCCTCGATCTTCCAGCCCGTACTGGGTGTCCTGATGGCCGGTGGCTTTATCGTCTCGATCCTGTCGCTCATCTGCGCCTTCGCACCGGAGTTCAAAGGAACCACGACTTACACCGTCCTCTATGCCTGCGGCTACGCGGCCTTCCAGTTCTTCCCCATCATCGTTGCTTGGTCGGCGGGCCAGCGCTTCGGCCTCAAGCCCGTCCTGTCGATGGCCATCGGCGGTATCCTCATCTACCCCGACCTGATTACGATGGTCAGCGGAGACCCCACTGGAGTCCTCTTCGAGGGCAACTCGCTTCTGCAGGCTAACGTGTATGGCACCGTCTTCGGCATTCCCCTGGTCCTGCTTAACTACTATCTCCAGGTCCTGCCCTCCATCCCCATCATCTGGTTTGCAGCCAAGGTGCACAAGTTCTTCGAGG
>JAUNJR010000005.1:0-31549 GCA_030533135.1 Coriobacteriales bacterium
CGAGTTCTTGCGAGTTCTTGGGACAAGAACAAATTCCCAGCTCACACGCCCGTTTGTACGTATGAGTGCAAGTGAGTTCCGATGCCCTAGCTTCCCTCTCAAGGCGGAGATCGCCGGTTCGAATCCGGCACGGGCTACCAAATCTTCGCAGGCCCTTCGGGGCCTGTTTTCGTATATCGACTTCTCCTGTCTCGGGAAAACTCAGATGCGCATTGCGTTTCAGGTACAATGGATGTGGCGGGCAGCTAGCAGGGCTTACTCCAACATTGGGTTTAGATCCTTCTGTTTAGTCCTGCGATATCGCCCGCCACCCCTTTCTTTCGGTGGGAGGCAACATGCTGCCAATCTTTGAAGACCACCTCTTCGCTCAGGGATACTTCGTTGCAGAAGACTCTGCCGCTGATGTGGAGCGGGCGGAGGCGGTTGCCGCAGCGCTTGCCTTGCTCTGGCACTATGCAAGGATTCGCATCATCGCTTGTCCCGAGCTTGCCGATGCGCACATGCTGAAGGTTGCCCAGCGCAACCTTGGCCTCAACGTTCCCGAGGCGTTCTACCAGGGTTTTCCGAACTCGGTTCGCGATTTGGATCCTACCCTGCGTCTTGCCGACCAGCTGCTCCACTACTTCCGCACGTATTGCCTGGGTGACTTCTCGCGTACAGGCCACTCGGTGTTTGAGGCTCGCTACGAGCGCCTCGCCTTCGCCGAGGACGTCAAGCCAAAGGAATTCGCCATCATCACGCCTGCCAAGGCCGACGAGCTTCTCAAGAACACCATGGAGGGTTTCCTCTCCAGCACACGACCCCTCAACGCAAGCAGCCAAGAGCTGCTGGAGGCGTATGTCGCCAGTAATCCCGAGTTTCTCGTGGAGCGTTGTGCATGCAAGGATACGGCCATCCGGATCATTCTGAATACGGGGAACCTCAACTTCACGCGGTTCATCGGGCTCTCCGATGTCATACGCTTGGTGGAGTGGCTGCACGAGCTGCGCTATCAGGAGCAAAAGCTCGTTTATAGCGAGTTTCACCCGGGTCTGAGCATTTTGGAGTATGCACCGGTCTCGCAGATGAAGAAGCTCAACCTGCACAACCGAGACCGGAAGCTTATCATTGCGGTTATCGACCAGCTTTTCGAGCGTGGCAGGGTGGACATTGATACCTGCCTTGAGAAGAAGCGCGTATGGAACGGCCTGCTGCACCATCTGCACTATCAGCCAAAATGCGCCTGTGCGCAGGAGTTTTGCGAGATTATCCGCGGTAAGGATCGACGCTCGGTGTACTCGGCAATGGAGCGATGCCTTGCGGTGGGCGATGTGCGCGGAGCAACCGACGCCTTGCTGAAAGCCAAGGGGCCTGGTGCGGTCCTGCGTCACCTTGATCACCTGCTCAGTAGAATCGATGCCACGCAGAATCCAGCGCAGGTAGAGGCAGACGTTGACTACGTGCTCGCTGCTTGCAACTCACGCAACAGGCTCATCCTTGTGCAACTGCTGCTCAAATATGGTGTGCTGGCTGATTATTACTACAATCAGAAGGCGCGCACATTTGTATTTGTCCGCCTCGGCCAGCTGGTCAAGCACCACGAGTCTGAAGAAGAATGCAGTGGTTGCAAGTCCCTTTTGCCCCGCGATCGCGCGAAGCACGTTTCGCGGTGGGTGCGTGAGCAGCTCGAACGCATATGCCACGGCACGCTTGGCAGGGTGTATGTTGCCGATAACCTGCATCGCTTTGCAGTTCCGCTGCAGGAAGGCGCCTCGATGGGCGGCTTTGGAACCTTGCCACGTGGCACGCGCATCCCGATTCCTGAGGGCAAGAAGGTTCGCGCGTTCACCTATTGGGAAAAGGTGGATGACATCGATTTGTCGTGCTTCGCCCTGAGTGACCATGGCCATAAGATTGAGTTCTCTTGGCGGACCATGGCAATCGAGGATTCTCGTGCGATTCTCTACTCTGGTGACCAGACGAGCGGTTATGACGGGGGCTCGGAGTACTTTGACGTGGATTTCAAAGCCTTTGTCAGGGAATTTGGGAACGAGTATGACTACCTGGTGTTCTGCAACAACGTGTACAGCAGCAAGACCTTCGATCAGTGCGTATGCCGTGCAGGTTACATGTTGCGTGACTCCCTGGACTCGGGTGAGGTGTACGAACCGTCTACCGTGCAGTCTTCGTTTGTGGTGAACTGTGCAAGTCGTGCTGCCTACCTCTTTGCGCTCGATTTGCATGACCCAGCATTCGTCTGGCTCAACCTCGGCGAGCACAGTATGCAAAACATTGCGGGTGAGGGTGATGTCAGTTTCCTGCTCAGATACATGCATCAGACAGACATCTTCAACGTGCGCGATTTTGCAGTAATGCTCGCAAGCGAGGTAGTCACCACGCCCGAGGAGGCCGATGTCGTGTTTGCCGATGCGTCGGCAGAGGAGCTTGGGCTGCATGAGGGGCAAGAGCTCATTCGTCCCAACAACACCGCCCGCTTGCTCGAGTTACTCAACGCGTAACCGGCACCGACGCACGTTTCCTGAGCAGGTGGCTACACTCCCTACTCGTACAGCTCGAGCGCCAGGATGGTGATGTCGTCAGACTGCTCGGCATCCTGCACGAAGAGGGCGACATCGTCGCGTACCGCCTTGACGAGCGTCTCAGGCTGCGCATTGGCGTTAGCGTTTGCAACCGCTTCGAGGCGATCGTTCCCATACTGCTGCTCGTCCGCATTCATGGCCTCACTGACACCATCGGAGTAGAGCAGGAGCTTATCGCCAGGACCGCAATCAATCGAGTGCGTACGATAGCTGCTGTCAGCAAAGAAGCCCAGCGGCAAGCCCGACCGTTCCGTGATCCAGCTCCAGCCAACCTTCTCCTTCCAAAGCAGCGGGGGATTATGCCCGGCATTCACGTAGATTAGATGCCCCGTCTCGTAATCGAGGATGCCTACCCACATCGTGACAAACATGCAGGTGTTGTTATCATCAGAAAGCACCTTGTTGGCATTATCTATGGCTTGGCTCAGCTCCACGCCATTCTGCAACTCGCGGCGGACCTGCGCCTTCGCCTCCATCATGAAAAGCGCTGCGGGAACGCCCTTGCCTGAAACGTCGGCAACTAAGAAGACGAGCTTGCCCGCATCAGGGCCGCTCTCTCCAACAAGGAAGAAGTCGTAGAAATCGCCGCCAACCATTCGTGCGGCGTCCATGAGTGCGTAGAGGTCAAACTTGGAGATCTCGGGATACGGTGGGAATGTAGTTGGAAGCGCGGACTCTTGGATGGAGCGTGCTGCGGAAAGCTCTGACTCTATGCGGGCTTGAGCCTCGGCAATCCAGCTTTGCAGGGATTCGACGGTGACATTGATGCCCGAAGCCAGTGACACAAACTCCCGCGTTCCCTCCTCCTTGACGCGAGCGTCCAGGTCGCCAGCGGTAATGCGTTCAAGAACCTCGTTCGTCTCGTCAATGTGGCGGGCGATGATGATGCTGAGCAGGCGATCCACGACAACGCCAACCACGAAGAGAATGACGAAATAGACGGTAACCTCGCGACCGATAATGGCTTTGCGCTCCCTAAAGACCATGCTCATGGGCTCAATGATCGCTATGGTGTAGTCTCCCTGCTGACCGGCAAGCAGGAAGGCCTTGTCGTCTTTTTCTCCATATGAACCCGGTCCTCCCGAGGTGTCAAACACGCCCGTGAAGGGGATGGGCATCATTTGGCCGCTTTGAAGGCTGGCGTCAAGGGCGTCGTGCACCTCGTCTCCGAGGAGCTCTCTTACGTTGCTGCCGACGGGCACGCGCGCGTCGTCGCTGGCAATGACGGCGTCGTCAGAGATGATGAAGACTGTGCCCGTTTCTGCCAACGTGTATCCGGAGAGGACGTTGCCAATGGGGTCGGACAAGAGCTGATAGATCTCGAGGGCCTTAGGCTCCAGGTTCTGAGGCTCCACTCCCTCCAAGGTGACAATTTTGTTGAACGCGTCAACACGATTGCCGAGGGATTCAAGCTGGAGGCATAGATAGTTGATTTCGCTACGTATCGAAGACTCTGCCTTCGTCTGTTCATCCGCTGTGATGTTGAGGTAGCTGATGCCAAGGAGGGCAAGAAACGCAAGGCCGACCAGCGTGATGATCGCGATTCTGAACAACACACGAATACTGGGGCCAGAAGGCTTCTCGGCTTTATCGCGCGACTTGATGAGCTCCATGCAGCTCTTCCTCTCGGTTTAGTGCCCTTACTAGCCTAACGTGCCCTGAATTATACAGGCGAACCCTCTGCCCAAAAGGGGATACTCCCTCCCAGTTCATGCGAATCGGAAGGGAGCATCCCCTTTAAGTCATAAAGCCTGGCCTACTGCACAATCACCATCTCGTCGCCCCAGGACATTCGCTCGATTACGCGATCCACCTTTTCGTTTGCAAAGTAGATAACGACAGCTCGACCGTTTGGCATTTCCCAAAAGACCCTCTGATGACTGCCTACCTCACCAGACTGCGTTGGTTCGCCGAGGATGTCCACCACTTGTTCGTACGTCATACCTACTTCAATGTGCCGCAGGATATCCATGGGGTCATTTGGCTCACTATCCTGCTCGTCTTCAGACGCGGCGTTAGGATCGACGGCATAGCAAGCCGTGCCCACGTCTATCATCTCGCGTTCGTGCTCGAGCCGCGTCGTGGTGATGTGCTGCTGCTGCGTTGCACGGCCCCAGTCGGTGAATACCGTGACGGTGCAGGTGGCAGGTCCGAAGACGGACTGCTGATGTGAGGCATAGTAGTGCGCGCGGATAAGATAGGTGCCCTCTTGCGCCTTTTTGATCGAGTACTGCTCGGGCCCATAGCCATCAGTGATGTCCTCTGAGACACGTCCGCCCGCATAGGTGTTTGGATGTCCGTAGTAGGCCTCTTCGCCTGATGGCTCGGTCACGTGGAGATCCACGTCGGTATCGTCTGCATCCCAAGCGAGCGTGATACGCAGGTCGCAGTCGGGCACACCATTAAAGAACTTTCCGAGCGAGGGCACCTGCGGAGCCACCTCCCAGGTCTGAGCCTCCACCCAGGCACGAAACACGTTGTATTCCTCGATTCCAATGAGGCCAATCGCTATGGCCCTGCGATCCCACGGGGTGAATACGACCTTGCGATACAGCTCCGCGGCCTCCTCCGCGTAGGCACGGGCCTCAGCCTCTTTGCCTTCCGCAAAGGTGGCACGCGCGAGCTCGCTCAAGACGAGCGCGAGGTCACGGTAGCTCTGGGAATCCTCGCTGCGCAGGTTCCTAATGCGTCTGAACACGACCAGCGCACGCTCAAGTTCGCCTGCCTCGCGCAGCCTCCATGCCATGACACGGAGAAGCGCCGCATCCTCGATACGCATCTCAGCCAAGTTGGAGAGCACGGTGACGCCAAAGTCCTTGTCATCAGAGGTGAAGAACCATGACGCACAATCAAGGAAGAACGAGGGCGATGTTCGGTAGTCGTTGCGCAGCTCAAGGTAGGCATCGCGTGCGGTCTGCCGATTCTCCGAGCTGGCCTCGTCGAGGCTCTTGAGATACGGAGCATCCGGTATCCATGGCTTTACACGCACGCTCATGGTGGGGACAACCGGCTCCTCGTAATCACTGCCCCCGGAAGATTCTTCCAAATCATAGGCGTCCGTGGGCATGGCTGCCGACTCACGAGCGAACGTTCCCATCGAAGGCGCCGAGGTCGGTGCTGAGTAGCTGTACGAAACGCTATCTGGCAGCGCTATGCTATCTTCCAGCACCATTGCCGATGCACGGATAGACCTATTCCTACCCGCCACTCTTTCATAGTCGCTTTGCAGGTAGCGTTCAAGTTTAGGCAGCTCGCCCTTCCACCACAGCATGAACTTGCTCCAAGCATCCATCAGCTCTCGCTTGTGGTACTTTTCGCGTCCTTCATCGGTGTCATGCTGCATCCGCCCCCTCATGGCACGTCTCCACTCTAGACACATGCGCACTAAGGAATGAGGGGGCTCGACCTCATAGCGTAGATACTGTTCAAGCGTATCGAGGACAAGGAGCGATGTCACAGGTGAGACCACGCCATATCGCCTGCCCAGTGCGAGCAGCTCGTCTTTGTTCTCCTCTGCGCGTGGGGCGAGCAGAGAGACGCGCTTTGCCGCCCAGGCGCGGGAGAGCACCCTGCCAGAAACCGCTTCATCGGCATGGAGGCTGAAGGTCGTGGCCTCCGTTCCCAGCGTGAGGGTGGCCTCAGGTCCGGTCAGTTTTCCAATCACGGCAAGGCGTTCGCCACTTGGGGAGCTTACATCGACGACTTCCGCGATGCCCGTTCCGTTGACTGCCCCCATGCTCCTCGTCTGGTAATGAAGCAGGGCTGTGACAAGACCGGCTGCGTCGGTCGGAGCTTGTGCGAGGTCGAAGACGGGGCCCCTGGTGCCTTGCCTGAGCGCTTCGATGTCGCGTTCGTTGCCACTTACGATAGAAAGCACGTCGATGCTCTGCGGAAGAACGAAGGGCTGGTCATCAAGGGTGTCGAGACCGTCTGAGAAAAGAACGCACGCACTGCCATGATTGACGTCGGCAGACACCGCCTGCTGTGTCAGGCAACGCGAGAGCTCGCCAAGGTCTGTGCCACCGTCGTAGCACAACTCTGCTATGTGTGAGACAAGCTCGTCGGCTGATGAAAACTCGATAGCCATGCTGACCTGGTCGGCAAACGTGATGAGCTTGAGTTGCTTGATCGTGTCGGCCGAAGCGTAAGAGCGAAGGAGCTCAAGCTCACGCGTGTGATCAAGAACTGCACGGGACCCCGATGTATCCCAGAGAACCGTAAGCTCGGTGAGGGCGGGGACATCGGTCGTCGTATCGTCCTGATCAACCATCCTTGAGGCACAGAACCACACTGTTTCCTGGTCGCTGCGTTCCATCAAGACGAACTTGGATGGGAGCTCGGGCAGGGACAGGCGCACCGGACCATTGGGGGTGATGCCTTCCTCTTTCGTCCGGAGAGACCAGCCGCCCCACGCCTGGGTAAAGGATGCTTCGGAAAGACCCGTGACCTGGGGGACAATCCCCTCAAGGTTTTCGACTTCAATGTGGACCGTGCGCTTTGCGAGATGCTCTTCGGGCATGGAAAGCTCGAGCAGCGCCGAGCCGTCAGCCATCAGGATGAGCGGAGTCACGTAGCTCAGGCGAACAGTTCGTGTGCCCCGGCTGGGTACGGGATAGACGCGTGTGCGATAGGCGTTGCCGCGTACCGCCTCTACAAGACCAGGGTCTACCATACGGCGCTGCTCGGTCTCGAAGATGACGCGAGCCTCATCCTTTGGCACGACGACGCCGTCAACCAGCTTGTCGTTGATATCTAGTGCATAGCCGCACACGATGGCACGGTCGGGGAGCGGGATGGCCAACATGGTGCTGATCTGGCGATTGTTGGGGTTTTCAATCACGATGGTCTGCGTCACCTCGGCATAGATGCCGCATGCGTGCGCCTTCACGTCAAGGCTCTGCACCGTGCAGGGCTTGTCAGTGGATTCGACGGGTGTCGTGTCAAGCCAATGAATCATCTCGGGTGCTCCTTACGTCGTAAGCCATCTTTACGAGTACCGTATCACGCACATCGAACCAAAAGTCGCATGTCAGGGGACAATCGCCCCTGTCAGGCGGTCATGGGTTAGGTCAATTGTCGCATATTGGGGAGCGGTCATGACAAGTCGGTATGGATGACCTTTGCTACTATGTGGTGCGGGAATATCGGGAAGAAAGGCATACGGTGAACGAGTCAATTCAGCAATTGTTCGAGCGCACGTCAGTCCGCGCGTTTACGGGTGAGCCGATAAGCGAGGCCGATGAGCGGGTCATTCTGGAAGCTGCTTGTCAGGCACCGACGGCAGGCAACCAGCAGCTGTATTCCATCATCGTGGTGCGAGACCAGGCTGAGAAAGAGGCACTTTCTCAGAGCTGTGATCATCAGCCGTTTATTGCCAAGGCTCCGCTGGTGCTCGTCTTTTGTGCAGACGTGCGCCGCTGGTACCAAGCTTTTCTTGCCGAGGATGGAGTCGAACCGCGACAGCCAGGTGTGGGAGACGCGCTGCTGGCTACCATCGACGCAACGATTGCGGCACAAAATGCTGTGGTGGCAGCCCAGTCGCTTGGGCTGGGTTCGTGCTACATCGGCGACATTCTGGAGAACTGCGAGGAGCAGCGCGACATCCTTGGCCTTCCTTCGTATGTGATGCCTGCCTGCATGCTGGTGATTGGGCATCCGACCGAACAGCAGATACGTCGACGCAAACCAACGCGCTTTGAGCTTGGGACCGTCGTCTTTGAGGATCGCTACCGAGTGCAAGAGGCTGATGAGATTCGTTCCGCACTTGCACACAAGCAAGCGGGGTTGCGAGAGACGTTGAGTCAGTTCTGTGCACGCAAGTGGAACTCGGGCTTTTCACGCGAGATGACGAGGTCGGTGCGTGCCTGGCTTGAAGGCTTCCCTTTTGAGGGGTAGGCGTGACGGGCAATCGTTCCAAAATTGAGTGGGAGGCACTCCTGTCACGGCTGTCTCCTGAGGTACAGCTGCGTTTGGAGGCGACGCTTCGGCGCTCGCTGGCACGCCGGCTCGAACATGCCACTCGTACGGGTGCGAATGTACCGGACTCCGTGCGCACGCAGGCGGTAGGCTTGTGGCGCAAGCAGCACATGGAAGGTGCCTCGAAGTCGGCGATTAGACGTATGAACTACGAACGGCTGAAAGATAGAGGTTCCTACCAGCAATTGGAGCGGCAACTTCTTGAAACGTACCGAAAACGTCATGGCCTTACGGGGCAGACGAAGACTGCAGTGGATGCCCTGCCCTTCTCCCAGGCATGCGAAACGTTCCGGTCGCTTGGCCTGCGCTTGGGCAACTCGGGACTTGAGGGTGTGGCTCGGGCAGTCTGTACACGTGCCTGCGACGAGAACATAAACCGCGAGGAAGTTCGTACCGAACTTGAGAGGTTGATTCTCGATGCGGCACGGACGGAGGACCTTTCGGGATGCGGTCGTGTCCGGGAGCATCTGGACCTCTTTGTAAGCGAGCCCCTGCGGGGTCACTTTCACTTGCTGGGTGTCACGAACGAGGATGCAATGGTTGCTCGGATACGTTCGTCTCACCTGGTAAAGGGCGTGGTGGCACTGCTTTGTGGAGGGGCGGCACCACAGGGTGCAGCTCAAAAGGCCTTGGTCGCCCAAGTGATGCAAGACCCCGACGCCAGGGCGTTAGATGATTTGATGAGCGCTCTGGTCGACGAGGAAGATCCGCTGCGGCGCCTTGTCGAGCGTCTTGTTCGTGAAGATGCGCAGGTGATTGCAAAAACCCTTGAGGGCCAGGTGTTTGCCCAGCAGGTCGGTAAGGCGCTGTTGAATAACCCGGTGCACGGGATGGAGTATCGTCGTTCGGTCGAGCTCATGTCACGCGTTCTTGAGCACGTGCCGCAGACACCCATGGAGGCCTATCCACTTGCGCGCACCATGAAGCGCCGCTTTGTCGTGCACGTCGGGCCGACCAACTCGGGCAAGACCCACGCTGCGCTGCAGGCGTTGAAGGAGGCCTCGTCGGGTGCGTACCTCGGTCCGCTTCGCCTGCTTGCTTATGAGCAATTCCAACGCTTGAACGTTGATGGCTGCCCTTGCACCCTTCTGACTGGCGAGGAGCGACAGGAGGTGGCCGGAGCCCATCACGTCTCCTCGACCGTTGAGATGGCGGACCTTCACACCCCCATTGAGCTCGCTGTTATTGACGAGGCGCAGATGATTGCCGACCCCGACCGTGGTCATTTCTGGACGGCGGCCATTCTGGGCATGCCAGCGACCGAGATTCACCTCTGCTGCGCCCCACATGCAGAGCGCGTGCTCCGCATGCTCATTGGGCTTTGCGAGGATGAGTGCGAGGTCATACGCCATGAGCGTATGGTGCCCCTCCAACCGGATCGCGGCAGTTTCCGTCTTCCTGAGGACGTGCAACCAGGAGATGCGCTCGTCGTGTTTTCACGGCGCGCGGTGCATGCCGTGGCAGCCGATGTCGCAGCTACAGGTCTCAAGCCGTCTTTGGTCTATGGCGCGTTGCCACATGACGTGCGGCATGAAGAGGCGCGTCGGTTTGCGGAAGGGGAGACGGATGTCGTCGTTGCGACTGACGCCATCGGCATGGGAATGAATCTGCCTATCCGGCGCGTCGTCTTCGTTGAGCAAGAAAAGTACGATGGACGTACCTTACGAGACCTGCTTCCAGGCGAGATTCAGCAAATTGCGGGACGTGCCGGCCGCTATGGCCGCTACGATGTGGGGCTCTTTCAGTCTGCGCATCGCCGCAAGGCCATGGTGAAGAAGTGGCACGAGGTAGTCCCTGACATTACCGTGATTCCGGTAGGCATTCCCGAAAACTTGGTTCTGGTTCGCGGGACCACGTTGGGGGAGGCGGTGCGGCAGTGGATGGCCCTCAGCCAGCCCGCTCCGTTCGAGCGCATGAGCACCGTCCGTGACCTCACGCTGATAGACGTGATAGAGCAGAAGCTTGACCCAGAGGCGCGTGTTGAGACGGACGTCAAGCACATGATTCTTGCGCTTGCGAGCATGCCCTTTGATGAAGGCGATCGAGAGCTGTATCACCTGTGGCTTGACATGGTCAAAGCGGAGATTGCACATAAAAAGGCGGACCTGCCGGTACCCAGCGGGTCGCTTGCTGGCATGAAGCTTGCCGACCTTGAGGCTGAGTATCGCCGATGCGACCTTCTTTATACTTACGCGCGAACCTTTGGCCACCAGGAGCCAATACCGCTGCTTACGGCGCGGCGCTCTCAGATTTCGCACGCCATCATGGACCTGCTGGCTGGCGCTTCTTCGTGAATGAGTGAGTATTCCTTCCGATTTACTCGATGGGCTCCAAATACCGGACCGGCTTGCCATGGGCTTGTGCATAGGCAATCTCGGACCGCGTGCTCGATCCGATGTAGCCGCCGACGTTGATTACGTAGATCTCGTCGGCAAGGTCGATCTTGCGCTTATGCATGTCGTCCAGCATGATCTTGGTCTGCGTGAGGGTGTCCTCGTCCATGCCTTCCCAAACCTCAAGATCGCCCCCGTGTCCATAGAGGCCGACGCTGATGACGATGTTTCCCGCCAGGGTGAGGCGCTTGTTTGCCTCCTCGAACTCATGCCTGAAGCGGGTGCTTCCGCAAAGCGTGATGATGGGGTATCCGCCAATCATGTTGACCTCCTCGCCGTACGCGTTGCGCGTTGCGGTCGTGGCTGCATAATTCTTCTCTCACGAGTGTACACGTCGTGTGTACACTCTTTGACAGAAGGAGTGAGAGGAGAGGCCATGTGCCATCGGATAACACCGCTTTTGATGGCCGAGCTGCGTGAGGCGCTTGAGGAGCTCCGCGCGTCGGGGCATGCGCGGGTCCCGGTGTCAGAGCCTGACGTGGTGGTGCCCGATGCATATCCTGGGTCGAACGTGCCGCTCATCGTGGTCGACTCGTGGGGTCAGTTGGAACCAACGGAGCTCTCGTGGGGCTTTCGCCAACCCATGGGTGGCTCGTCCAAGCTGGTATTCAACACGCGTATCGAAACCGCCCTCTCGCAGGCCCGGTCAGGGAGAGGCCTCTGGTCGCAACCCATCTTGCACGGCCGGTGTCTCGTGCCGGTGCGGGGGTTCTACGAGTCGTGGACAAAGGCTCCTCCGCGCCGCGGAGCGCAGGTCCGTTTCACGTATCCAGGGCACCGCGTGTTTCTCCTTGCGGGGGTGTGGCAGGAGAATCGCTTCTCGGTTGTGACGACGGAGCCCAATTCCTCGGTGGCATCGGTGCACAGCAGGATGCCGCTCGTGCTGGGGCCTGGGGAGTCATCCATTTGGCTGGGTCCTGACTTTGCGAGCCTTGCCGACCGATCCCGCATCGCGCTTGCGTCTGAGTTTGACGGAGGGGAGCTGCTCCGATGAAGGCCATCTTCCTTGACATCGACGGGGTTATTGCCACGCCGACCAGCGTGCGCCTCAACTTCCTGCTGGGGCGTGGCCCCACCAACCAGCGGTACGACTTCGTGGCGTTGACCTATCTGGGGCGCCTGGTCAGGGAGACGGGGTCCATCATCGTGCTGACGTCCACCTGGCGCGAGGACTTGGATCATCCCAATCCTTTCACGCAAGAAGTCATGAGAAACCTGTACGCGCAGCTGGCTGAGGTCGGTGCGCCTGTCTCGGACGTGACGCCGGTCTTGGGCATCGGGGATCGTTCTGCAGAGGTCGGTGCCTGGCTGGACGCACATCCCTGTGAGTCATACGTCATCATTGACGACCTTGCCGAATTCGAGGAACGTCCTGAGGTCGTGAAAGACCACCTGGTCATCGTGGAAGACAGTGAGGGAATTCGCTACAAGCACTTCTACCGAGCGCTCTCCATTCTGAGCGCATAGCGGAGATGCGCTCGCTCAGATGCCTCGTTCGTGGCGTAGATGCTCGGCCATGGCGGTAAACGCTTCCTGCGTTTCGGGCAACTTCCACTGACGGGAGAGCATGTGAGCAAGAAAGCCCTGCTCACGCACGATGGTCAGGCTCTCAGGGAACACAAGCTCCCACACAAAGCAGATGTGGCCGAGCATGATGTCGGCTGGGTAGTTGCGGATATCGCGCGGAAGACAGCGATGTTCATAGAAAAGCTCTTGGCAGGCGGGGGAGAGCAGACTCTCTTGCATGTCCTGGTCGGTCACCCCATAGATGTCCTTGATGGGGCAGATGCAGTTGACCTTCAGGATGTCGATCTTGTCAGCGTCTCGCAGAATGTTGCACACCGTGCGCGTGCGCTCGTCAAGGTTGTCGGGCAGGCGGTACGCGCTGTGCGTAGCCACGGCACTCCGTATCAGCTGGTCATTCTGAGTGTCAAGCACGAAGGAGCGCAAGAACGGCTCTCTTCCACCCTCGTGCTCAAAGAGTACCTCCTCGCCGAGTGCCGCATGGCTGAGTGACCTGGCGTCATTGAAGGTGTCATAACGCCTGACCTGCTCAAACCTTCCAATGTCATGAAGCAGACCCACGAGCCACGCAAGGTCTACCTCTGCTTGAGGCAGCTCGAGGCTTGCAGCGATGCGCTCACAAAGCTGGGCAACACGCAGCGTATGGTCAATCTTGAGCGCAATGCGTGGGTTGGTTGGGTCATACGCCGCTACGTACGTGTCGAAAGCCTGTTGTGCGCGCTGCCGGTCCATGCGTCTCCCTTGCTTGGTGAACGTGCCCATGATAGCTGAGAAAGCCCTGTCTGGCTCCTCCGTCAATGACCGTGCTGGACCTTTGGGCGTATGCGCGATCAGCGAGGGTCTGTGCATGCTAGACTTGCCATGACGTTGGCTGGTACGGAGGATCCATGAGGTTTGATGAGCTGCCCTGTTTTGTCGAGGGCTTTGACCCTGGCATGAACCTGCGTGACCTTGGTGGATGGCCTACGTGCGATGGTCGTCGTGTTCGTCGTGGGTTCATATACCGCAGCGCTCGCCTCTGCGAGCTGGATACCTCGGAACTCGTGCGCTTTCAGCAACTTGGTCTTGCTTGTGTGGTTGACCTGCGTCCATCTGAGGAAGCTCTCAGATATCCAGACCCCAAGCTGCCGTCCTTTGTCTATGTGCGCGCCGATGCTGGACGAGATCCCCTGTCTGAAGAAGATCTGGCTCATTTGAGCCCAGCGGAGGTTATTGAGGCATCGGCTCGAAAGACGGCTGCCATGGCGTTTGGCAATGCGGGAATCAAGCGTGTTCTTGAGCTCATTGAGCAGGGGAGGGCACCTCTGCTGTTCCACTGCAATTCGGGGCGTGACCGCTCGGGCGTGTGTGCCATGGTTGTCTTGATGGCGCTTGGATGTTCCGATGATGTGCTCATGGCCGACTATCTTTTGACGAATGCCTATCGTTTCGCTGCTCTGAACTATCTGCGGGAGGCCTATGCGCCAGCACTTCAGCTGGGCAAGGACTATGAGGATTTGATTACCCTGATGGGTGGCGTGTTGCAGCAGGTCGGTCAGGCCGTGCTCAAAGCGATTGACGACCGATATCCAACGCGCGAGGCCTATCTCGAAGCAGAATATGGTCTTGACGGCGAACGTCTGGTTAGCTTTCGGAACCAATACCTCGAATAGGGGCCAATCCGTACGGGCGCGACTGCGTCCGATCAGTGCATTCCGGGGTAGTCAAGCTGACGGAGGGCCTCAAAGAGCACAATTGCCACGGCATTCGAAAGGTTGAGCGACGTGATCCATCCGGCACGTCGGTCGACGAAGTTGCCGCAGATGTCTCGCTCAAGCTCGGGATGCTGTTCATCAAAACGCTTATGCCACCCATCCGCACCTTCCAGCGCATCGTCTCCCAGCATGGGGATGCGTTCGCACCGCATCTGGTTCTCGTCAAGGAGTGCCTGGTCAAGCCCCGAGCTCTCCTTACCAAAGATCAACCAGTCACCATCTTGGTAGGTGGCATCACTATGGCGTCGTGACCCCGCTTTAGTCAGAAGATGAACCGAAGGCACGAGGCCAGCCATATCATCGAGAAGGCCGCACTGGGTGACGAAGTCCTCCCATGAGTCATAGACGTGCAGGTCAAGGCTCTCCCAATAGGCGAGCCCTGCCCGTCGAACCGCCTCGTCGGACAACGAGAAGTGTAGAGGCCCCACCAGATGCAGGCGCGCCCCCGCTAACACGCATGTCCTGCCCACGTTTCCGGTATTTGCGGGAATCTCTGGCTCGACCAAGACCACGTTCAGCATCAAATTCCTCTCGTTTTCTTTGCACCACCGCGCCATGGACGAAGTTCCACGGCAATTGCCCATGACCTGAGACGGTCGCTCTTGTGCTCAACGTATAATAGAACGGTTCTACGTGAGGCATGGACCACGGAAGGATTCACCACATGAGCAAGTTTGAAGATGCCTTGCGCTTTGCGCTGGATGCACATCGTGGGATGAGGCGCAAAAGGGCAGGCATTCCCTACATTCTGCACCCCATGGAGGCAGCAACCATCGCGGCGAGCATAACGGACGATGAGGATGTGCTGAGCGCAGCACTCTTGCATGATGTGGTGGAAGACACCACCGTCTCGCTTGATGAGATTCGCGAGGCCTTCGGTGACCGCGTCGCAGAGCTCGTGGCATCAGAGACAGAAAACAAACGCCCCGAACAATCACCTGAAGATACCTGGGACGTACGCAAGCGGGAATCCATCAAGGAGCTGACCGAATGCGACGATCGTGACGTGCACATTGTGTGGCTTGCGGACAAGCTATCCAACATGCGCTCGTTTGCCCGTCTCTACGAGCGTGACGGAAATGACCTTTGGCAGAACTTCAATCAGAAGAGCCCCACTAGGCAGGCGTGGTATTACGAGGCGGTGGGAGAGGCCGTGTCAGACCTCTCGGAAACAGCTGCATGGCGAGAGTACATGTTCTTGGTCGATATGGTTTTCAAGGGAGTGGTGTAAGTGGAGAACGTGGAATATCAGTTCAAGGACGGCGTTCTCATCATCTCGCTTGCAGGCCGCGTTGATTCTTCTAACGCACCACGGGTAGAGGAGATCGTCAAGGCGGCAGTCGCCCAGTATTCAACCGACCATGTGGTCCTCGACTGCGATGACCTTGACTATCTTTCCAGTGCGGGCCTTCGCGTGGTCCTGCGTCTGGCAAAGCTCTCTGGCAACTTCGAGATCATCAACGTCCCCTCGGCAGTCTATGAAGTCTTTGACATGACGGGCTTCACGGAGATGTTCCCCATCACCAAGGCGTATCGCCGTATCTCGTTGGATGGGTGTGAAGTCATTGGCCGTGGTGCGAACGGAACGGTGTACCGTATCGACCCCGAGACCATCGTCAAGGTTTACCACGGCAATGATTCTCTCCCCGAGATCAACCATGATCGCGAGCTCGCACGCAGGGCTTTTGTCCTTGGTGTTCCCACCGCCATCCCGTACGACGTGGTACGCGTGGGGTCATCGTATGGCTCGGTCTATGAGTTGTTGAACGCTGAGCCTCTGTCGACCCTTCTGGCTTCGGGTGAGAAGACCGTTGACGAGGTTGCCCACCTGACCGTCGACCTGCTCAAGGTTATCCACGGGACGAAGGTTAACCCAGGCGACCTGCCCAGCGAGCGCGAGGTCGTGCTTGACTGGGCTGACTTCCTGCTTGATTACCTGCCCAAGGAGCTTGGGACCAAGCTGCATGACCTCGTAGCCGAGGTGCCTGATGACCCTCACATGTTGCACGGGGACTTCCACGTCAAGAACATCATGTACCAAGACGGAGAGGTGCTGCTCATTGACATGGACACCATCTGCTATGGGCACCCAATCTTTGAGTTTGCGTCCATCTACAATGCCTACGTTGGCTTTGGTGAGACGGACCCCACCATTACGGAGAAATTCCTTGGCATTCCGTACTCGATGGCTAACGAGCTGTGGGATAAGACGCTACACCTCTACTTTGAAGGTGCTGATGAAGCCACGATACGCTCGATCGTGGATAAGGCAACAATTGTGGGCTCCGCTCGCATCATGCGTCGGACCATTCGTCGCAATGGTGACCCCGCGGTGATTGCGGCTGCTCGTGCGCACTTGGAGGAGCTGATTCCTCAGGTGGACTCGCTTCTGTTCTAGCTACTGGAGTAAATGAACAGGGGGCGCTCCTCTGTGAGTCGGGTCGGCTTGCAGGGGAGCGTCCCTTTGATTTGAGACACCGCTTGCGTTGTCGTTTGTGTTGCAGTGGATTAATCAAGTAAGATGCATTCAATTGTGATGTTGAGTCTCATCGCTTGAAGGAGAACACTCATGCAACACAAGCTCATGACCTGCAGTGTGACGCTTGCCCTGGGTCTTACTCTTGCTGCGTGCTCGGGATTATCAAGCAATCAGGGCAAGGTTGATAACTCTTCGGGACGCCCGGAAGACACCCCATCAATGATGCTGCCTACGGCGACCTACCAGCTGCAGGGGGCTCAGGAGGTGGACGGACGCCAAGGCGTGGCGGCCGAAGGCTCGAATATCTGGATCAGCGGATCGACTACCTTGTCGCGCTATGACAACGAATGGAACTTTCGCGCTACCAATGCCGACCCCTTCTCGAAGGGATATGAGCTCGAGGTAAACCATATCGGTGACATCGATGTCTACAACGGCGAGGTCTACTGTGGTGTCGAGCGCTTTGTTGATGGTGAGGCAACCAACATCCAGATTGCCATCTATAACGGCAACACCTTGGAACTTGACCGCACGTTCAACTTTGAGCCCGAGAGTGGCCAGGATGAGTGCAGTGGCATCTGCGTTAACCCCGATGACGGCACCGTGTGGATGAGCTCATGGACCGACACGGGTCGCTACCTGTATCAGTATGACCTTGAGACCGGCGCCTACCTGCGTAGCGTTCACCTCCACGCCGCCCCTCAGTGGATTCAGGGCGTTGCGTACCATGATGGCGCCTTCTATCTGACGGCTGATGACGGCGACGCGGACTTCGGCGAGCCAGACCATGTGTATCGTGCGATTATCAAACCTGACGCGACCGAGTGCACGGTCACGTTAGAGCGCACGCTGGATGACGTCACCCTTCAGGGGGAGATTGAGGGGCTGACTTTCACGGACTCGGGTGACCTGCTCGTGCTCTATAACCGTGGCGCGCGCATCATACTGGGCATGCCTAACGGGTTCTATGAAGGTTACGACCATGAGATTCACGAGGTGTTCACCTATACAGCCACCCCGCGTAACAACGGTTAGGTTCTCGTGATGGCAATTGATGCGCAGGCGTATGAAACGACACTGAGCTCTATCAACAATACCGTGGTCGACCTTGTTTCGGCGGCGATCGTTGTCGTCGGAGCCTACCTGCTCTCACGGTGGATCACCAGTATGGTGCGCAGAACCTTTGGTGATTCGTCGGTTGCGGGGGTTACGCTCATCCTCAACATTGTTCGTGCAATCCTGGTGGGTGGAGCAGCGTACTTTGTTGCCGAGAACGTCTTTGACATTGAGCTTTCGGGACTCGTACAAGCCTTTGGAATTACCACCCTTGTGGTCACTTTGAGCATGCAGGAGCTCATGGTCAACGTGGTTGCGGGCATACAGATTCTAGTGACAAAGCTTTTTTCTGTTGGTGACCAGATTGAGGTTGACGGCGTACGTGGAGAGGTCCTTGACATCAACTGGCGTCAGACGGTCATACGGGACAAGGATAACGATCCGCATGTCATTCCCAACTCCCAGCTGATGAACAAGACGTTCATGCGACGTGACGGCAAAATGGCGCAGCGCTACACCATTGAGCTGGACATCAAGCCAGGGCTTGACCTCGATCGCATTGCGGCAGATATCGAGCATATCGCTGATGAAGTATTGACGAAGCATGGTTGGAAGGCAGAGGAGGACTCTGAGGTTCGCTTTATCGGCTCTACCGCCAACGGAGTACGTGCATCAGTGCGTATCTTTATGACTGACATCGCGTATACGACCAGGGGCCAGGACGCCGTCATGCGAGCCATTGGTCAGCGTGGATACCTAGCTGACTGGACAAACGACGATATTGCGCAGGAACAGTGGCGATAAAGACATGCTTTTTCATCTCGGGATAGGGCTATTGTAACGAGTGACGGTCTCTCTGCCGAGCCAACAAAGGAGCGCGGGATGCCAACATCTACAGGATCAATCTTTAATCAAAAGGCATCCGATCGTCTTCGGAGTCCAGATGATCTTGAGAAATACGTGCGGGTGACGACACCGAGCGTTTGGCTGGTGCTTTCGGCCATATTGGCGCTCGTCCTCGGCCTTTTTGCGTGGGCTGTCTTTGGTTCGGTGTCTACGACCGTTACTGCAGTAGGGACCTGCATCGATGGGCAAGTCGTCTGTTTCCTCGACCCTGAACAATGCGAAAACGTTGCGGTGGGCAATCCTGCATACATTGACATGAGGGATGGGGCAGTTGCATCAATCAGTCGAATGCCCTATTCGAAGAGTGAGGCAAACAAATACCTTTCCAGCGATTATCTTGCCGCAGCCCTCATGCCGGGGGACTGGGGCTATCTGGTGACGTTTGACGATATAACTCCTGATGAAGGTGAGTTCGATACGCTCTTTACCTTAGTCATCGTCACTGAGCGTGTGTCACCCATCTCGTTGGTGTTGAGGTAGGCCATGGCTCAGCGCGTTGTCAAATGTCCCCAGATCATGCAGATGGAGGCGCTCGAATGCGGTGCGGCCTGCCTCACCATGATCCTTGCCTACTACGGTCGGTGGGTACCGCTTGAGCGAATTCGCACTGATTGCGGCGTGTCGCGTGACGGCAGCAAGGCCACCAACATTCTCAAGGCCGCCCGTAGCTATGGGCTCGAGGCCAAGGGAATGACCTACTCAACTCAGGCAATCAGGGATAAGGGCATCTTTCCCTGCATCCTGTTCTGGAACTTTAACCACTTTGTGGTGCTGCGTGGCTTCTGTGGTCAGTATGCCTACCTGAATGACCCGGCAAGAGGCCAGGTCAAAGTGCCAATGGATGAGTTCGACCAATCCTTCACGGGCGTCGCGCTTGTTTTCAACAAGGGCGAGGGCTTCAAACCAGGCGGAACGCCTCCCTCCACACTCAAGGCGGCCATGGCACGTTTGGAAGGCATGGGTCCGGCTATTGCCTTGGTCATGCTGACCGCTGCGATTGGCGCCTTGCTAGGAGTGTTCAACACATCGCTCAACAAGGTGTTCCTAGACCGTGTGCTTGCGGAAAACAATGACAGCCGGCTCATGTTTCTGATAGGAATCATGACGCTTCTGGCGATCATAACCACCGCAGCGAACATCATTAACTCCGTCTATCTCATCCGCATTCAGGGAAAGACCGCCGTTGTCTCTTCGTCGCGGTTTATGCGCCACCTGCTGCACCTTCCCGTGGAGTTCTACTCTCAGCGCATGGTGGGCGACCTCCAAAGACGTCAGTCCGCCAACGAGACCATTGCGTTTCATCTGGTAGGAGAGTTGGCGCCAGTGCTTATTGATAGCATCATGCTGATTCTGTACCTCGGCATCATGCTCAGGTACAGCGTGGTGCTCACGCTGGTCGGCATCGCCACCATGGTGTTGAACGCACTGGTGGGACGCTACATCTCGGCCAAGCGTGTTAACGTCTCACGCTCAATGGTGACTGATTCCGGCAAGCTGTATGGCACAACAGTCGGCGGCGTCGAGATGATCGAGACCATCAAGGCTGCTGGCGCAGAGAACGGCTACTTCCAACGGTGGGCTGGTTATCAGGCAAACGTGGCAGATGGCTCTGCGCGGATGACCGTCATCAATGAGTACCTCGGGGCAATTCCCGTTGCATTGACTCAGCTTGCCAATATCACGGTGCTCTTGCTTGGCATCTGGCTCATTATCGAGGAGGGCTTTACCGCGGGCGCCTTGCTGGCATTTCAGGGCTTCCTCTCGTCTTTCATGGCTCCGGTCTCGCGGTTCATCGGTCTTGGTCAGACCCTTCAGGAAATGGAGACCGAGATTAACCGTGTGGATGACGTCATGCGCTATCGCGTTGACGTTCCCGAGGAACCGTTGGACAGCGATGCTGACACAACACACGATGGTGTCGAGAAGCTTCGTGGCCAAGTGGATGTCAATGGCGTAACGTTTGGTTATTCTCCGCTAGACGAGCCACTCATTGAGAATTTCGACCTTCACATCAAGCCCGGGCAGTGGGTTGCCCTCGTGGGAGGATCGGGAAGTGGTAAGTCAACCATCGCAAAGCTTGTGAGCGGACTTATAAAGCCCTGGTCTGGTGAGGTGCGTTTTGACGATGTCTTGATGAGCGACATCCGACGTCCCGTCATGCGCGGATCGCTTGCGGTCGTCGATCAGGACATTGTGACCTTTGATGGCAGCATTTCGGACAACGTGAAGCTCTGGGACAAGTCGATTGAAGATTACGAAGTCATCATGGCTGCTCGTGATGCGGACATTCACGACGAGGTGACCAAACGAGAAGGTGGATACTCCTCGCGTATCATGCCAGGCGGACGTAACTTTTCTGGCGGGCAGTTGCAACGACTGGAGATTGCACGCGTGCTTGCGCAAGATCCCACGATCATCATCCTTGATGAGGCGACCAGTGCGCTTGACGCCCAGACCGAGGCCAACGTTATCAAGCACATCAGGGACCGTGAGATTACCTGCATCGTGGTGGCGCACCGCCTCTCTACGATACGAGATTGCGACGAGATTGTCGTCCTTGACCATGGCAAAGTGGTGGAGCGAGGCACGCATGACGAGCTGCTGGCGGCCAATGGTGCCTACGCCACGCTGGTAAGGAGCGACTGACATGGCATTGTTTGAATCCCAAATTGAGGTACGGCAGCGCCTTGATGACGAGTTGCTCGAGAATGCCTACGCAAGCTTGGCGATGAGCATTGGTGGCAACAGAAACAATCCGGCATTCCATGTGGATGATTTGAAGCGCATTGATGGTGCGGCGCGGACATGCCTGAGGTATTGCGGTGTCCGTCGCGGAAACGTGCCGGACGATATTTCTGATCTGAACGAACGCATCGAGTGGCTTTGCCGTCCATCGGGAACGATGCACCGTATGGTCCGCCTGGATGGGACGTGGTATCAGGATGCATTTGGCGCCATGCTCGGTTATCTGGATACAGGCGAGCCCATCGCGCTGCTTCCCGACGCCATCGGTGGCTACTATTACCATGACCCCACGACGGGGAGGAAGGTCCGGGTTACCAAGAAGGTTGTCCCACACATTGCACCGGAGGCCACCTTCTTCTACCGTCCTCTGCCAAAAGGGAAGCTGCACATTCTCGACCTCCTGCGCTTTTTGGTGGCGGTATTCGACCGTAGTGACTACGTTTTTGTGTTTATGGCAGCTCTGGCTGCAACGCTTGTGGGAGTTCTGCCTGCAATGGCAAACCAAATTGCCTTCAAGACGGTCATTCCGAGTGGGCAGTCCGATCTCATTGCACCCATCGGTGCTCTGCTGGTGGGCGTTGCGTTATCAAATACGCTCATCAACGTATGTCGCAACATAGTGATGGCTCGCGTGACGACCAAGCTGAGAATTGCGACTGAGGCAGCTACCTTCTCGCGCGTCCTCTTGCTTCCCACCTCCTTCTTTAAGGACTATGAATCAGGAGATCTGGCAAGTCGCGTGTCGCAGGTAACCGTGTTGATGCAGCTCCTGACATCTCTTTTGCTTGGGTCTGGCCTTACGGCGTTCCTTTCACTGGTCTATATCGGCCAGATTGGCTTCTATGCTCCCGCATTGGTGACGCCTGCCCTCATCGTCACGATTCTTCAGGCATTGCTCACCATCCTGGTTGCGGTGATTTCGTCTCGCAGGCAGCAGAAGGCTATGGAGTCGTCATCCAAGCTCTCGGGTCTGGTGACCGCGCTGCTTAACGGCATCTCAAAGCTCAAGCTTGCGGGTGCTGAGGACCGAGCGTTCTTCAAGTGGGCAGAAGAGTATTCCACCTATGCACGCGAGATGTATAACCAGCCGTTTGTTGAGCGTGCTTTGCCGGCCATCATTACAGCCATCAGTATGGCGGGCACCATTGTCATCTACTACCGAGCGGGACGAGCACATCTGTCCGTAGCAAACTACATGTCGTTCAGTGCTGCCTATGGAATGATTTCTGGCGCCATCACGAGCATCTCTTCCATGGCAGGGCAAGTTGCCCGCATCAGGCCACTGTTGGAGATGGTCAGCCCCATTCTTGAAGCCAGCCCGGAAACGGCTGAGGACAAGCCGAGCGTAGAGCGACTGACGGGTGGCATCGAGGTCTCGAACGTATGGTTCAAATATGCGGAGGGTGCAAGCTACGTTTTGAGAAATCTCTCCTTCAAGATCAGGCCGGGGGAGTACGTAGCCATTGTGGGCAAGAGCGGTTGTGGCAAATCAACGGCTTTGCGTTGTTTGCTTGGCTTTGAGAAGCCCGATCGTGGCACCGTTTTGTATGGCCCCTATGACGTCACCAAAGTGGATCTGCGGTCGCTTCGTCGCTCGATTGGCACGGTTATGCAAGACGGCAAGCTGTTCCTTGGTGACATCTTCTCGAACATCACCGTCTCAGCTCCGACCGCCACGCTCGATGACGCTTGGAAGGCGGCTGAGATTGCTGGAATCGCAGACGACATCCGCCGCATGCCCATGGGGATGCAGACCTTGCTCACGGAAGGGTCGGGTGGCATTTCTGGTGGTCAGCGCCAACGCATCATGATTGCTCGCGCCATCTGTGGCAACCGTCGCATTCTCATGTTTGACGAGGCAACGAGTGCGCTGGACAACGTGACGCAAAAACATGTTGCCGACGCGCTGGCCGAGCTCAACTGTACGCGCATCGTGGTGGCACATCGACTCTCGACCGTGCGCCATTGTGACCGAATCCTCGTGATGAACAACGGCTGCATAGAGGAAGAGGGAACGTACGAAGAGCTCATAGCCAAAGATGGCCTCTTCGCAGATTTGGTGGCACGCCAGCGTTTGGAATAGGGATGTTGAGCGGGTGTCGCGGCGCCTGATCATCACTGCGCGATAGCGCGCATCTTCACCATGGCACGAGACAATTTAGTCGAGATGGTCGAGGCGTTAATTCCCAGCGCTTCGGCAATCTCGACATTGCGCATCTCTTGGTAGTACTTGAGGTACACGAGCTCCCGCTCTTCATCGTCAAGCACTCGCATGAGCTTGATGACGAGGTCCTGGTCGCCGATGAGAGCAACCTGGTCGTCTTCCTTTGCATAGAAGCCTTCCGGAATGATTTCGAGGTCCTCGGAAAGTGGATTCTGCTCGTAGTAGTCGTTGATGCAGTTTCGGGCGATAGAAATGACCCACGTGGAGAACTTTGCACGTCGGGAATCGAAACGCTCAAAGAAGCGGGCTGCACGCAGGAAGGCGTCGGCGACGACATCCTCTGCGGCATCGCGGTTTGCCATGCGACGACAGACATAGTTGTACACAAGGGGATACGACTCACGATAGAGCCGTTCAAACTCGAGCCGGGGATCATTGTTGCCACCGCCGCGAATGAGTGTGAGCTTGTTGCGTCGTATGATCAAATCAAACCCTGTCTTCGTTAACAACTCCGTGATCCTGCTGGACAAGCTGCAACAAGTACGTTGTCCGACGATTGACGCAGACGTCTATACCAACCAACGGACGCGCGTTGTCCACCAACGGATAGTATAAAGCACCTTGTTTAAAAGGGATTGTTCACACGGAGATGACAGGGAATCTTGCAGGAGCGTCAGATAGCACTGGGTGTCGCGATGGTGATACAACGTGTTTATGAGTGGTGAGAGCAGAAAACGGCGCTTCTCTGGTCAGGTCATTGCTGCCCAGCGAAGCGCCGTGCTCCTCAGATGCTTTGTCTAGATCCCCGGGGTCCAGAATGGGTTGGAGTGCGGCAGTGGCCATCCATCCATTCCCATGCCCGCATCGGTGTCTTGTGGTGTCACACCTGACGCCGCAGCGAGCATGTCGAGCTCGTCATCTGAAAGGGGAATACCCTCTGGCTGATCAAGCTCAGAGAGGCAGCGCCTCAGCAAATCATCGCGAAAACGCTCCGTCCCCACCGAGAGGTCACGACGAAGGGCGCTTATGATTCGATCGTTATCCATGATTGCCTCCTCCTCTATTTCGCGCTTCGTCTCTTACTACGGCGATACGGTAGCGTTCGTCTCAAAGATTTTGAAAAAATCCCCAATGGATCATTTTTCGTCGGGTAGGTCTGAGGTCACCAGATGAAGTTGGATTTGAGCATCTCGCCGTTGTCGATGAGGATGTCTTCTCCCGTGATTGACCGATTGGTAATCGTAAGGAAGTAGGCCAGTTCGGCAATCTCGCTTGCCTCGGCCCACTTGCCCAGAAGCGTCTCCGCCAAGACCTGACTGTAGAGGCTCTCATCATCAAGGATGTGCTTGTTTGCAGGGGTAAGTACACCGCCGGGGGAGATGCTGTTGACGGTAATGCCTCGTGGCGCCAGGGCGAGCGCCTGGTTCTTCATGTAGCCCACAATGCCGGACTTACTCGCTACGTAGAACGGAAACTCTGCACCATTGCGCGCCGAAGCCGACGCAATGAACAGCACAGACTTCAGGCGGGGGCTCTCGATAAAACGCTGCGTGAAACGAATCGTCCCCGTGAGGTTGACGTCGATGGCGTCTGTTTCCTCAAGGGTCCCCGCACTGTTGATTACGATGTCTGGCGCGGGAATATCGGGCAGTTTCGCCGCGTTATCTCGTACATCATGGATGCAGTGGTGGTAGTTGTAGTGAGTAAAAGGGGCTTCTTCGACATCAAAGCCATAAACCTCATGACCTTCGGCTAAGAACCGCACCGCCGTCGCTTTGCCAATACCACTTGAGGTTCCACTGATGACAATGATCATGGTTTAGCAGCTTTCTGACAGAGCCGTCGCCGCGGCTGCACGCTCGTCTAGGATTGCTCGTGAGATGCGATAGCCCACGGGTGAGAAGAACACCTCGAAGAGCAGTTCCATGATCGCTCCAGTCAAGGCGCAGGTGAAGCATTGAAGGAGTGTCCAGCCAAAGAAGGTGCGGCTGACGATAAGGGCAAAGGTGATGTTGTCGGTGAACTGGGCAAGGAACGTAGAGACGTAGCTTCTGAGGGCAAAGATGCCAAAGCCGTTGCCATTGACCTGCTCGCCAATTCCCCAATTTAGATAGTTGTTGAGGACGGCCGAGACGGCAAAGGCAATCGAGCTTCCCAATAGGATGAACCAGGTTCCTCCGAAGGTGTTGTCAAGCGCGGTGTTGATGACGGCCTCGCTGCCTACGACAAAACTTTCGCCCCAGACTCCTGGAATCATCTTTGCCAGGAAAAACATGGCTGCCATGAAAAGGTTTAAAACCATGGCAAAGAGTGATCCCGCCGTGGCTGCCCGCGGACCATAGCAGTGCGTCATGATGTCCATGGTGAGGAAGGTCAGCCAGGAGAACAGGATTCCACAATCAAGCGCGAGCCAAGAGAGCCCCGTATTGATGCTTTTGTTTGCCAGTAGGTTCATAGCCACAACGGAGAGAACCAGGAGGGAAAGTACGAGAGAGGGGAGGCTGTCTAGCAGACGGAAGAACTCCGAGAAGAGCTTCTTCATAACACATGCTCCTTGTTTTTTAGAGGTGGTTATCAAGTAACACCTGTTTACTGTGTAGTTGTCGCGCGGAGGAACTATACCACAGTACGGATGCATCAAGGGACGCAATGCTTCATGCTCCATTTTCTTGAGCCCGAAAGCTCTGCCACAGCGTATCATTTACCAATTAGTGGATGTGCAATCGAGTGAGAATGTTTGCAGACGTTTGTTGGTGAGGGATCGCTGATGGGTTTTCTGGACGGACACGCGGGTGACACCACGCACCCTGCGTCGCAGGATAGTAAGCCTTCCAAGGTGACGGATAGCCTGACGCTTCCGGCGACGCTCGATAACCTCCAGCCTTTGCTTGATTTCATTCATACCGAGGTGGACAAGCATCATTGTCCCCTGAGCGTACGGAACAAGATTGACATCACCTTCGAGGAATTCTTTGTCAACGTGTGTCGCTACGCCTACAAAGGAATGGAACAGCCTGGTCTTTGCTATGTCGAGTATTCCTATACGCCTAACCCTCACACCATCACGGTGCAGTTGACCGACTGGGGAGTGCCGTTTGACCCATTGACCCGCAAGGATCCGACTCGTCCGTCATCAGTCCAAGAGGCGAAGATCGGTGGGTTAGGTATTCTTATGGCAAAGAAGTGTGCTGATGCAATTGAGTATGTGCATGAAGGCGATAAGAACGTGCTTGTGTTTAAGAAGTCTTGGTAGGACGTCGGCTGACGTCAGAAAGAAGGGATAGCAGCATGAACCTCACGACAACGCTTGATGGGAACCAGGCAACGATCGCGATTGAAGGCAAACTCTCGGTTGCGACGAGCCCTGACCTTGAGAAGGAGATCTCAAGCCTCCCTGCTACGGTGAGTGACTTCACGCTAGACCTCTCGGACCTTGAGTACATCTCCAGTGCTGGCCTGCGCGTGCTGGTGTCCACCCAGAAGCTTGCGACTTCTCGTGGAGGCTCGATGACGCTGGTGCATCCCAGAGACGAGGTCATGGATGTCTTTGAGATGACGGGCCTGTCTGACATTTTCACTATTCAGCGTTAAAACAAATAAGAACGCACTTTTGTGAGGCAGCCCTTCGCGTGACGAATGCCACCGAAGGACTGTCCCTCACGTTGCAGCTGTTTTGACGGGGGAGCACCATGGAAGAGATGCTGCAGGCATACCGCACGTGGATACTGGCTCAACAGATTGATGGGTGCACAATTGAGGAGAGCGGCGACGGCATCGTCATCAACCATGAGCTCGTAAAGGGCTGGGTCAACTTCTACGAAATCGACGGCATGTACATCGTCGAGCTTCGTCTCGAGCGCGTCTTGGATGGTGAGCCCGCCTTCTTCCTCCACTTCGAGCTCCTGGATCTGCTCCGTGCACAGGAACTCTTTAATGAGATGGCTGAGGCCCTGCACGACATGACGCACCGAAGCATGCGCCATGTACTTCTGTGCTGTACCTGCGGTGTGACCACGACGTACTTCTCCAACAAGTTGAACGAACTTGCACAAGGCTTTGGGCTTGACCTTGATTTCACGGCAAAGCCGCTCGAAGAGGCCGTGAAGAGCGGGTCGGAATACGCTGCGGTACTGCTTGCCCCTCAGGTCGCTCACCAGAGGAAGGCGCTTGCCGAAGCACTGCCAGGAACCATTGTCATCGAGCTTCCCGGAAAGATCTTTGGTGCCTATGACGCCAACGCGGCCCTCAAGTTGGTCGTTGACGTACTCAGTGGCAACCGTACTGTTTCGGACGATAAGAAGCAGCTCAAGTTGGTTCGTGACTACGATCGCACCAAAAAGGTGCTGGCCCTGAGCTACATCTATCGCTCGGACGAGCCAACGCTGAGCTATCGCGTACTAGATTGCGGGCAGATTGTGCTGTCGGGCATGCTGGTGCGTCGCACGGTTGATTTCCACACACTTGAGGACCTTGCTGCGACGTTACTCGTCGAGGGTTGGAAGATGAGCGACTTTGATGCCATTGGCGTCGCGGTGCCAGGTGTCGTGGACAAGGGCGTGGTCATCGAGCAAGTTGATGGTAGTGAGCGGCGCATCGAGCTGCGTAACCGTCTGGAGAAGAACTGGGGCACCAGAGTCTATATCGATTACAACGCCTCTGCGGCCGCTGTTGGCTGCTATGTGTCACAGGATACATACGAGAACGTCGCGTTCCACGCACAGGCGGTTGGCGTGGCAGAGGGCGAGGAAGGCTATGTTCTTGGGGGAGAGCCTGTCGTGGGTCACGGCGGCTGGTCTGGGCACCTTGGTGCGCTCGCGAAGGGCTTTGCGCTCGAGATGGACCTTGAGGATGCCGCGTGGCGCGTAAACGGCATGCGTGAGCTCGTCGCCCGATATCTGACGAGCGTAACATGCACGGTGGCTCCTGATGTCATCTATGTATGGTGCGACCTGCTGCCTGATATGACTGAGCTCCATAATGAGCTGGCTAAGGGGCTGCCTGAGAGTGCCATACCAGAGCTTGTAGGCGTCTCTGACTATGACGATTGCGTGCTTATAGGCGAGATGGCACTCTGCCTGAGAAGGCTGGCGATGTAACGAGCTCGCAGCAGCGCCCCTATCTGTAGCTCAGGAAGTCCACGTGCCGACCGTTCGTGCCTGATGCCGAGCCCCTCTCATGAATCTCTTGCTGACAGGGTACAGTTAAATAAGCTATGGCCAAACAAGTGAGAGGAACTCATATGAGCAAGATTGTTGTCGTTGGCGCCAACCATGCCGGTACCGCCACTATCAACACCATCCTTGACAACTACAAGGGCAACGAGGTTGTTGCTTTTGATGCCAACTCGAACATCAGCTTCCTGGGCTGTGGTATGGCCTTGTGGATTGGTGACCAGATCAGCGGTCCACAGGGGCTGTTCTATCAGACCAAGGAGCAGTTCGAGGCTAAGGGCTGCACCGTGCATATGGAGACTCCGGTCATGCGCATCGACTTTGATGCCAAGGTCGTCTATGCCAAGGGTCTTGATGGCACCGAGTACGAGGAGAGCTATGACAAGCTGGTCCTCGCCACCGGTTCGCTCCCCATCCTTCCTCGCTTCGAGGGTGGCGACTTGGACAACATCCAGCAGGTGAAGCTCTTCCAGGACGCTGCCGAAGTCGTCAAGAAGCTTGAGAACCCCGACATTAAGACGGTTGCCGTCGTCGGCGCTGGCTACATTGGCGTCGAGCTTGCCGAGGCCTTCCAGCGCAATGGTCGCCACACGCTGCTGGTTGACATGGCCCCCACCTGCATGGCCAACAACTTTGACCCCGAGTTCAGCGCCATGATGGCCAAGAACTTGGAGGACAACGGCATCGAGGCCCATTACGGCGAGGGTGTCGACCACTTTGAGGGCGTTGACGGCAAGGTCACCAAGATCGTCACCAACAAGGGTGCCTATGACGTCGACATGGTCTGCGTATGCATCGGCTTCCGCCCCAACACCCAGCTGGTCAAGGACTCCGGCATGGAGCTCTTCCGCAATGGCGCCATCCTGGTTGACCGCCATCAGATGACAAGCATTCCCGACGTGTATGCCGTTGGCGACTGCGCCACTATCTTCAACAATTCCCTTGACGGTGAGCCTGGCTACATCGCTCTGGCTTCCAACGCGGTACGTTCGGGCATCGTGGCCGGCCACAATATCGGTGGCACGCCGCTTGAGACGCCGGGCGTGCAGGGCTCCAGTGGCATCTGCATCTTCGATCTCAAGATGGTCTCTACGGGCCTGACCGAGACAGCGGCTGCACGCGCAGGTGTCGAGGTCAAGTCCTCCACCGTCACGGGTTGCCAGAAGGCTCCGTTCATTGAGCATGACAATCCTGACACTACGTGCAAGATCGTCTATGACGCCAAGACCCGCGTGGTCCTTGGTGCCCAGCTGGCAAGCACCTATGACATGCACGGCAACATCAACATGTTCAGCCTTGCCGTGGAGAAGAAGGTCACCGTCGACGAGCTGGCGCTCCTTGACATCTTCTTCCTGCCGCACTTCAACGCGCCGTACAACTACATCACGCTTGCGGCGCTGACGGCCGAGTAACGCATAGAGATAAACAGGAAAACGCCCCATGGCATGTCATGTGCCATGGGGCGTTTTCCGTTCATGCCAAGCGTTTACTGCTCAGCTCCGTAACGCCACTCACGTGAGTGTGCGATGGATCCACCCACGTCACTTGGGACGACTGGCTGGACATCGGGCTCCTCGTCGACTGACCATTGTGTCATGTGCGGGTATCCGTGTAGGAGTACCTCGAAGTGATAGTCCTCAATGGCGGCAACGCTTGTAGTGGCGGCGGCTTTCAGGTCCTCGAAAGACTGCTTTTCACCTTCTCGAGTAATCGTCTCTTCATCAATCTCATAGACGCGCAGGTAGTAGGCCTTCCGCTTCTCTGAGTCGGTCTGATCGGGCACGAGACTCCAAGATTTGTCGAGCAGATTGTTTGCCGTGGCACAGAAGCCTTCAGGGTCTTCCGGTAGCGAGCCTGCGGGAACGACCACCCATGATCGCTGCGTGAGGTCGCCGAAGCCAGATTCCTCGATGAGGCTGATGGCGATAACCGACTCCTCCTCGAGGCCAAGTTCGCCGCTGACAAGGGAGCAGAGTGCCGAATCGGTATACGCGCCCTCGCTCGGTTGGTACCACTTGCTGGAGTAATCATCTCTGGGAACTGGTGCAAGGCTTCCACTGAGGTCGTCAGTGGTGCAGCTTCTGTCGGCAGAACTAGAGCCATAGAGTAGTACGTCGCCTTTTGCGTAGTCCACATCAATCCAATCTGAAGCGTTCAAGAGGACCACACGGCAGGCTTCGGGCGACATCTGCTGCACGTCACGCTCGTTGGGATAGTCATACGATACCGACCGATAGGAGATTCTGGTTGGTGTGTCGGATGCCAGGAGCGTCACGCGCACGTATCCGTTGGCTAACCCCTGCACCTGGTTTACCAGGGACACAAACGTCTCGGGGTCACGGAGGGCATCTTCTTCACCTTGGTCCCAGACGAGGAGCTCTGACCCATTCAGAAGCACTTGATACCCAGAGAGCGTCTCGAGGCTCTCAATCTGAGCAAGAAGCTGTATCTGCTCCTGCCGCTCCTCACGAGCGTCCTCGAGATGGTCCTCAAAGCGTGTTGGCGATGCCCAGCGATAGTAGTCCACGGTGCAGAACAGACCGGTATCATCGCCCGATCGGCAGAGAAGTAAGGTGGTCACCCTACTGGTCTCAGTTCTCTTTGGTGGTACCGGAATTGGCCCGTTATCAGGGAAGGGGTAGGAAAAGTCCACCACCTCCCAGCGCTCTCCCGTCTTCTCCTGCAGGTGGTCTTGCGCCAGCTCGGCTAGTCGTACCCACAGCTGAGGGCTGGTCGCGCTAGAGACCTCACCGTATCCACCGCCATCCGAAGGCCACGCTCCTGTTGCCAACTGGGCACGCA